>MNFJ01000010.1 GCA_001918155.1 Deltaproteobacteria bacterium 13_1_40CM_4_68_19
TCTGGATCTTTGCGAAGTTCTTGCGGATGCGGAAGTTGTTCTGGATCGTGGTCGCCATTTGAGCGAGTGCTCCTCGGACTGAAGGTCAGACACCCCGGAACTACGAAACGGTACGGCTCCTGCGAAGCGAAAACTCCGGCAGCGGCGCGGATCCTTCGATCCACGCCGAGCCGGTCGGATTGACGAGGCGCCGGTCTATTTGATCTCGACCGTTGCGCCTGCCGCCTTGAGCATCTCGGCGAACTTGTTCGCGTCCTCCTTCGAAAGCCCCTCCTTCACCGTCTTGGGGGCGCCTTCGACGAGATCCTTGGCCTCTTTCAGGCCGAGGCCGGTGATGGTCCGGACCTCCTTGATGACGTTGATCTTCTTCTCGCCCGCGGCAGTGAGCACCAGGGTGAACTCCGTCTTCTCCTCGGCAGGCTTGGCGGCCGAGGCCCCGGCAGCGCCCGCGGCCGGGCCGGCCGCCACGGCGACGGGAGCAGCGGCGGAGACACCCCACTTCTGCTCGAGCATCTTCACGAGCTCAGCCGCCTGCATGACGGTGAGCGAGGACAACTGGTCAGCGATCGCGTTCAGGTCAGCCATGAAAGTTCCGTCCTTTTAACGGCGCGCCGTTTGCAGCGCAGCAAAATGTTGAAAAGCGTACGCTTCCTCGGTCGTAGGGCCGCTAGGCCGCCTTCTCCGACTTCGCCTTGAGCACCCGGGCGATCTGACCGCCCGGCGTGCTCAGCAGGCGCACCAGCTTCGTTGCGGGACCGGCGATCATGCCCACCAGCATCCCGCGGAGCTCGGGCAAGCCCGGCATGTCCGCGAGCGCCGCCAGGCTCTTGGCGTCGACCAGGTTCCCCTGGACCACGCCCGCCTTGACGGTCATCTTTTCGCCCTGCTCCCTGAGGACGTCGCGGAGCACCTTTGCGGGCACCACCACGTCGTCGTACCCGAGGATGATCGCGTTGGGCCCGTCCAGCCCCTCGGTGAACTTCTCCAGGGGGGTGCCCTTCGCGGCGAGCCGTGCCAGGGTGTTCTTGACGACCTTGTAGTCCACCTTGCTCTCCCGGAACGTCTTCCGGAGCTTCACGGTGGCGGCGGCGTCGAGGTTCTTGTACCCCACCGCGATCGCGATGGCGGCCTTGACCATCTTCTCCCTCAGGGCGCCGACCAGTTCCTGCTTCTCGTTGCGCTGCATGACCTCACCTCCTTTTCTTGCGCAGATTCGGTTCCGGAATGGCAGGTGCCCTCGGAACCTCCTGGCCCAGCTCTGTCTCGGCAGGTCTGATTAAGGGATCGCACCCCACCTGCTGTCTTGGACCAGATTCGTTTGTCTTCGTGCCCTCTCCCTGTACTCCCGTCGCTCTGCTTTCGTGCGACGCTCTAGATCCGGCGGCTCCGCCGCCTCTACCAGGGGGGATCTCGCTCCCCCCTGGACCCCCCACTTCGTTTCGGTTCCCTACTTATGGGCCGCGGTGATGGCGGCCGCGTCGAGTTTGATTCCAGGACCCATCGTGGTGCTGAGGGTGACCCCCTTGAGATAGACGCCCTTGGCGGTGGCCGGCTTGGCCCGGATGATGGTGTCCAGGATCGCGTTCACGTTGTCCTGGAGCCGCTTCGGGTCGAAGGAGGCCTTGCCCACCGGAACGTGGACGATTCCCGCCTTCTCCGCCCGGAATTCCACCTTGCCGGCCTTCGACTCGCGCACCGCCCGCGCGACGTCCGCCGTGACCGTGCCCACCTTCGGGTTCGGCATCAGCCCGCGTGGCCCGAGCACCTTACCCAGGCGTCCGACCACGCCCATCATGTCGGGCGTGGCGATGGCCACGTCGAAATCCATCCAACCCTCCTGGACCTTGGCGGCGAGATCCTCCGCACCCACCACGTCCGCGCCCGCTTCGGTCGCCTCGCGCGCCTTGTCGCCCTTGGCGAAGACCGCCACCCGGACGGTCTTCCCGATGCCGTGCGGAAGCACGACGGCGCCGCGGACCATCTGGTCGGCGTGCTTTGGATCGACGCCGAGCTTGATGGCCACGTCCACGGTCTCGTCGAACTTCCTCTTGGTCAGCTGGGCGGTCTTCTGCACCAGGCTCACCGCTTCGTCCACCGAGTAGCGCTTGTGGACGTCCACCAGCTTCGCCGCCTCCAGGTACTTCTTCCCGTGCTTGGCCATGGCTAGCTCTCCACGTCCACGCCCATCGAGCGCGCGGTCCCGGCGATGGAGTTCATCGCTGCCTGCAGCGAGCCCGCCGTCATGTCCGGCATCTTGGTCTTGGCGATCTGCTCGAGCTGCTTGCGCTTGAGCGTCCCCACCTTCTCCTTGCCGGGCTTGTGCGCCCCGGAGCCCTTCTTCTTCTCCGTATGCAGCCCGAGCGCCTTCTTGATCAGGATCGCGGCGGGCGGCGTCTTCACCACGAACGTGAACGACCGGTCCGAATAGATGGTGATCAGCACCGGAACGATCAGGCCCTCCTTGGCCTGCGCCTGTGTGGCCGCGTTGAACTCCTTGCAGAACCCCATGATGTTGACGCCGTGCTGGCCCAGCGCAGGCCCGACCGGCGGCGACGGATTCGCCTTCCCGGCGGGAAGCTGCAGCTTCACCATTCCTGTGACCTTCTTCGCCATTGCTTCTCTCCGTGGTCCGAGCGGCTGTCGTCAGCCTCCCACCGTTACGTCTTCTCCACCTGCATGAAGTCGAGCTCGACCGGGGTGGCGCGCCCGAAGATCGAGACCAGCACGCGCACCCGGCCCTTGTCCGGATTCACTTCCTCGACGGTGCCGTTGAAGTTCGAGAACGGCCCGTCCACCACCCGCACGTTGTCGCCCTCCTCGAATTCCACCTTCGGCTTCGGCTTCAGCGCGCCTTCCGAGAGCTGCGTGGTGAGCCGCGCGATCTCGTGCTCGCTCACCGCCGGGGGCTTGGTGGCATTGCCGACGAATCCGGTGATCTTGGGCGTGTTCTTCACCAGGTGCCAGGTCCGGTCGTTCAGCTCCATCTGCACCAGGATGTACCCGGGGAAGAACTTGCGCTTCGAGGCGCGCTTCTCGCCCTTCACCATCTCGACGACGTTCTCCATCGGGATGAGGATGTCGCCGAAGTACTCCTCGAGGGAGTTCTGCTTGATCTTCTCCTCGAGGGACTTCTTCGCCTTGTTCTCGAAGCCCGAGTACGTGTGGACCACGTACCACTTCTTGTCGATCTTCTTCTCCTCGGCGGCCATTGGCATTCTTCTCTCAGATGCTCGGGTTCTGGATCTTGTCCGTGAGGAACTGCCAGAACACGTCGAAGAGGCCCAGCAGCACGGCGGCGATGATGGAAGCGACGATCACGGCGACGGTGGCGGCGCGGGTCTCGGCAAAGCTCGGCCAGCTCACCTTGCGCAGCTCGCCGGCGATCTCCAGCGAGACCTCGTGCGTCCGGGGGTTCATCCACAGGTAGACGGCGGCGGCGGCGCAGCTCCCCAGGCCGATCACGGTGCTCCAGGTCCAGTCCCCCACCAGCGGGCGGGTGAGGGGCTGCGTCGGGCCGAATCCCCCGAACACGACGAGCAGCACGTGCTCGAGGAAGAGGCCCGCGGCGAGCGCGAGCACGACGTATCCGATGGCTACCAGGCGGGTGTTCGTCATGGGTCAACCGAAGCGATTGGCAGGCCAGCCAGGACTCGAACCTGGAACATGCGGTTTTGGAGACCGCCGCTCTACCATTGGAGCTACTGGCCTGTGGCGCTCGCCTACTTCGTCTCCTTGTGCTCGGTGTGCTTGCGGCAACGGGGGCAGAACTTCGGCAGGAGCAGCTTGTCCGTCATGGTCCGCTTGTTCTTCGTCGTGGTGTAGTTGCGCTGCTTGCACACCGGGCACTCGAGCGTGATGATGGTTCGGTTCATCTCTTTGCTCCGTCACTGGAGCCCACAACCAGAATTGAACTGGTGACCTCTTCCTTACCAAGGAAGTGCTCTGCCGACTGAGCTATGTGGGCGGTCCCTTTCATTGCGTTGGAGCGGGAAACGGGATTCGAACCCGTGACATCCAGCTTGGAAGGCTGACGCTCTACCAGCTGAGCTATTCCCGCGCGTCCGTTCTCCGTGAGTTGAGTGGTGGAGGGAGAAGGATTCGAACCTTCGAAGGCGTAAGCCGGCAGATTTACAGTCTGCTCCCTTTGGCCGCTCGGGCATCCCTCCTGGTGTGTACCCGCACAACAAGGACGACTCGCGTCTCCATCCCGCCACTCGCGCCGGCTGGAGCTGGCGGCGGGAGTCGAACCCGCGACCTTCCGCTTACAAGGCGGGTGCTCTGCCGGCTGAGCTACGCCAGCCTAAGCGCTCGATTTTACTGCGCTGTTTCAGGCTGAAGAGACACCTGTCCGGCGCAGGGAGCACGCCTTGTAGGGGATCTCGCACACCTTGTCAAGCTTGGCACCAAATGCGCATCAGCCGCCGATCCGCACCGGCAGCCGGCGTGGGCCCCACCGGCCGGGGCGCGGTTCGAAGACCCCCGGGACGCCCGCTCCGCATCCTTCACAGCGCCCGTCCGCGATCGCCCAACGGGTGAGCCGATACCAGTCTCGTCCGATCAGCGGTTCGCCGCAGGAGCCGCAATACGTCGTTCCGCCTGACTCGTCGTGGACGTTGCCCGTATAGACGTAGCGCAAGCCGTTTCCAAGGCCGATCTCCCGCGCGCGGGTGAGGGTACGGGGCGGCGTCGGCGGCTTGTCCAGCATCTTGAAGTCGGGATGGAAGGCGGTGAAGTGCAATGGCACGTCCGCGCCCAGCTCACGATGGACCCAGCGCGTGAGCGCGTCGATCTCCGCGTCGGAATCGTTCTCGCCGGGGATCAGCAAGGTGGTGATCTCCAGCCAGACCGGCGTCTCGTGCCGCAGGTACTTCAGCGTGTCCAGGACGGGGTCGAGGTGCCCGAAACAGAGGCGGCGGTAGAAGTCCTCGGTGAACCCCTTCAGGTCGACGTTCGCAGCGTCCATGTACCGGTAGAGCTCGCGCCGGGGCTCCTCGCAGATGTAGCCGGCGGTCACCGAGACCGTGCGGATGCTGCGATCGTGGCAGGCCTGCGCCACGTCGACCGCGTATTCCAGGAAGATGGTCGGGTCGTTGTAGGTGAACGCGACGCTGCGGCAGCCGAGCTCCTGCGCCCTGCGCGCGATCTGTTCCGGGGATGCGGCGTCCGCGAGCGTGTCCATCTCGCGCGACTTCGACATGTCCCAGTTCTGGCAGAACCGGCAGCCGAGGTTGCAGCCCGCGGTTCCGAAGGAGAGCACGCTGGTCCCCGGCAGGAAGTGGTTGAGCGGCTTCTTCTCGATCGGGTCCACGCAGAACCCGCTCGAGCGGCCGTACGTCGTGAGCACGATCTCATCGCCCTCGCGGGCGCGGACGAAGCAGAACCCGCGCTGTCCTTCGTGCAGCGCGCAGTAGCGAGGACAGACGTCGCACTGGATGCGTCCGTCGGAGAGAGAATGGGAGTAGCGGCCGGAAACGTTCATTTCACTTCTCGTAGAACGCGAAGGCCCCGTAGCCGACCACGCGCTTCCTGTCGCCCGCCGTGTCTCCGGAGTTGCGCAGATCGATCAACTCGGCGCGGAGCCCCCGCCGCTTGGCGGCGAGCAACAATCCGTTCACCGGGGCCGCGCCGCAGGCGTCGTCCGGGGTGAGGCGTCCGAGCGCGAGGATCTCCTTGGCGCTCGCCGCGTCCGCGCGCTGCGCGTCGGTATAGGGAAGATAGTGGGACAGATCGGAGCTGACGACGATCAGCGTCGAGGCGCCGCCCCACAGCTGCTCGAGGACGCCGGCGACCTCGTCAGGGGTCGCGTCCCCGACCGCCAACGGGACCAGCGTGAAAGAGCGCAACGCCACCTGGAGGAAGGGCACCTCCACCTCCAGCGAATGCTCGTCGGCGTGGGCGCGCGGGTCCTGCGGCAGCGAGATCTCTTCGACCCGAATGTCTCCCAGCGGAGTGCGCATGGCGGCGGCGCCGGGGAGCGCGAGGCCGCGCAGCGGCGCGAAGTGGGAAGGCCCCAGCAGCACCACGCGGGACAACGGGGCGTCCTCGACGCGCCGGAACGCCGAGGCCGCGATCGGCCCGGAGTACGCGTAGCCGGCGTGCGGAGCGATCAGCGCCTTCGGCGGGGCTCCATAGGCCGCGCCCGCGAGCAAGCGCGCCACCGTCTCGCGCAGCTGCGAAGGATCGGCGGGATAGAAGCTGCCGGCGACGGCCGGTGCGCGCACCGCCTGCATCCTTCAATGATACCGCCGAAGCGCGCGGGCCGGTTCCTCTTTCTCGCGGGCTTCCTCCGGTCCGCTTGCATCTCCGGTTTGGCGGAGCGACGCTCTCGCCGATGACCTCGGCTGGCCGCTCGGACCGGGCGATGTTCCTCTCCGCGGTCGCGGTCGTCGGCCTCGTGGCCTCGCCGCTCCTCCATGCGGAGGAGCACTGCCGCGAGGAGCAGGAGGACGAGGCAGACGCCCTGGCGGAGGCCTGGAGAGCAGGCTCGAGCGACCCGCTCGAGGCGCTCGCGTACGCGCTCGAGCGCGGGCACGCGCCGGGCCTACCGGGCGCGAAAGAGCATGGGCACGACCATCGGCATGGCCACTCCCACGGTCCCGCCGGTCCGGCTCCGCACGGCTCCGGCGCTCTCGTCCACCTGGGGATCGCCCTCCACGGTGCGCCTCAGATTCCGGACGTCGCAATCCCGGCTCCACAGCATGCTGCTCAGGCCGCTTTCGACGGACAGCTTCGCTCCCCGCTCCGCTATCTGGTCCCCGACCGGGCACAGGGGCCGCCGACCGACGGCTGAGATCCCGGCAGGACTCGCTCACGTCGGCCTCGAACCAGATTTCGGAGAACGCTCATGGAACCCGCCTTGCGGGCCCGCCCGGCTCCGTGCCGCTGCGCGCTCGTGGCCGCGCTTCTGGCTCCTGCTCTCGCTCGTGCGGAGGACGCGAGCCCGGACACGCGCTACGGCGAGGAGATCGAGGTCACCGGCCACTACGAGAATGCCGTCGGCTCGTCCGACGCCGCCAGCGCTGGCAGGATCACCAACCAGTTGGTGGAGGACCGTCCCATCCTTCGACCCGGCGAGGTGCTGGAACTCGTGCCGGGCCTGGTCATCACGCAGCACAGCGGGGCCGGGAAGGCGAACCAGTACTTCCTGCGCGGGTTCAACCTCGATCACGGCACGGACTTTCTCACTACGCTGGACGGCATGCCGGTCAACCTCCGGACGCACGCTCACGGACAGGGCTACACGGACCTCAACTTCCTCATCCCCGAGCTCGTCCAGCGCGTCGACTACTTCAAGGGGCCGTACTTCGCCTCGAAGGGTGACTTCGCCTCCGCCGGCGCGGCGGACATCCACTACGCCGAGTCGTTGCCGGAAAATCTCATGACGCTCACCGGGGGCAACTTCGGCTACGGCCGCGCGCTCATCGCCGGATCGCCAAAGGTGGCCGGAGGAAACCTCCTCTACGCCCTCGAGCTCTTCCACGAGGACGGCCCCTGGGACCACCCCGACGACTACCGCCGCGTCAATGGGGTAGTGCGCTACACGCGCCCTTCGGGAGACACGAGGTGGGGGGTGACGGCGATGGGCTACTACGGCCTGTGGAACGCCACCGACCAGGTCCCGCTGCGAGCAGTCGAGCTGGGCCTGATCGACCGCTTCGGCGCCATCGATCCCTCGGACGGCGGAAAGACCCACCGCTTCAGCCTCTCTGGCGACTATCAGCAGGATTTAGGGAACGGGGTGCTGCAGGCCAACGTCTACGCGGTGAAGTACCGGCTGAACCTCTTCTCGAATTTCACCTACTTCCTCCGCGACCCGGGGAACGGAGATCAGTTCGAGCAGGCCGACGACCGGTGGCTGTTCGGCACCTCCGGCCACTACGCCTGGACGGCGTCGACGCCCTCGATCTCATTGCACGCCACCGTCGGGTGGGAAGGGCGCCACGATCGCATCGCTCCCATCGGCCTCTACCAGACGGTGGCGCGGCAGCGGCTGACGACGGTGAGCCGGGATACGGTGCACGAGACGAGCGCCGGCCTTTTCGCGGAGGCCGAGCTGGGTCTCACGCGGTGGCTGCGCGCAGTCGGTGGCCTACGGTACGACCACTACTTCTTCGACGTCGTGAGCGACAATCCGATGAACTCCGGGCGCGACGACGCCGGCCGCGCCTCTCCGAAGCTTTCGGCGATCTTCGGCCCCTGGGCAAAGACGGAGCTCTTCGTCAACTTCGGGCTCGGCTTCCATTCCAACGACGCCCGCGGCGTGACGGCCACCGTGGATCCGAGGTCCGGTGCGCCGGTAACCAAGGCGACGCCGCTCGTGCAAACCCGCGGCGGCGAGCTCGGCGCGCGCACCGAGATCCTGCCCGACGTGCAGTCCTCGCTGGCGCTGTGGCGGCTCGACATCGACTCGGAACTGGTGTTCACCGGCGACGCCGGCACGACCGAGCACTCGCGCGCGTCCCGGCGCTACGGGATCGAATGGAACACGCAGTGGCACCCGATTCATTGGCTGGTCTGCGACCTCGTCCTCGCCTGGTCGCATGCGCGATTCACCAGCCCGGACCCGAATCCCGCCGTCACCGGAGATCGCATTCCGGGCTCCATCGAGTGGACCGCTTCCGCGGGGGCCACCTTGCATGAGCTCGGGCCCTGGCGGGCGAGCGTGTACATGCGCTACTTCGGACCGCGCCCGCTGGTCGAGGACGACAGCGCGCGATCGACCTCGTCCACCATCTTCAATGCACAAGCGAGCTTCCGGGTCACGGGATGGGCCAGGCTCACCCTCGACCTCTTCAACCTGTTCGATGCAGAGGTCGACGACATCGCCTACTTCTACAGATCGCGCCTGCGCGGCGAGCCTGCCGGGGGAGTGGACGAGGCCCGGCCGCGCATCCATTTTCACCCCGCGGAAAAACGTAGCTTGCGGCTGACCGCCGCGTTCACCTTCTAGTCGCTGCCGCACCGTAGGTGCGCCTTTGCGGCTACTGCTTGAGACTGTACAGGAATAAGCCGCTCTAGCGTCCGGCGGCGAGAAGGCGCTGCCGGGCGACCTCATAGAGCGCCACTGCACCCGCGGCGGCGACGTTCAGCGATCCCACCCCGGCGGACATCGGAATGCGCGCGATGTGGTCGCAGGTCCTGCGCACCAGTGGCCGCACTCCAGAACCCTCGCTGCCCAGGACGAGGGCCGTAGGGACCGTCAGATCGATCGACCCCAGCTCCCGCTCCCCGTCGCCTGCGAGGGCGACCGTCCAGATGCCCTGCTCCTTCAACTGATCCACGGCGCGTGCGAGGTTCGTCACCCGCGCGACCGGACAATGCTCGAGCGCCCCGGCGGCCGCCTTGAACGCGGCGGGCGTGACGCCCACGGCCCGGTCCTTCGGCAATACGACGCCGTGCGCCCCGAGCGCGTGCGCGCTACGGACCAGAGCGCCGAGGTTCTGCGGATCGGTGACGCCGTCGAGAACGAGAAGCAGCGCAGGGTCACGGATGCCGGCGAGCAACTCCTCCAGCTCCGCATACCGGAATTCGGCCAGCTCGGCCCCGACGCCCTGGTGTACTCCGGAGCGCGAGCGGTGTGCGAGCTCTCCCTGCCGGACGTCCTCGACGCGCACTCCCGCCTGCGCCGCCGCCTGGGCGACACGATCCGCGCCTTGCGATCTCCGCCCTTCCCTGCCACGCTCCAGCAACACCCGCACCACTTCATTGGGGTGGACCCTGAGCACCTCGAGCACCGGATTGACGCCGTAGAGGAACCGGCTCACTGCACCTCGACCGCCATCGCGATCTCGCGCTTCTGTTTCTCGCAAAGCTTCTCGGTACAGATGAAGAAGCTGAGCGTCCCCTTCACCTCGTCCTTGCCGGCGGCGGAAGCGGTGAAGGGAACGTCGAACGCCACCCCCTTCTCCTTGGTCTCCTTGGCTTCCGGGCGGCCGAGCTTCTCCTTCTCGAGCTTCAGCGCCGGACCCGAGGTCAGCGCCAGAGAGATGGGAGCGTCGGGCGAGACGTGCGCGTCGGACCGCGGCACCACCTCGACCTTCGCGTGGCCCGTCTCCCCTTTCTTCACCTTGAGGGTTTTGGACGTCTCGATGCGGTAGGTGCCCGAGACATCCGGAGATGCGGCGAGGAGTCCGGCGACGATCAAGGCGACCATGGAGGGATTCTAACCCCCTGCCAGCTCTTCTGCGCGTCCCACGATGGGGAGCGCCAGATCCTTGCCGGTCGCCTTCTCCAGCCCCTTCAGCCCGGGACTCGAGTTGACGTCGAAGACCATCGGGCCGGCTGCGGCCTCGAGCAGGTCCACCGCCGCGATTTCGAGCCCGACCACGCGGGCTGCCTTGACGGCGAGCTGGTCGAGGGATACCGGCACGCGCACAGACTTCAGCTTGGCGCCCCGCGCGAGCGTATGCAGCAGCCGGCCCGGGCGCGGGCGGCGTTCGACCCAGGCCGTCACCTCCTCGCCGACCACCAGCGCCCGCAGATCGCGCTCCCGCTGCCGGCGCACGTACCTCTGGACCACCAGGTTGTGGCCCATGGAGAGCACGGTCTCCAGGGCCGCTTCCATCGACTGCAGCGACTCGCAGAGCATCACCAGCGGGCGTTCGCTGGGCGTGAGCAGCTTGATCAGCACGGGCAGGCCGCCGACCAGCTCGACCAGCGCCTTCAGCTCGCTCGCGTTGGCCGCCATCACCGTCGGCGGCACCGGCACGCCGCCCGCGGCCAGCAACTGCAACGCCCGCATCTTGTTGCGGCTGGCGGCGATCCCGGCCGCGCCGTTCAGCGTCGGGACCCCCATCATCTCGAAATGGTTCACCACCGCCAGCCCGTAGGCCTGGACGGAGGGCGCGATGCGCGGCACCACCACGTCGGTGCGAGACAGCCGCTTGCGCCCGTAATAGGCGCCCGTGTCTTCGCCGAGGTGCACCTCGACGCGAAGGGGGTCGAGGATCCGGACCCGCGCCCCGCGCAACCGCGCCGCCTGCGCGAGCCGGCGAGTGGTGTAGATGCCAGGCTTGCGGGAGAGGATGGTCAGGTGCAAGCCGCCGACTCATGGCGCGCGCTGCGCGGGCGGTCAAGCGTGGGTTATCCTCAGGCCGTGTACACCGTGATCCCCTGGTTTGCCGCCCGGCGGGCGCGCAGATCGCTCTGGCAGATGCTGCAGCCGGCGCTGACCGATCGGCCGACGCTGCTCGCTGTCGTGGGCGACAAGTACACCAGCGAGGACAAGCTGCGGCCGTTCGCGCCCTTGGCGGAGCGGTTCGGAGGCCGGCTGCACGTGATCCTCGCCGCCGAGTGGGAGCCGGAGGACCGCGAGCGCGAAGGCGACGCGGCATTGCGCGAGCTGGGAGTGGTGCCCGAGGCACGCCGCCGGCTCCTGCGCGACGAGGGGCGGCGGCGGTTCGCGCTGCTCTTGCGCCAGAAACAGCCAGCGGCGGTGATCGAGGTATTTTTCGAGGAGCGCGCGCTCTGCGGCCTCGACGGCCGGCCAGACCCGCGCGGAGCCGAGATCGCCCGCCGCGAGGAGGAGATCGTGCGCCGCATCGACGAGCTCCTGGTGCGGCTCCCTCCGGCCGCGCCGCCGCCGCCCCGCACCCTGCAACCGGGCGAGCATGATTTTTCACCGCTGGGCCTGTGCCGCCTGTGCGGTCAGGGCAGCTCGAGCCTGCTCGCGTGCCCGGGGACGAAGCGCGAGGAAACGCCCCGCCGCGACCGCTTCGAGCTGATCGAGCTGGACTGATGAGCGCCATTCTCGCAGCGCTGTTGACTGCCGCCATGCCGGTGCTGCCGGTCTCCCAGGCCCCGAAGCTGGTCTCGCAGGCCGCGGGAAAGCAGCCGCGGCCGGTCGTCCTCCACTTCTGGGCGACCTGGTGCGTCGCCTGCCGGCAGGAATTTCCCTCGCTCCGCCAGCAGCTGCTGCAGTTGCCCGATCGAGGCGCCGGCGTCCTCCTGGTCAGCATCGATCGCCCGGAGCAGCGCGCGGCGGCGCAGGAGATGCTCGCGCAATACGAGCTGCTCGCCGTTCCCGCGGTGCTGCTGGACGCACCGAACCCGGACCCCGTGCTGCGCGCGGTGGGCGAGCCGAGGTGGGACGGAACGCTCCCGGCGACCTTCGTGTTCGATGCCGGGGGAAAGCTGCGCAAGAGCTTCATCGGCCGAGCCAGTCCGGCGGCGCTCGAGGCGGCCGTCAGGTCGCTCACCCGCTGAAGATCACTCCCCTCGGGCCTGCAGGATCATCTTCGTGCGGCGATCGTGCAGCGCGGGGTCCACGCCCACGGGATACCGGTGCGGATTGACGAACCGCTTGATGCCGCCATGCAAGTTCTCGAGCTGCCGCGCCGCCCGCGCGCGCGATTCCGCCAGAGGCGGAGGGCTGTAGACGATCCGGCCCGCGCGGGTCACCGGCACCAGGAGGTCCTCGTGCGAGGCGTCCTCGGGCACGGTCTTGCGCCGGGTGGCGTCTTGCAGGTCGACCAGCGTTCGCGACGGCTCGCCGTCCCCGACGTCGTAGATCAAGTCGCCAACGAACTCGCCGCCGGCGCTGAAGCGTCTCACTTGCAGCACGCCGGGCACGGAGATCTTGGCGCTCTGCTCGGAGAGCTTGATCCGCGGTTTCCAGGGCCCGCCGCGAGCGCGGATCGCGGAGAGCTTGTAGACGCCGCCCAGGGCCGCGTCTTCCGCGCCCGTGATCATCCGGGTGCCGACTCCCCAGGCCGTGATCTTCGCGCCCTGCTGCTTCAGGCTCGCGATGACGTTCTCGTCCAGCTCGTTGGAAGCGAGAATGACGGTCTTCGCGAACCCCGCGGCGTCGAGCAGCTTGCGCGCCTCGATCGAGAGCCAGGCGAGGTCTCCGGAGTCGAGGCGGATGCCGGACAGCTCGCGCCCTTGTGAGCGCAGCCATCTTCCCGTCTCGATGGCGTTGCGAACGCCCCGCAGGGAATCGTAGGTGTCCACCAGCAGGACGACGTTGTGCGGCATCGCCCGGGCATAGGCTGCGAACGCCTCGCGCTCCGAATCGAAGAGCATCACCCAGGAATGCGCGTGCGTTCCGCGGACCGGGATTCCCAGGAGCTTTCCCGCGAGGACGTCGGACGTCGCGGCGCACCCGCCGATGTAGGCCGCGCGCGCCGCGCTCACCGCTCCGTCGATGCCCTGCGCCCGCCGGAGGCCAAACTCGATCACCGGCTCGCCCTGCGCCGCCAGGCAGACGCGCGCGGCCTTGGTCGCGATCAGTGTCTGGAAGTTGATCAGGTCGAGGAGCGGCGTCTCCAGCAGCATGCAGGGAACGATCGGGCCGCAGACGCGCAGGAGCGGCTCCTGGGGAAATACCGCGGTGCCTTCGGGGACGGCGTCCACGTCGACACCCAGCTCGAGCGAGCGCAGATGATCGAGGAAGGCCGGCTCGAACATCGGCTCGCCCGAGTCGGCGCGCAGCTCGCGCAGGTAGCGCAGATCGTCGTCGGCGAAGCGCAGCTCGCGGATGTACTCGAGCGCCGTGGCCAGTCCGGCGGCGATGGTGAAACCGGACTCGAACGGCGGCCGGCGGAAGAGGAGGTGGAAGACCGCCTCGCGATCTTCCATGCCGGACTTCCACGCCGCCGCGGCCATGGTGAGCTGGTAGAAGTCCGTCAGCAGCGCGAGCGACTGTCCGTACAGCCCGCCCAGCATCGCTCAGCGACGCCACGCCGCCGCCTGGGCGGCGCTGGGGTTGACGGTCACTTCGCCGCTCTCGCTGTCGAGAGCGACGCGATCGCCCTGGGAGACCGACTCGAAGATGTCGCGCACGCCCCAGACCACGGGCATGCCCAGGGCGCTGAGAAGCGCGCCGCCCATCGAGTCGTCGCGCGGCGTCGCGCACACCGCTCCCGTGGCCCCTGCCGCCCAGCTCCGCAGGGCGACGAGCCCGGGCAGGTGCACGGAAACGACCAGCTCTCCGCGGCGGACGCGCTGCGCCTCGATGCCCGACAGCCTGCGCGCGATTGCCCCGAGGAACGCCTCGATGTCGACCGCCCTGCGGGCAGCCGGACCGTGCTGCGCGAGCGCCCGCGCGACCTCGGCGGCGATCCGTTCCAGCGCGATGGAGGGCGGAACGTACCTGGCCACGTGCTCCTGAGCCCGCTCCTCCAGGCGCACGTCGGTGAGCGTGGTGCAGATCTCTTCCAGCTCCCGGCAGGACGCGGCCAACGCCGCCCGGGCACGCTCGGCGAGCTGCATGATCTCTTCCCGCTCCGCCGCGAAGGCAGCCGAGAGCTGTTCGGGAGAGGCTTTCCGCGGATCGCGGCGCGGCAGCGCCCGCGACAGCAACGTCGCCACCCCGAGCGATCGGCCGCGTTGGTTGCCCTCGCCGCGCAGGATCACGTGCGCCCCGGCGGGGTTCTGCGCCTCGATCAATGCCGTGAGCGCTCGCGTGGCGCCGATGGTCAGCAGGATGTCGGCCTCCGAGAATGGTCCGGCCTCGCGCTGCAGCACCAGCGCTCCGCGCGGCCGCGCGGCCGATGACAGGGGAATGGCGAGAAACGCGGGATAACGCTCTTCGGCGAGCTGCGGGAAGTACTCGAACTGCTCCGTGAGGCGCGCGTCGTCGACGGTCACCGGACTCATCGTCTCCACGCAGGTGCCGGTGATGCCCTGGCCGACCTTCATGCGCACTTCCCCCAAGGCGTCGCGGGTGAATCCGAACGTGCCGCGCAGCACCAGCTCGTCGCCGGCCTCGAGCACGTACACCGAGGCGACGGGCGACCCGGTCATCGTCGCGAGCTGATCGCACAGGTAGCAGAGGCCGGCCGACAAGGATCCCGCCGCCGAGGCGCCCGCAGCGAACCTCAACGCCGCCTGGACGCGCTCCGAGCGGTCGACGATCTGCACCGGCACCCGCGGCGGATCCACGGCCGGGAACAGTAACGGAATCCTCCGCCAGGCGAAACGCGCCCGGCCGCAGCTCGACGCTCACGAACACCGGGTCGCGCGGGAAAACGCGCTGCACGCGGAAATGAGGTTACAATCATCTAGGTTTACCTCCAGGAGGCAAAACGATGACGGTTTCCGCCGCTCCCCGCCCCCACATCGACCTGCAGAACGCCGTCGTGCGATTCGCGGGCGACTCGGGCGATGGGATGCAGCTCACCGGGACGGAGTTCACGCGCGAGGCGGCGCTGTACGGCAATGACCTGGCCACCTTCCCGGATTACCCGGCGGAAATCCGCGCCCCCGCGGGAACGACGGCCGGCGTCTCCGGCTACCAGATCCAGTTCGCCGCGCACGAGGTGTATTCGGCGGGCGACCAGCCGGACACGCTGGTGGCGATGAACCCGGCGGCCCTGAAAGTGCATTTGCCGGACCTGAAGCGCGGCGGCCTCCTCATCCTCAACGAGGCGACCTTCAAGCAGTCCGACCTCGATCGGGCGGGGTGGAAGACGAATCCTCTCACCGACGGCACCCTGGAGAACTACCAGGTGATCAAGGTGGACTTCGAGCACCTGGTCGGAAAGGCCGTGGAGGGCGCCGGCGTCTCCGCGAAGGACGCCAGCCGGTGCAAGAACTTCTACGCGCTCGGCCTGGTGTTCTGGATCTACTCCCGCGACATCGAGCGCGAGGAGCAGGCCATCCGGGAGCGCTTCAAGAAGAGCCCGCCGCTGGCGGAAGCGAACGTGCGCGCCTTCAAGGCAGGCTACAACTACGGCGAGACCATCGAGGCTCTGGACGCCCCCTATTCCATACAGCCGGCGCGGCTCAAGCCCGGCAAGTACCGCAACGTCACCGGGAACAGCGCGCTGGCGCTCGGTCTCATCGCGGCGGCGCAGAAGGCGGGCCTGCGGCTCTTCTACGGCAGCTACCCGATCACTCCGGCGAGCGACATCCTGCACGAGCTCTCCAAGTACCGGCGCTTCCAGCTGACGACGTTCCAGGCGGAGGACGAGATCGCGGCGATCTCCGCGGCCATCGGCGCGTCGTTCGCCGGCGCGCTCGGCATCACCGGCTCGAGCGGTCCGGGGATCGCGCTCAAGACGGAAGCGATGGGTCTCGCCCTGATGACCGAGCTCCCGCTGGTGATCATCAACGTGCAGCGCGGCGGGCCGTCGACCGGACTGCCCACCAAGACGGAGCAGTCGGACCTCTTCCAGGCGGTCTATGGACGCAACGGCGAGTGTCCGATCCCGGTGCTCGCCGCCCGTTCCCCAGCCGACTGCTTCGAAACGGCCTACGAAGCCTGCCGGATCGCCATCGATTGCCGGACGCCGGTCATCGTCTTGTCTGACGGATCGCTCGCGAACGGCAGCGAGCCGTGGCTCCTTCCGGACGTGAACAGCCTTCCGAAGATCGAGCCGGATTTCGCCACCGATCCGGCCGGGTTCATGCCGTACAAGCGGGACGAGAAGCTTGCCCGGCCCTGGGCCATTCCGGGAACTCCTGGTCTCGAGCACCGCATCGGCGGCTTGGAGAAGGATGCGCTCACCGGCAACATCAGCTACGACGCGCACAATCACGAGAAGATGGTGCGCACGCGCGCCGAGAAGGTCCGCCGCATCGCCGATCGGCTGGACCCGACGGAGCCCTTCTTCGATCCCGAGGGGGAGGTGCTGGTGATCGGATGGGGCGGCACGTACGGGTCGATCACGCAGGCGGTGATCGAGGCGCGCCAGGGCGGGCTCAAGGTCGGCCACGTCCACCTCCGGCATGTCTTCCCGCTGCCGAACGACCTCACGGACGTCGCGACGCGCTACCGGACGGTGCTGGTTCCCGAGCTCAACATGGGCCAGCTGCGCCTGCACATTCGCGGCCAGCTCGGGCTCGAGTCGGTGGGCCTGAACAAGATCCAGGGCAAGCCGTTCCACGTCGCCGAGATCCGCTCGACCATCGAATCGCTCGCGCGGCGCAAGCACCTGCCCGCGGAACAGGAGATCGCGTAGATGTCCGCCCCTCTCGTGAAGCTGACGAAAAAGGACTTCGTCTCCGACCAGGAGGTGAGGTGGTGCCCGGGCTGCGCCGACTTCGCCATCCTGGCCGGAGTGCAGAAGCTCATGCCGGAGCTGGGGATCGCCCGGGAGAAGACGGTGTTCATCAGCGGGATCGGCTGCGCCTCGCGGTTCCCCTACTACATGAACACCTACGGCTTCCATGGGATCCACGGCCGCGCGCCGGCCATCGCCACCGGCCTGAAGATGGCGAATCCGGACCTGACCGTCTGGGTGGTGACGGGTGACGGCGATGGGCTCTCCATCGGCGGAAACCACCTGATCCACGCGTTGCGCCGGAACGTCGACCTCAAGATCCTGCTCTTCGACAACCGCATCTACGGATTGACCAAGGGGCAGGCATCGCCGACCAGCGAGCTGGGCAAGAAGACGAAGAGCTCGCCCTTCGGCACCGTCGATCGGCCCTTCAACCCGCTGACGCTGGCCCTCGGCGCCGGCGCCACGTTCGTGGCCCGCACGACGGCCAACGACATGCCGCACATGTCGAGCGTGCTGAAGCGGGCCGCGGCGCACAAAGGCGCTGCGTTCGTCGAGATCTGGCAGAACTGCGTGGTGTTCAACGACGGCGCCTTCGACGAATGGAGCGAGAAGGACGTGCGCGACGAGCGCCTGCTCAAGCTGGAGCACGGCAAGCCGCTGATGTACGGCAAGTCCAAGGACAAGGGGCTGCGGATCGGCGGCGGGTTCACGCTGGAGATGGGCGCGGCGGATGGCGCGGTGGTTCACGACGAGTCGCGGGACAATCTCTCGCTGGCGCTGGCGCTCGCCGCGCTCGAGCCGCCTTGGCCGCAGGTGATGGGCGTCCTGCGCGCGGTCGACTTGCCGACGGTCGATCAGCTGGCGCGGGAGCAGGAGCGGGAAGCGGAGAAGGCGACGCGCGGGCCGGCGACGCTGGAGGCGCTGCTGCAGAGCGGGGATACCTGGGACGTGACGGCGGGTGCGGGGGACGCCTAAGGGGTGACGGACGGCGCTCCGCCGATGCCGGAATGGCCTGCGCTTTCGCGTATTTGGCTCGACGACGGTTCAACCGGTTGAACTGCTCACTGGTGATGCTGAACCGGCCATCTGGTCCGACGCTGGTACGTTTGCTGGCTGTCCAGACTCCGCGTGCTAGCTTCGAGTCGATTGCGCCGCTTCGATGCTGGTTGTCCGCAGAGATGAATCCCTTCAGGAGGAAGTCCGATCGCGAAGTCGTGGAGGCGCTTCGGCGAACGGAACGCTTGCGGCGACCAATGGGGCTCGCCTTCATCGTCCTTGGTCTCGTCCTTCTTGCGTTCCACGTGTGGGGTGAAGCGTGGATGAGGCGCAAGGCGCTGCAAATTGCGGACGCGCTATCCGAAGCGCATCGGCCGCTTCCAGCCGATATCCGTGATGCCTGGGCGGCGACGGCGTATGCCGTTGGCTTTCGTAGTGGTCTTCTCCTGAGTCAGGGCGTTGTCATCAGCGCGGTATTCCTGATCACTGGAGTCCGGCTCCGGTTCGGGGGTCGCAAGGACCGTCTGCTGATCCAGCAGTTCGACTTGGCGAGGAACGGGCCGTCGGAGCATCCGTAATCGTCGGTGCGGCTCGTTGGGGCAGGCGCGGTAGTTGAGGCCAGATCGTCACCTGTGCTCCGGACCTCGACGCCTTTGGCTAGTGCCGTCCGCGGCGCGGGATTAAGTACGCGCCCATGCTGAAGCGTCCGTTCGGTTCCGTCCGGGTACCCGTCATCGGCCAGGGTACGTGGAGGTTGCGCGGCCCTGAAGCGGTCGAGACCCTGCGCACCGGGATCGAGCTCGGGCTCACGCACATCGACACCGCCGAGCTGTACGGCACCGAGGAGATGGTCGCCGAGGCCGTCGAAGGGCGGCGCGACGAAGTCTTCATCGTCTCCAAGGTAGTCCCCTCCAACGCCAGCCGCGCGGGCACCGTGCGCGCGTGCGAGCAGTCGCTGCAGCGGCTGCGGACGGACCGGCTCGACTGCTACCTGCTCCACTGGCCGGGCCCGCACCCCCTGGAGGACACCATCGCCGCGTTCGAGGAGCTGCAGGCGGCCGGCAAGATCCGCAGCTACGGCGTCAGCAACTTCGACGAGGATCTGTTCGCAGAGGCGGCGCGCATCGCCGGGCGCGGGCGGATCGTCTGCAACCAGGTCTTCTACAATCTCGGGGAGCGGCACGTGGAGGCGCGCGTCCTTCCGACATGTCGCGAGCTTGGCGCCCTGCTGGTCGGGTACAGCCCCTTCGACAATCTTCCCGAAGGCGGCGAGCTGGCGGCAGTGGCAGCCGAGCTGCACGCGACCCGGCGGCAGGTGGCGCTCGCGTTCCTGGTCCGCCTGCCGGGAACCTTCGCCATCCCGAAAGCATCGAGCGTCGCGCACGTGCGCGAGAACGCCGGCGCGGCTTCGTTGAAGCTGACCGAGCAGCAGATCGCTTGGCTCGAGCGCGCCTATCCGCTGCACGTCCGGAACGAGCTTCCGACGTCGTAGCCAACGCATCTTGACACCATTACAGTATCTGTATATTATGCTGTCATGATGCTCGATGAGCTCTCGGACCGGGTCGCGCGCGAGCTGGGCGAGCGGGGCCTGCTGGGCGCCGCTGCCGACGGCCGCGTCTCCGCGGCGCCAGACGCGCGAACCGTCCGCTACTACACGACGCTCGGGTTGCTCGACCGCCCCCGCATCGAAGGGCGCCAGGCGCGGTACGCAGAGCGGCACCTGCTGCAGCTGCTCGCGATCAAGGCCCTGCAGGCGTTCGATCTGCCGCTGGCGGAGATCCAGCAGCGCCTCTACGGCCGCAGCGACGCGGAGCTGAAGGCGCTGATCGAATCGCTGGCAGCGGAAGCGCGCACGAGCGCGGCGTCGGGAGCTCAGGTGCCTTCGCTGCGGCTGCGCGAAGTCGCGGTGGAACCGGGGGTCCGTCTGGTGGTCGAAGAAGGCTGGCGGCTGCGCGATCCGGCCGCGCTGGAAGCGAGAATTCGAGCGGCCTTGGCCGCGCTTGGAGGCGAGCGATGACGTTGGCGATCCCCATGGTGGACATCCCTTCCGGCGTGACCCGCGCCCTGGGCTCGCTGAAGGCGAAGGAGCAGCCCCTGCCGCTCGAGAGCGTCCAGCTCCGCGCGCGCGTGATCGACCGCGTCGCCGAGGTGACGGTCGAGCAGAAGTTCGGCAACCCGTTCCAGGAAGCCATCGAGGCGGTCTACGTCTTCCCGCTGGCGGGCAGCAGCGCGGTGAGCCGGTTCGAGATGCAGATCGGCAAGCGCGTGGTGCGCGGCCGCATCGAGGAGCGCGCGGAGGCGCGCCGCCAGTACGCGCAGGCTCTCGACCAGGGCAAGCGCGCCGCGCTGCTCGAGCAGGAGCGCGACGACGTGTTCACGGTGCAAGTCGGCAACGTGACGCCCGGCGACGCGGTCGTGGTCCGCCTGACGTACAGCGAGCGCCTGCCCTTCTTCGAGGATGGGCGCACCGAGCTGCGCCTGCCGCTGGTCGTCGCACCGCGATACGTGGGAGGGGAGGAGCTTCCACGCGAGCAGGCGGGCCACGGCGTCCTCCCCGATACGACCACGGTCCCGGACGCATCGCGGATCACGCCGCCCCGGCTCGCGCCCGGTTTCGATCCGAAGGTGTCGTTGGGCGTCGAG
>MNFJ01000098.1 GCA_001918155.1 Deltaproteobacteria bacterium 13_1_40CM_4_68_19
TCTCGCGCGAGAACCAGCCGCGCTCGATCGCGTTCGCCGCCTTCTGCTGCGAGGACACCGCGAACTCGTCGAGCTGCCTGCGCGTGTAGCCGGACTTCGTCGCGATCATCTCCGCGGCAAGCCCCTGAGGGACCAGGTCTGGCCAATGCTCGAGGAGCCCGGGAGAGGCCGGGCCTTCCCCTCCGGCGGCGTCGGAGCCCATCGGAACGCGGGTCATGTGCTCGACCCCGCCCGCCACAACCAGCTGCGCCGCGCCGCTGACTACCGCCTGCGCGCCGAAGTTCACCGCCTGCAGCCCGGAGCCGCAGAACCGGTTCACCGTGGTGCCGGGCACCTCCACAGGCAGGCCCGCGGCTAGCACGGCGCCGCGCGCGATGTTCATGCCCTGCTCGCCCACCTGCGTGACGCACCCCATGATCACGTCGTCCACGTCCTCGGGATTGACGCCGGCGCGGTCGAGCGCCCCGGTCAGCGTCCGGGCCAGCAGATCGACCGGATGCAACGCGGCGAGCGCGCCCTTGCGCTTGCCACGGGCAGTGCGGACCGCATCGACGATGATCGCTTCTCCCACGGTTGCCTCCCAATCCTCAGGGATGACGAAATGGATTCTTGCGAACGATGGTCTCGGCGCGCTCGGCGCCGACCGAAACGGCGATCGCGTCGACCCCGACCAGCTGCTCGACGCGCTCGATGTATCGGCGGGTGTTCTCGGGCAGCTCCTCGTACTCGCGCTGATCGCCCAGCGGTTCCTTCCAACCGGGCAGCTCCTCGTAGATCGGCTGGGCGCGCTCGAGCAGCTCGGGATCGGAGGGAAATTCGCTCACCGTCTTCCCGTTGGGCAGCTTGTACGCGATGGCGATGAGGATCTTCTCGAATCCGGTGAGCACGTCGAGCTTGGTCATCGCCAGTCCAGACAGGCCATTCACGCGCGCCGCGTAGCGCAGGACCAGCGCGTCGAGCCAGCCGCAGCGGCGAGGTCGCCCGGTGGTGGCGCCGAACTCCGCGCCGACGCTGCGCAGCCTCTCGCCGACGGAGTCGTGCAGCTCGGTGGGCAGCGGCCCGTTTCCGACGCGCGTGGTGTACGCCTTGGTGATGCCGATGACCGAGTGGATCGCCGTGGGACCGATCCCCGCGCCCACCGCTGCGTTGCCCGCCACCGTGTTCGATGACGTGACGTACGGATATGTGCCGTGGTCGATGTCGAGCAGGGTGCCCTGGGCCCCCTCGAAGAGCACCGCACGCCCCTTCGCCACCTCGTGCGAGAGCACCTCGCTCGCGTCCCCGACGTAGGGGCGCATGCGCTCGCCCAGCTTCAGCGCCCACTCGATCAGCGGCTGCAGCTCGCACTTGTCGCCGCCGAGCGCCTGGATCTGCGCGTTCGCCTCGCCCACCCGGCTCTCCAGCTTGTCGCGCAGCGCGCTCGCCTTGAGCACGTCGCGGATCCGGATCCCGCGGCGAGCCACCTTGTCCTCGTAGCAGGGGCCGATCCCGCGGCCCGTCGTCCCGATGGCCTTCTGCTTCTCGCGGCCCGCGTCGATGCGCTTGTGGTACGGAAGGATCACGTGCGCGTTCTCGGAGACGACCAGCTGGCTCGGGTCCGAGAGCAGGCCCCGGCTGCGCAGCAGGTCGATCTCGTCCATCAGCGCTTCCGGATCGACCACCACGCCATTGCCGATGATGCACTTCTTGCCCGGGTGCAGCACGCCGCTCGGCACCAGGTGCAGCACCGTCTTCACCCCGCCCACCACCAGCGTATGGCCGGCGTTTGCCCCGCCCTGATAGCGCACCACCACGTCGGCCCAGGAGGTGAAGAGGTCGACCACCTTCCCCTTTCCCTCGTCGCCCCACTGCGCGCCGACGATCACTACGTTGGACATGGGGATTTCCCTATCACGGCGGCGCGCCGCGGCGGTACGCCACCGGCGGCGGCCCGGCTTCGCGCAGCTCGGACCGATCGGACGTCGCTTCCAGGACGCGCTCGATCGTCCCGCCGCCCTGACCGCGCAAGAAGATCGAGATCGAGCGGCCGGTCGGCACGAATTCGCCGCGGGCGATCATGGTCGGAGGAGCCCCGGCGATCACCGCCACCTCCTTCGGCGGGTTGAACAGCAGCCAGTCCTTGGGAGCGGACTGGCGCTCCCAGGTACCGACGAGCCAGGAGATGTCGGCCCCGGCGGTGGAGAGGGCTGGCGGTGGAGGCGGCCCGGCGTCCACCGGCACGGGCTTGGGGGCGGCGGCGTGCTGCTCTTGTTGCCGGCGCGAGCACGCGAGCAACAGCGCGAGGATCAGCGCGGTCGAGGCTTTCACAACGTGACCTGGTGCACGCTGCGGACGTTGGGGAGCCTGCGCAGTCGATCGAGCACTTCCGGCGGGGCCGGGGTGTCGACGTTGACCAGCGCGATGGCCTCGCCGCTACGGCGGTCCCGGGCGAGCGCGAACTGGGCGATGTTCACCTGCGCCTCGCCGAGAGTGCGGCCGACGTTGCCGATCACGCCGGGCTTGTCGTTGTTGTGCATGACCAGGATGGCCCCTTCGGGGACTGCCTCGAGCTCGAACTTGTCCACCCGGACGAGGCGCGGCTCCCGCTTGCCCACGATCGTGCCCGATACGGCCGTGGTCACTTCCTTGCCACAGCGCAGGCGCACCGTGATGAGGCTGGCGAAATCGGGCGTGTCGCTGGTCTTCACCTCCTGCACCGAGAGCCCGCGATCGCGGGCGAGGGCGGGAGCGGAGACCTCGTTGACCGGCTCCGCCAGGAAGGTGCCGAGGACGCCCTTGAGCACCGCCGCGGTGAGCGGCGCGCTCGGGTGCTGCGCCACCTCGCCGGCGTAGGCGATCTCGATCTGCTCCGGGGCGCCGCAGGCGGCTTGCGTGGCGAGCTGTCCGGCGAACGCGCCGAGCTTCGTCGCCAGGCGCAGGTACGGCCCCAGCCGCTCCATCACCTCGCCGGTCACGGAGGGCACGTTCACCGCGTTGCGGATGGTTCCGGTGGTCAGGTATTCGACCATCGCCTCGCAGACGATCAGGGCCACGTTCTGCTGCGCGTCCTCCGTGCTCCCGCCCAGGTGCGGGGTGGCGATGAAGTTCTCGCAGCAGAAGAGCGGATGGCCGGCGGGCGGCGGCTCCGTCTCGAACACGTCCAGCGCCGCCCCGCCCAGCCGCTTCGACTCCAGCGCGTCCGCCAAGGCCTTCTCGTCGACCAGGCCGCCGCGGGCGCAGTTGATGAGCAGCGCGCCCGGCTTCATCTGCGCGAGCTGCGGCGCGGCGACCATGTTCTTCGTCTGCTCGTTGAGCGGGACGTGCAGCGTCACCGCGTCGCTGCGGCGGAAGATCTCCGCCAGCGGCACCAGCTCGACTCCGAGCTTGGCCGCCGCCTCCTCGCTGAGGAACGGATCGTAGGTGATCACCTTCATGCCGAACGCCTTGGCCCGCTGCACGACGAGGGCGCCGATGCTTCCCGTGCCCACCACCCCGAGCGTCTTCCCGAGCAGCTCCCGCCCCGCGGAGAACTTCTTCTTCTCCCACTTTCCTGCGCAAGTGCTCTGCGAGGCATCCGCGACCCGCCGCGCGAGCGCGAGCAGCAGCGCGACCGTGTGCTCGGCGACCGAGACGCTGTTGCCCCCGGGCGCGTTCATCACCACCACGCCGCGGCGCGTGGCAGCATCGAGATCGATGTTGTCCACGCCCGTGCCGGCCCGCCCGATCACCCGCAGCCTCGTCGCCGCCGCGAGGAGCTCGGCCGTGACCTTGGTGGCGCTGCGCACCGCCAGCGCGTCGTAGGCGCCGGCGATCTCGCGCAGCTCGGCCGGCTTGAGGCCGATGCGGACGTCGACCTGCGCTTCCGGGATCCGCTCGAGGATGGTCTTCGCCTCCGGCGACAGATCGTCGGCGATGAGGATGCGCATCAGCCCCCTCCGGCGAAGGAATGCTGGGCGGCGGCGAGGCCTGCCCCGAGCTCGATCCTGGCGCCGAGATCGTGCAGGCCACGCTCGATCGCCCCGATCACCACCAGCATGTCGAAATCGTCGAAGTAGCCGAGATGGGCGATGCGGAAGATCTTCCCCTTCGCCGCGTCCTGACCGCCGACCAGTTTGACCCCGTACTGCTTGAACAAGTGCTTGACCAGCTTCTCGGAATCGACCCCGTCCGGCGCGAGCACGGTGGTCATCGCCGGCGAGGGGCTCTTCGAGTACAGCGTGAGACCCAGCGCCTGCATCCCTGCGCGCGCTGCCCTGGCCATGCGCTCATGGCGGGCGAAGACGTTCTCCAGCCCTTCCTCGCGGAACATGGCGAGCGATTCGTCCAGGCCTTCCACCAGCGCGATGGCGGGAGTCCAGGCGGTTTGGTTCTTGCGCTGGCTGTCGCGCTCGCGCTTGACGTCGAAATAGAAGCGCGGCAGGTCGGCCGACTCGTTCAGCTTCCACGCCTTCTCGCTGGCGGCGAGAAAGGCGATCCCCGGCGGAAGCCCGAGCGCCTTGTGGCCGGCGCTCAGGAGCACGTCGATGCCCCAGTCGTCCATGGGCAACGGCATCGCCCCGAGCGCGCTGATGGCGTCGACCACCAGGACGGCACCGGTCTTCGCGGTGACCTGCGCCAGCTCGCGGATGGGATGGTACACGCCGGTCGAGCTCTCGTTCGCCTGGACGTAGACGCCCTTCGCCTGGGGATTCTCCCGCAGCGCCTTCTCGACGGCGGTGGCCTCGACCGGATGGCCCCACTCGCACTTGAGGCTGACCGCGTTCACGCCATAGGCCTTCGCCAGCTTTCCCCAGCGCTCGCCGAACTTGCCGCCGTCGACGACCACCGCGGTGTCGCCCTTGCGGAGGAAGTTGACGAACGAGGCCTCCATCGCGCCGGTGCCGCTAGCTGCGAACACGAGCACGTCCTGCTTCGTCTGGTAGAGCCAGGCGAGCCCCTCCCGCACGCGGGCGAACACTGCCTCGAACTCCGGCGAGCGGTGGTGGACGATGGGCCGCGCCATCCGCAGCGACAGCCTCTCCGGAACCGGCGTCGGACCGGGCGTGAGCAGGCGGATCTTCTTCACGACGTCTCCTTCTCGGGTGGCCGGACGGGTTGGATAAAGGGTCTTAGCGCGGCGTGTCAAGACGCTTGCGGTTGATCGTGGAAACGCCGAGCGCCGTCGCGGCGGACTGCTCGGGATCGGCCGATTCACCACGGTGCATCGAGCGTGAGCAGCCGGCG
The DNA here is from genome assembly GCA_001918155.1 of Deltaproteobacteria bacterium 13_1_40CM_4_68_19. GTDB lineage: Bacteria > Myxococcota > Myxococcia > Myxococcales > 40CM-4-68-19 > 40CM-4-68-19. The sequence continues at coordinate 5,203 of MNFJ01000098.1, forward strand.
CGCCTGCTCGACCGTCGCCGGCTCCCGGCCGATGTCGCGCGCCATCCGGACGGCCTTCTCCACCAGCTCTCCGTTGGAGCGCGCCATCTTCGACCCGGCCGCGTCCAGGTAGAAGTTGTCCTCCAGTCCCACGCGCACGTTCCCGCCCAGCGCGAGCGCGGCCCCGATCATGCGCCATTGCTCGTGCGAGATGCCGATCACTTCCCAGGTGCTGCCCTCGGGCGCTTCCCGCGCTTGCATGGCGAGGTTCTCGCTACTCGCGCGGATTCCGCCGAGGACGCCCATGATGAAGCTGAACTGCAGCGGCCGCTTCAGCAGCCCCTTGTCCAGCAGCGGCCAGACGGAGTTGGTGTGCCCGACGTCAAAGCACTCCAACTCGGGCTTCACGCCCGCCTCCTTCATCACGCCGAGCAGGTAGGCGATGTCGCGGAACGGGTTCTCGAAGACGAAATCGAAGACGAACTCCTTCCTCTTCGCCGAGTACTTCGCGTAGTTCATCGAGCCCATGTTCAGCGCGCCGAGCGCGGGCTTGACCCGGGCGATGTGCGCCACGCGCCCTTCCATCGGTCCGATGCCGCCGGTGGAGAAGTTGAGGATCACCGGGCAGCGCTTCTCGATCTCGCGCCGGATCGCGGCGTAGACGCCGGGCTCGTACGTCGGGGCGCCTTCGTCGGTGCGGGCGTGGATGTGCACCACCGCGGCGCCGGCATCGTGCGCCCGCCGCGCCTCCTCGGCGATCTCCTCCGGGGTATAGGGGACCCAGGGGCATTGTTCGCGGCTCGCGAGCACGCCGGTCAGGGCACAGGTGACGATCACGTTGTCCGGGCCCATCAGCGACCATTGAAGTGCCGCGCCGGCGGCCGCGCGTCAAGCCGCGAACATGCTGCGCATCATGGAGACGAGCAGTTCGACGTCGCGTTTGCCCAGATGGTGCCTGCGGCAAGCTTCGATGAGGGCGCCATAGATGGGATCGGAGTCCGTGCCCTCCTGCCGCTCGGCGAACAAGTCCGCCAGGTGGACGTCGAGAGCGTCGGCGATCGCGGCCAGGGTCTCCAGATGGGGAGCGCGCTCGCCCCGCTCGATCATGGATAGGAAGGAGACGCTGATCCGGGCGCGTTCGCTCAATTCCTCCTGCGTCATCCGCATGGACCGCGACATCCTCAGCTGGCGGATCCTGCGTCCGACTTCCCTGGCGATGGTCGCCTGTATGGTCCGCTCCGGAGCCCCTGGTTCGCTGCCGGAGGCGTTCGTATCAGCCGCAGCCGCGCTTTCAAAAGATTGCTGCGAGTGAAACTTCTCAACCTGAACAGCCGCAGCGCGTATCACGATCCGTACAGCCTCAAAAACAATTAGCCGCATACCCGCGCCTTCGGCGCGGGAGCGGCTAGAACGCCGCCATCGACCCGAGCGATTTCAAGTCGATCAGAAGCGAGAATTGCGGGCCCCCCAAGGCCCGCAGGTCGTGCGTCGGCAAGGAGGCGGAGAGCCGCAGGCCGGCGCACCGGCAGGGTGTGTCGAGGGTCAGCACGCCCACATGGACCAGGTTCGCGAACGTGCTCGGGGTATCGCCGGGCGTGTAGTAGGCGTCGTACGCGAGCCGAAGCCCGAGCGGCAGCGGGCTCGATGCGCCGGCGCGCGCTCCACCGGTGAGCGTCGTCGGAGCCACGGCGAAGCGAGCGGCAGAGAACAGCTCGTCGATTCCGGCGCGGAGCCGCTCGCTCGAGCTTCCCCGCAGCATGCCGACCGACGCGTGCGCCTCGTCGCCGCGGCCGTCCCGCAGGCCGGCGGAAGCGCCGAACGCCGAGACCTCGTGCTCTGACCAATCGTACCGGATGGACCCGTCCACGCTCCCCGGGCCGAACCGCGCCGAAGCGACCGCGCTCCCCTCCCCCAGGCGCGCTTTCGCTCCGCCGGCCCAGAGCAGCGCATCCTGCAGCAAGTCGAAACCCAGGATCCGGGCTGCCGTCCGCCCCGACTTCGTCCACAGCGATTGCGACAGCGATACCGTCGCCTCTACCGCGCCGGTCGCCGGCGCCGCGAAGTCGATCTCGTCGTATGCCCGGCGCGCGGCCGGAACGCCGGCGATCGTCCCGCCGGCCGTCAGCCCCTGCTGCGCGGCGTCCGGCATCGGTCTGAAGTCCGGTCCGCCCCCGTCCGTCAGATCTCCGAATGGAGGGCCACCCGAGGAGAGCGGCTTCGACAGCGCGCGCACCTCGAAGGCCGGCTCGATGCGATGCAGCGTGCTTCCGAATCGACGCTCGAGCGGCATCGCCGCGCGCGCTCCGAGGAGTGCGTACGCGCGCGTCCGGTCTCGATCCGGATAGCCTTCGACGATCCAGCCGTCCACGCGCGCGCCTGCCTCGAGACGCAGCTCAGTCGGGAACGCCGGCGCCGCCGCGAGCGTCAAGCGCGGGGCGAGATCGAGGCGCAGAGCGGGTGCGCGCGACGCGTCGGTGTAGATCCGCGGCGGGCTCACCGCGCGATCCGTCGGACCGAAACCCGTCTCGCGCTCCATCTCCGTAGGCTCTCCAAAGCGCGCGAACTGGACCGCGCTCGCCTCCAGCGCGAACGTCGCCGGCCCGAACGGCACCGGCGAGAGCTGCGCGAAAAGCGCCGGGAGCCGCTGAAACGTCCTTCCTCCGTCGGCGCCGAAGAGCCGCCGATCGGGGGCGTTGCCGTCCACGATGCGCATGTCCTGCATGAGCGTCGCATCCGCACCGAGCGTGAGCGGTCCGCGAGCGCGCCAGAAGCCCAGGTCGGTCGTGAAGAGGTCGTATGAATTCTCGACGGATTGAGCGGCCTGGTCGCGGAGGGCCATCACGTCGCTCGCCGCGAGGCCCTGCACTGCGAAGACGCCCGCGCCGCCTTCCGTCCGGTGACCGAGGTGCGCGATGCCCCGCAGGCCGCCATAGCCGCGCCCGGCAGTGGCGGTCCCGGCGGGGTCGTGCTGGTCGAGATCGTAGAAGAGGTCGAGCGCGAGCGAACCCGACGTGCCTTCCATCGGAGCGTACCGCTCCTCGAGGCCGAGCCGGGGGCCCTTGATCGAGCGCTGCCCGAGGGTCTTCTGGTGCATGTGTCCGCCGGTGAACCAGCCCGGAGCGATCGTCAGGTCGTAGCTGCGCCCCAGCGTGAGGTAGACGGGCTGCGCGTAGGTGAAGCCTACCGGGCCGCCGTACCCGATCTGTGGCGCGAGCAGGCCTGACTGGCGATTGGTCAGGGGCAGCGAGAGCGGGAACAGCGGCAGCGTGGCGCCGAGGAGACGCAGATGCACTCCCCGCAGACTGGCGCGGTCGTCGCCGATCTCCGCCGTCCGCGCCAGCAGCTCGTAATCCGGATCGCCGGCGCAGTCGCAGGGCGTCAGCGTCACGTTCTCGGCGAGGAAGCGACCCCGCTCCAGCTGCCGCACGTGCGCGCCGTGCAGGATCAGCGTGTTCGCGCCGGAGCGCGGCGCGTCCGGATTGGCCGGGCGATCCTTGAGCAGCAGCACCGCCTTGGTCAGCTCCGCGGAGCGCGAGTTCAGATCGACGACGGCCGCGTCGGCCAGGAATACCTGGCGATCCTGCACGCCGAGCACGCCCCCCTCGAGCTTCAGGATTCCGTGCGCGCGGTCCAGGGATCCGGAGGCCGCCCGGAGCAGCCCCGGTCCGCGGCGCGCGACCACGTGGCCCTCGAGCCGCAACAGCTGCTTGTCCCATGCGTAGAAGATCCGGTCGGCCTCGACCTCCACCTCGGCGCCTGGAGGTCCGGCGAAGAATGCGTTCTGGGCGAGCGCCGGCCGCCCCAGGGCGATCACGGCGAGGGCAGCCGTCGCGGCAAAGCGGAGCACGTAGAGCGACTACTGAGCAGCCGAGAAGGTCACCGTCAACACCGAACCGTTCTGGGCAAGCTGATACTCGGCGTGCTGCCGCAGCTCGATGCGCACGTCGGTTCCCCCGGCGACGGGCATGGGGACCACGCGCTCGACCGCGCCGTTGAAGAACCGGGTATCCAGGGGCCGGCGGTTGTTCGGAAGTGGAATGGCGGCGCTCGGCAAATGCAGCAGGACGGCGCCGGCATCGTCGCTCACGCCGTACTCGAGAGGATGGTCGCTGCGGACGATCACCTCGCCGCCCTGGATTGGGCGAAAGCCGATCCCGGTGATGTGGCGCGCCCCGGCCATCGCGACCCGGGTCTTCGGTCGGGCGGGAGCCTTTTCGCGCGGTTTCTCCGCGACCGCGGGCGGCGGAGCAGGGACGGTCTCCGGCTGCGGCGTTTCGATCTTCGCTGTGGGCGCCGGCGGGGTGACCTGCGGCGCGCGCTCCAGCTTCGCGGCGGCCTCGGGCGAGGGCTCCGCCACCGCGCGCTCCAGCTTCGCCGCGGGGTCGGACGAGGGCCCCGCCACCGCGCGCTCCACCTTCGCCGCGGGGTCGGGCGAGGACTGCGGCACCGCGCGGTCCACCTGCGCTGCCGGCTCGGGCGGGGTCTTCGGCGCCGCTCTCGGGGCGACCTTCCGGCCGTTCTTGAGCGCGAGCTTGCGCGCGGCCTTTTCCTCCGCTTCGCGCTTTCGCTGCTCCGCGAGCGTCTTCTTCAGCGCCTCGGCCTTCTCCGCCGCGGTCCGCTGCCGATCGGTGCGCCCGTCTTCCGGCGGCTGCGCGGGCTTCGACCCGACCAGCGAGACCTTGGGGAGCGAGGCGACCTTCTCGGCCTCGGCATCGCCCGCGCCTTCCCCGTGGGGCTCGGCGTCGGCAACGGCGCCGGGCCGGGGCACGCGCACCTCGACGCGATTTCCCTCGGCGCGCACGTCGAACTCCGCATCCACAGCGAGCTCGATCACCACCCGCGCGGTGCGCGATCCCGCCTGCGCCACGGCTGCGCGCCGCAGGGTGCCGTCTTCGATCTCCAGCTCCCGCGGCTCGGCCGCGACGTCCGTATCCGCGAAGTCGACCACCACCCGTGGCGGCGACAAGAGCTTCATGGTGGTGAAGGAAAGCGGGCGGTCCCCGTCGATCTCCACGGTGCTCGCCTTCGCGTCGGCGCGCGCGCGCACGCCGACCAGCCGGCCTTGCTCCTCGGCGGCCGCGCCCAGCGCCAGCGCGAGCGCGCAGCACGCGACAGTGAACGTTTCCCTTGTCACGCACCTCGAAGGCTAACACGCGCTCCGCGCTCACCCAAAAGACTCGACCGGCCCGGGGCGTGTCCGGCGCGCAGCGTATTCCACCAGATCCTTCACGTCCGCACAGATCTGGTGGATGTCGGTGCCCATCGTCAGCTCGAGGTGGCTGTTCTCCTTCACCGGGCGCCAGAGCAGGTATTCGCTGCGCGCCGCGCGGTAGATGCCGCGGGTGCTGCGCGCGGAGGCGATCTTGTCCAGGTCGCCGAAGAAGATCGCCATCGGGATGGCGATGTCCCGGAAGTGCGCCTTGTAGTCGTAGCCGGTGCGGTAGCACCTCATCTCGTCGTGGCGGATCCAGCGGGCGAACTGCTCGACCACGCGCCGGGGCTCCTTCTCTCCGCCCTGCGAGAGGAGCCAGCGGAAGTCCTCCGCGGTCACGCGCGACGGATTCAGCAGCGACCCGATGTAGCGCGAGATCAGCTCGTAGCGACGCAGGTTGCTCTCGGTGGCGGCGCGGGCGAGCGCGCGCAGGAACGCGTCCACCGGAACGTGATTGAACTGGATGGGTTTGAACTCGCTGTCGGGAGCGGCGAGCAGGTTGGCGGCGCGGGCGAGGAACCGCACTCTGCGCAGCATCGCCGCGGCGCTGTGGCGGGTGCGGCCGGCGACGCTCGCCGCGCGGCAGGCAGCGTCGAGCAGAGGGCCCATCAGAACCGGTCCGAAGAGCGCGGCGGCTCGCAGGCCGAGAAAGCCCCGCCCGATGTCGCTCGGGGCGCCGATGGCGACGAGCCCCGCGAGATCGTCGTGGCAGCCCGCGTAGCCGTACCCGAGCATGCCGCCCATGCTGTTGCCGAGGTAGAAGATCCGGGAACGGCCAGTAGCCTGCTTCACCGCTGCGACGGCGGCGGGGATGTCGTAGAGGAAATAGCTGTCGATGTCCCAGTCCCAGTCGAGGTCCTTTGGATGCAGGCCGCGCTCGAGTTGGAGCTGCTGATTCGACAGGCCGTGGCCGCGCAGCTCGGCGATATGGATGTCCGCCCCGTACGCGAGCAGCTGCTTGACGAAGTCGCCGCAGGTGAATGCATGACGGTTCTGCGACCAGCCCGGGACGAGCAGCATCGGCTGGCCGAAGATCGGCTGATCCCAGGGCTGCTCGATCGGCTTGTAGCGGGAGATCCGGAGCACCCAGCCGTCCCGGGTGGGCGCATCGTAAATCTGCTTTGAATACAATGACTTGAACGCTATACGATCGAGGTTGCGGCGGTTCGGCGGTCGTTGGAAATCGAGGCGGCGCATGGCTCCCTTGAACCCGTCGCGGCCTCGAACCCCCAGGGGTCCGCGCGTCCCTTAAGTTAAGGTGGGGGCGGCGGGGCGGCAAACTCTCCGGAGGGCGTCTGGTCGGCGGCCGCGGCTATAGCCGTTCGCTGGGCATGCTCGAGCGGCGCTCCCCGAGCAGGAGAGCGCGCGTCTCGCCAGCCAGATAGAGCGAGCCGCAGCAGAGGACCACGCCCGTTTCGCTGCGTGCCGCCGCCAGCGCCGCGGCTGCGCTCGGGTGGAGGTGTCCGGGCCGGAGTCGGGCCAGGCGCTCCGGCCGCAGGGCCCGGGGAGAGTCCGGCGGGCAGTAGTGGATGGACCGGGCCAGCGGACCGAGCGCATCGAGCATCGCGCCCGCGTCCTTGTCCTCGAGCGCGCCGAACACGAGTCGAAGCGGCAGGCCGCGCAGGAGCGGCGGCAGCGCGTGCGCGAGGGCGCGCGCCGCGTGCGGATTGTGCGCCCCGTCCACGTAGACGTTCCCGAACTGCTCGAGCCGCGCCGGCCAGCGCGTGGTCCGAAGCCCTTCCTCGGCGTGCCTCGCCTCGCACAGCCCGCTCGCTTCCAGAAGAGCGCAGGCGAGGGCGGCGTTGCCGCGCTGGTGGTGCCCGGCCAGGGCTGGCTGCGCCCGCACGTTCCATTGCGGACCGCCGTAGCAGAAGGCCTCGCCCTCCCGGCTCTCGAATCGGTAATCGCGCCCCGGCCTCCACAGCCGGACGCGCATCTCATCCGCGCGCCGCTGCAGGACTTCAGCCGCCTCTCGAGGTTGACCGGCGCTCACCGCCGGTGCCCCGGTCTTGAAGATGCCCGCCTTCTCCGCCGCGACATGCGCGAGCGTCGGCCCCAGATATTGCGTGTGCTCCAATCCGAGGGCGCTGATCGCGCAGGCGCGCGGGACGACGACATTGGTCGCATCGAGACGCCCGCCCAGCCCCACTTCGATCACCGCGGCGTCGACCTCGCGGAAGGCGAGGAACGCCATCAGCGTGACGATCTCGAAGAAGGTCAGCCCGGGATCGCCGAGCGCCCAGGGAATGCGCCCGCGCACTTCCTCGAGCAGCTCGCAGGCGCGCTCCTCGGAAATGGGCTCGCCCGCGATGCGGATCCGCTCGCAGAAGTGGTTCAGGTGGGGGCTCGTGTAGAGCCCCGTGCGCATCCC
>MNFJ01000002.1 GCA_001918155.1 Deltaproteobacteria bacterium 13_1_40CM_4_68_19
CCACGGTGTCGTCGAGGACGATGGCCATGCGCCGCTTCACGTTCTCCTTGGTCAGCTTTCCGAAGAGGTCGGCGCCCGTCTTGTTGAAGTTCACCTGCACGTAGGGCCGGTTTCCTTCGCCCGGCGAATTGTCGAATGCCACCCGCGCGTCGGTGATGTACTCGCCGGTCATGCCCTGCTTCTGGTCGAGGAGCCAGGAGCGGTAGGTGGTCTCGCCGCGGGTGCGGCTCTCCAGCTTGCCGATGGCGAAGACGTGTCCGGGGGGCGCCTTGTCCTTCAGATACTGCGTGAGCAGCGCCCGGTCCTTCGACTCCAGGTAGGGCGAGGAAACCGTCGCGTCGCCCGCGCCCGTATAGCGGTCCCAGTTCAGGGTGATGCCCTGCGGCAGGTCCTTGAGCTGCGTGAGCGACTGGTCGGCATCGTCCACGATCTTGAACTCGAGCTGAGCCGTCTTCCCGATCAGCTCCTTCGCCTTTTCCGGGTTGGAGTAGCCGGGGAGCTGCACCAGGATGGAGGCGTCGCCGCGCTTGGCGATGGTCGGCTCGGACACGCCCCACTTGTCGACGCGATTGCGGATGGCCTTCACCGCCTGTTCGACCGCGCTCTCCTTCAGCAGCTTGACGGCATCGTCCTTCATCGCCAGCTCGACGGTGTTGCCGGCCGTCCGGCGCACGTACATGTCGGTGAACTCGCCGAGCACGTCCTTCGCCTTGCCGATGTCCGGCGCAGTGACGGTGACGATGCCGGTTTCCGGATCGCCCTTCACGTCGACGCCCTTCACGTCCTTGCGGTCCATCTCGGCCGCGATCTCCTCCGCCCGCCGCACCGCCTTCTCGCGGACGGCTCGGTCGACTTCCACCCCCATCACCAGGTGGATGCCGCCCTGCAGATCGAGGCCGAGATTCAGGTGCTTGGCGGGCGCCCACTTCGGCCGCGCCTTCTCGAACACGCTCGCCTCGTTGCGCTCCGCGGCCGGCAGGCGGAAGTAGGTGATGCTGGGCACCAACGCCCAGACCGACAAGACGGTCACGGCCAGGATCAGTCCGGCCTTCCAGTACCACGCGCGATCCATCCGCTGTCCTATCCCTTCTTCGCGGCTTCTTCGGCCGGCTTCTCCTCAGCGGCCGTCTTGTACGGCCCCTGGATCTGCGCTTTGAGCACGCGCAGCTTGATGTTGTTTGCAACCTCGACGAACACCAGATCGCCAGCCACCCGGTCTACCTTGCCGATCACCCCCCCCGAGGTGACCACCTCGTCGCCCTTCCCCAGCTTCTCGAGGAAGGTCTTGTGGGCGTTCTGCTGGCGAGCCTGCGGGCGCATGACGATGAAGTAGAAGATCACGAAGAACAGCGCGGCGGGCACCAACAATGTGAACGCGCTGGAGGGCGACTGCTGCTGATCGGCGGCCTGGGCGATCAAGGCGAGCACGGCGTCGAGTCTCCTGTATTTCGCCCCGGAAATCGGGGCCGGACCTTCTAGCACCGAGGCCGGGGATGGGCAACGGGTGACTTATTCCCCCGCGGCGAACCGCTCCAGGATGTTGCCCGCACGGCGCTGCGCCTCGCCGCGCTCGATGGCCTCGCGCAGCTCCCGCATCAGGTCCAAGTAGAACGCCAGATTGTGGATGCTATTCAGGCGGAACGCAAGCAGCTCCTGGGCCGCGAAGAGATGCCGCAAGTACGCGCGCGAGAACGTCCGGCAGGTATAGCAGCCGCAGTCCGGATCCGGGGGGCCGGGATCGCGCGCGTAGCGCGCCGCCTTGATCTGCAGGCGGCCACGGCGGGTGAAGAGCAGCCCGTTTCGCGCCACGCGGGTGGGCAGGACGCAATCGAAGAGGTCGACCCCTGCGAGGACGCAGCGCACCAGATCCTCGGGCGTGCCGACCCCCATCAGGTACCGGGGCTTCTGAGCAGGCAGAAGCGGCGCGGCGCGCGCCACTCCTTCCCACATTGCCTGTGGCGCCTCGCCCACCGAGAACCCGCCCAAGGCGTTGCCCTCGAAGTCCAGCTCGGCGATCTCCTGCGCGTGCCGGATGCGCAGGTCCTCGTGCAGCCCGCCCTGCACGATCCCGAACAGGGCGTGTTCGCGCTGCGGGTCCTCGCGCAGCCAGGCCTGCTTGCAGCGAACGGCCCAGCGGGTGGTTCGCCCCAGCGCCTCCTCGTGGTAGGCGCGCGGGCTCTGCGAGGGCGGGCATTCGTCGAACGCCATCAGGATGTCGCCGCCGAGCTGCAGCTGGATCGCCGTGGCGCGCTCGGGCGTCAGCTCCTGCCGGCTGCCGTCGAGGTGGCTGCGGAAGACGGCGCCCTCCTCGCTGATCTTGCGCTGCTCGGCGAGCGAGTAGACCTGGAATCCCCCCGAGTCGGTGAGGAGGTTTCCCTCCCAGGACATGAAGCGGTGCAGGCCGCCCATCTGCGCCACGACCTCGGGACCGGGCCGGAGCAGCAGGTGGTACGTGTTCCCGAGGACGATCTGCGCCCCGACGCGCCACAGATCGTCGGGCGCGATCGCTCTCACGGAAGCGACGGTCCCCACCGGCATGAACTGCGGCGTGTCGACCTCGCCGTGCGGAAGGACGAGCTTTCCCCTCCGCGCCGCCCCCTCCGTATGCGTGACCGTGAAGTTCATGCGATCAGCATCGCGTCGCCGTAGGAGAAGAAGCGGTATCGCCCGGCGATCGCCTCGCGGTAGGCGGCCTTGATCCGATCGAGCCCGGCGAAGGCGGCGACCAGCATCAACAGGGTGCTCCTGGGCAGGTGGAAGTTGGTGAGCAGGCCGTCCACCGTGCGGAACTCGTATCCCGGCTTGACGAACAGGTCCGTCCCTCCCGGACCGGGACGGCCGCCGGAAGCCTCCAGCGTGCGCAGCGCCGTGGTGCCTACCGCGATCACCCTCTTTGCCCGGTCCAACGCGCGCGCCGTCTCGTCGGGGACGAAGTAGCGCTCACGGTGCATGCGGTGATCCTCGACGCGCTCCGTCCGCACCGGGAGGAACGTCCCGGGCCCGACGTGCAGCGTGATCGGGTCGATCCCGATGCCGCGCGCGCGCAGCGCGTCGATCAGCGCCGGCGTGAAGTGAAGGCCGGCCGTAGGCGCCGCGACCGCTCCGCGCTCGCGCGCGAACATCGTCTGGTAACGCTCCCGGTCGGTCGGACCGGGCGCGTGCCGGATGTACGGAGGCAGCGGCAGCTCGCCCGCTTCATCGAGGAACTGCCAGAGCGGCTCGCCCCGCAGCGGCAGCCGCACCACCAGCTCGCCGCCGCCCCGCACCTCGACGATCTCGATGGAGCTGCCGAGCACCTCGACGCGAGCCCCCTGGCGCAGGGGCTTCGACGCCTGTCCGAGAGCGAGCCAGTCGCCGCCGGCGAGAGGCTCGATGAGGAGCAGCTCCACCTTTCCGCCGCTGCCCTCCTTGCGGCCGTGGAGCCGCGCCGGGATCACGCGCGCGTCGTTCACCACCAGGAGATCGCCCGCGCGCAGCAGCTCGGGAAGATCGCGGATGGCGCGATGTTGCAGATGGCCCGAGCGGCGCGGGAGCACGAGCAGCCGCGAAGCGTCGCGCTCCGGCAGCGGCGCTTGCGCGATCAACTCTTCCGGCAGCTCGTAGTCGAAGTCGGCGACGTCCACGGGGGGCGCTTATCTCATACCCTGTACAGTCCAAAGAGATAGCCGCATAGCCGCACTTCGTGCGGCAGCGGCTACGCTTGAGCCCAAACACTCGCAGGCCGGTTATGAAATGTGTTCTAGGCGCTGTCGACCTGATCGGCGATGTCGTAGACGCCGGTCTGCGGCAGGCACATGCCGGCTTCCGCGGCGCTGGCCAGGACCCCGTCCTCGACCCATTCGAGCAACCACTGACCGGCGGTCTCCGGATCGTGCTGGGGCAGCGCGGCGCCGCGATCGGTCGCCCAGCGCAGGTTGCGCTCTTCATGCGCGCCCACCGGCGGAGCGGCGATGAACGGGAGCCCCAGGCCGGCGAAGAACGTCAGCTCCGAAGGCTTGCTCCAGAGCGCATCCGCCCGGGCGAGCAGCGCGTTGAACCGGCGGATGTACGAGAACACGTCGGGGTCGTAGAGCAGCTCGGTCCCCGCGTGACCCGCGAGTCCCAGCCCGGCGAGCGTGGCGCTCAAGGTCGACGCCACCTCCTTGCGGATGCCTGCCACCAGCGCCAGCCGCAACCTCCCCTCGCGGATCTGCTTCTCCATGCCAGAGAGCAGGGTCTTCGCGAGCGGCACGTGCACGCCGGCGCCGCCCACCGCGAACACGATCAGCGGCGCGCTTCCGTTCTTGCCGATCCGCTCCATCCGGGCGCGGAAGTTCCGCTTCAGCGCGGCGCGGTCCCGTCCGACGAGCTCGCCCGGCAGCGGATATCCCGTGACCCGGATGCGCGGGCGGGGAACTCCATAGGATTCCATCCGCCTGCGCGCGGAATCGGTCGGAGCGAAATAGACGATCCCGGTGCGCTTCGAATCGGGAGGCGCCCAGACGCGGTTCACGTCGGTGTCGGTGATCACGCAGTGGAGCCGCTCGGCGCCGTGCATCTCGGCGAGGACCGCCGCGGCGTAGAAGGTGGCGAGCAGCGGCGCGCCGGACTCGCGCAGGTACCGGGCCAACGCGCGCCCCACTCCCGCCCGCGCCGCGCTGCTCATCCAGCGAGTCCCCTGCGTCGGACCGGACAGGTCGCGCTCCGGCAAGGGCGGCGGGATCGCCGTGAGCGTGTTCAGGAGCGCACGCATCGGACCAGCGGCGGCGCCCACCTGCGACATTCGCGTCAAGGGCTCGTAGAACTTGCGGATCCCGGTCCAGAACGCGCGATCGCGCCGGGTCCCGAAAGGGGGCGCATCCATCTGGACCACTTCCGTGGCCAGGTGATCGGCGAGAGCGGCGGCCGGCCGGAGATGGCCGTATCCCATGTCGATGGCGGCGACCACAGGTTTGACCATGGAGGGCGGTGTCGTCTGCGAAACGCATCGCGCTGTCAAGGGACTCGCGCATGGGAACCGCGATGCACACCCTGCTAGAGACCATGTTCTCCACTGAAGTTCCGGTGCTGCACCTCGTCAACCGCTTCTGGATCGGAGGGGCCGAGCGCCAGTTCGTCGAGCGCCTGCGCCGCCACCCGGAGGGCTTCCGCGCCGTGGTGGGCTGCCTGGAGCTCTCCGGCCCGATGCTCGAGCCGGTGCGTGCGATGGGATACGAGCCGGAGGTATTCCCCCTCAAGGGCTCGATGCTGCAGTCGAACACCGCCGTGCAGATCGCTCGGATGGCGGCGCTCATCCGCGCCGAGGGCATCCGGATCGTGCACGCGACTGATTTCAACACCAACCTCCTCGGGCTCGCGGCGGCGCGCCTCGCGGGCGCGAAGGCGATCGTCAGCCGGCTCGACCTCGGCCACCTGCGGGCGGGCTTCGGGAGGTGGCACCGCAGGGCGGAGATGCTGAACTCCCGCCTCGCCGACCTGGTGGTGGCGAACGCCGAGGCCGTGCGCGAGGTCTGCATTCGTGAGGAAGGCGTCAGGCCCGAGAACTGCGTCGTGGTGCGGAACGGAATCGATCTGGAGCACTTCGACGACCTCGCGGCGCGGGGGCTGCAAGCGCCGCTGCCGGTGGCAGACGGTGAGCCTGCCGTGGCAGTGATCGGCAATCTCTGGCCCGTCAAAGGCCACCGTACGCTCGTGGAAGCAGTGGCGCGGCTTCCGCCGGAGCTGCACCGCGTGCGCTTTCTCTGCGCGGGTGAAGGACCCGAGCGCGAGTACCTGACGGACCGGATCGCCCAGCTCGGCCTGGACGAACGCGTCCTCTTGCTCGGTCACCGCCTGGACGTGGCCGCGGTCCTCGCGCGCTGCCAGGCGGCGTGCCTCTGCTCGAGCGCGGAAGGCCTCTCGAACGCGTTGATGGAGGCGATGGCGTCCCGGCTGCCGATCGTCGCGACGCGGGTCGGTGGAAATCCCGAGCTGGTGCGCGAGGGAGAAAACGGCTTTCTCGTTCCATATGGCGGCGCGCAGGCGCTGGCGGAGGCGATCGGCGCGCTGCTTTCCGCGCCGGAGCAAGCACGAGAAATGGGTCTGCGCGGCCGCCACCGCGTCGAGTCCGCGCTGTCGATGGAGAGGATGGCGGAAGGGCATGGTGCGCTCTATCGCCGCGCGCTGGGCGCAGCGCCTCTCGTCCGGGAGCCCCAGCTGCGGGCCGCCTAGGAGCCGCGTGACGTCGGAAGCGCTGGCGTTCTATGGCAGGCACTTCGGCGCGTTGGTCCTGACCTGCGCCATCGCTTTGCTGCCCGCGACCTTGCTCGCCGCCGGCGCGGTGAGATTCAGTCTGGCGGCGCTCGGCCGGGGCGAAGTCGGGGAGGCGCGCAGCCACAGCGAGCAGATCCGCGAGAAGCAGCGCGAGCTGCTGGAGAAGCCGCCGGCCAGCGAGGAAGCGCGCAGCGAGCGGGTGCAGCGGCTCGGGCGCGAGGCGCTCGAGGGCGGAGCCGCCTTCGACGCACGGCGCTTTCTGGACAATGTGGTCCCGATCGCCAGCGCCACCGCCATCTTTGTCCTGCTCCTGCTCGCGGGGCTCTTTCTCGCGCACGCGGCTGCGGTGCCGCTGGTGCTCGAGCTGAGCCAGGGGAGGTCCGCGGGACCGGCGCATGCCTGGGCGGCGGCGGGATCGCGCATCGGAGCCGTGCTCCTGACCGCCCTCACGTGTGCGGCGCTGGCGGCGTTCGGCGCGCTGTTCTTCGTCATCCCCGGGCTCATCCTCGCCGCCGGCTTCTCGCTCGCTGCGCCCCTGGTCGTCGTCGAGGGACTCCGTGGCCGCGCCGCCCTGGAACGGTCCTGGCAGCAGCTCGAGGGACACTGGGGGCAGGCCCTGTGGATGTGGATCCTCATCGTCGCGTTCTCGGTCCTGGCCTCGGCGGCCGCCTTGCTGCTTCCTCCCGGCCCCTGGCGGCCCATCGCCACTGCCCTCATCCGCGCGCTCCTCTACCCACTGCCCCTGACGGGCCTCGTTCTGATCTACCGCGATACGCGACAGTCTTCAGATCAAGGGAAGAAGTAGCGGTCAGTACATGCGGCGGATTTCGGCGCCCGGATAGTAGTGGGCGAGGATGTCCCGATACGTCCCTCCCGCGAGGGCCCTGGCCCGCGCTCCCCACTGGCAGAGCCCGACGCCGTGGCCGCTCCCGCGGCCCCGGAAGACGGCGACGCCGCCTTCGGGGCTCACGTCGAAGAGGAGCGAAGGCAGCCGGCTGTAGCCGAGCAGCTGCCGCAGCTCGACGGCGAGCAGCGGCCGCCGGCCAGCGGTGGTCTCGACCGCGAGCCCCAGAGCGCGTCCGCTCGCGGTCCTCGATTCCACGAGGAGGCCGCGAACCTCGGCGTGCATGCGCCGCGCCTTCCGCAGCGCGGCTGTGATCTCGGCCAGCGGAATCCGCACCGTCCAACCGCGCTCGTCGTCGTCCGGTTCACTGCCGCGCAGGTACGGAGCCGTGCCGGGATCCAGGTGGAACGCGGCCTCCGCGCTCTCGCTCCTGCCGCCGCAACTCGCGCTGAAATACGCAGCGATGGGCGCCGCGCCCCAGGTGAGGACCTCGCCCGCGGTGGCCCGCGCCGCGTCGAGCGCAGGCCGCGGAGTGCGGGCGGCGTTCCGGTAGACTTGATCGAGGATCGAGGCTCCGAGGTGAGCGCGCGCGGCGGGACCCTGCGCGATCTTCTGCGCGACGGCGAACGTCCGTGCCGCCACCGCCTGCGCCCGCAGCGCCTCCGCGGGCCAGCCCGGCGGGACCTCGCTCGCCACCACCGCCGCGACGTACTGCTCGAGATCGACCGAGTTCACGGCGACCAGAGCGCCGCGATCGCTGAACACCTCGAGCCGGCCGGGCAGCTCTCGCCCGTCGAGGCGCAGCGGTCCGGCGAACTGCGCCGATGCGACCGGTTTGCCGTCGAGCGTCAGCCCCGCGCCGCCGGCGGCGAGCGCGTGCGTCCGTCCGCCCGCCTCCACGCGCGCGGAGCGCTTCCCGCGCGCGACCTCGATCCGGATCTGTTCGCTCCACGCAGCGGCGCCGGCGCAAAAGACGAGGAGCGCTGCGGCCGCACGCATGCGCGCAGCGTGCCGCAGCGGTGGGGGAGGGGCAACTTAGCCGCTCCCGCGCCGAAGGCGCGGGCTTGCGGCTATTGCTTTTGGCTGTTCCTAGTGCACCCGCGCGCCTTCTTCCTTCACCTCGCGGACGGTCTTCCCGATCTCGCCCTCGCTCTCCGAGCGCGCGAGGTCCTGCAGGCGCGACCTCCTGGACCGGGGTGTTCATCTTCACGGTGGCGGGGTTCTTCGTCATGATCTCTTG
This sequence comes from Deltaproteobacteria bacterium 13_1_40CM_4_68_19, assembly GCA_001918155.1. Lineage (GTDB taxonomy): Bacteria > Myxococcota > Myxococcia > Myxococcales > 40CM-4-68-19 > 40CM-4-68-19. The sequence goes on from MNFJ01000002.1 coordinate 8,316, forward strand.
GCAACGCATCGCGGCCTCCTTGGAAGCGGTAATGTGGGTGCAGCACCCACCCGGAGCCAGTCCGGAGCAGAGGCGCTACAATCGCCTGAACGTGCTCTCTCGCATCCGCCAATCGCTCGCTCTCAAGCTCATCCTCGCCTCGGCCATTCCCTCCGCGGTCGTGCTCCTGGCGGGCCTCGGGGCGCTCGTTGCCCACAGCCACCGGCTTTCGGTCCGCGATCCGGCGATGGCGTTCGACGAGTTGCGGACCGGGGCGATCCTCGGAACCCTTCTCGCCCTCACGTTCGCCGGCATGACCATCGCGCTCGCGGCGCGACATTTCCTGCTCAAGCCGATCCAGGGCCTTTCCCGGGTCATGGCGCGCGCCGAGCTGGGCGAGTTCCTGGTCCGCGCGCGGGTGCAGAGCGAGGACGAACTGGGCAAGCTCGCGCGCAGCTTCAACACCATGCTCTCGCGCATCACCGACATGGCGGTGGCGGACATCGAGGCCAAGGAGTCGCTGGCGAAGATGGAGCGCGACCTGTCGCTGCAGGCGGAGCTCAGGGCGGTCAACGCGCGCCTCGGCGCGCACGTCGGCGAGATGGAGCTGCTGCTGGAAGTCTCCCATGCGATCTCGGGAACGCTCGATCTCCCCGAGCTGCTCGAGATGCTGGGCGGGCAGGTGTGCGCCCGCTTCGGGGTCAGCGAGTTCTCCGTGATGCTCGTCGACGACGCGACGCACCAGCTCGTCGTCGAAGCCGTCTCCGGAGATGCCCCGCGCAACGCGCGCGGGACCCGGTTCCATCTCGGGGAGGGAATCACCGGCGAGGTGGCGGCGCGCGGTCAGACCATCTACGTCGAGAACGTCGCGAGCGATCCGCGATACGCGCGCCAGGCGCGGCCCGGCCGCAACAAGGGCTCGTTCCTCGCCGTGCCGCTGAAGAGCAAGGGCCGGATCCTCGGCGTGATGAACTTCAACCGCCCGCAGGAGAACGCCTTCAGCCAGCAGGAGATCCGGCTGGCGGAAGCGATCGCCGCGCAGGCGGCATTGGCCCTCGCCAACGCCCGCCTGTACCAGCAGACGCTCGAGCTCTCGTTCACCGACGCCCTCACCGGCGTCCCCAACCGCAGGCAGCTCTTCCTGCGCCTGGAAAACGAGGTCTCGCGGTCGCTCCGTTTCGGGGATCCCGTCTCTCTGCTGATGATCGACCTTGACCTGTTCAAGCGGATCAACGACGCGCACGGCCACACCGTGGGAGATGGCGTGCTGCGCGGAGTCGCGCTCGCGCTGCGGCGGACCATCCGCAAGATCGACATCGTCGCGCGGTATGGCGGCGAGGAGTTCTGCGTCGTGCTGCCGCGGGTCGGCAAGCCGGAGGCGCTCGAGGTGGCGGAGAAGCTGCGCCGGGCCGTCGCCGCCGCATCGATGCCCGGACCGGAAGGGCATCCGGCGCTCTCAGTGACGATCTCCGCTGGGGTGGCGACGCTCGGGACGGATGCCCAGGATGTCGCCGGCCTGATCGAGAAGGCGGACACCGCTCTGTACGAAGCCAAACGCCTCGGTCGCGACCGCGTGGCGATGGCCGTCCCCGTGCAGCGGGCAAGCGCCTGACGCACCGCGCCCCTTGCGGTGCCTTGCGCCGATGCGCACCCTCTGCTCTGGGGTAGCCCGCCATGCGGAAGCTGCCGGGGCGGGAACGGGGGTCAGGGGAGGAAAACCCGATGTGGGCGGCAGTCTTGCTAGCGGGCGCCGTGGCGAACGCGGCGCCGCCGGGCGCCGAGTCCGGCGTGCAGTCCACGCTCAACGAGGAGTCGCCGGACGTCTTCCTCGCGAAGGCGACGTTGCAGCAGTACCTGTCGCGGGTGGTGCGCAAGGACTGGGAGGCCGCGCGCCGGCTCACGCATCCGAAGGCGCTGGGCGTGATCTCGCAGCCGAAGAGGCGCACGGGGGTCGAGCGGCACAATCTCGCGCCGTGGGCGAACCGCGACGCCGAGCTGAAGACGTTCAGGTTCATCGGCACGCGGCAAGTTTCGCCGGGCGCGGTCCTCATCGAGGTCGGTGAGGACAGCTACCGTCCTGAGGAAGAGGGAATGTCCGTCGACGATCCCGCGGTCTATCTCTTGTTCCGATCGCGGGGCGGGTTCCTGGTGGCGGACAAGAAGGCCGGCGTGGAGCTCTCCGACGTGAGCGACCAGGCGGTGCGGGTCGGGTACCCTGGGTACGTCGACCAGCAGGTCCAGGCGCAGGCGCGGCGGGAATCGGCGCTGTTCGACGGCCGGCACCGATGAGCCGCGCCGCGGCTCATCGGCGTTCTTGTTTTTTTGCAGTTTTTTAGCGGTCCTCAGCGATACTCCGCCCCCGCGATGTATCCGAGGTGCTCCCGCGCCTTCGCGATGTCCGCCTCGTACTTGAGGATGATCGACAGCGTGTCCGCGACGAGCTGCGGCTCCAGCGTCGCCGCGTTCAGCAGCGTCAGCGCACGCACCCAGTCGAGCGTCTCGCTGATCGACGGCGCCTTCTTCAGATCGAGCTTGCGCACGGCCTGCACCGCCGCCACCACCTTGCGCGCGAGCTGGTCGGACACGCCCGGGACGCGGGCGCGCACGATCTCCAGCTCCCGCTGCGCGGTGGGAAAATCGATGTACAGGTGCAGGCAGCGCCGCTTGAGCGCGTCGGACAGCTCCCGCGCCGCATTGGAGGTGAGGACGACGCGCGGCGTGTGCACCGCACGCACCGTGCCCAGCTCCGGCACCGTGACGGCGCTGTCGGCGAGGACCTCGAGGAGGAACGCCTCGAACTCCGGATCGGCCTTGTCGATCTCGTCGACCAGGAGCAGCGCCGGGTCCTTGGAGCGGATGGCGGCCAGGACCGGCCGCGGCAGCAGGAAGCGCTCGCTGAAGAAGAGGTCCTCGGATCCGGCGATCCGCTCCGCCGCCTCGGACAGGGTTCCCGCGCCGGCGATGGTCTCCGCGATCTTGTCCTTGAGGAGCTGGGTGTAGAGGAGCTGCTTCGCGTACTCCCACTCGTATAGCGCCTTGGACTCGTCCAGGCCCTCGTAGCACTGCAGCCGGAGCAGCGTGCGTCCGGTCGCCTGGGCGAGCGCCCGTCCCAGCTCGGTCTTGCCCACGCCGGCCGGACCCTCGACGAGGATCGGTTTCTCCAGCCGGTCGGCGAGGAAAGCGCTCGCTGCGATCTCCGGCGACGCGAGGTATCCAGCGCCGCGCAGGCGATCCGCCGCTTCCTCCACGCTCTGCAGCGCGTGTGCCATCGAGGCCTGTCTAACACGACGCGCAGGCGCGAAGGGAGTTTCGCACTGGCACCCCGCGTGCACATTTCCCTGGTGTGAACCGGAAACTGGCGCTCATTGTCGCGGCGATCGTTCTCCCCGGCGGTTTCATCGCGCTGCTGGGCGCCATGTTCTTCAAGGCGCTCAGCCGCACCGAGCGGGGGCGCAAGGTCGTGGCCCTGGCGCAGAAGCGGGTTGCGCGCCTGCAGTCTCTCGGCTCCGCGCCGTCGGGCGAAAAAGAGGTTGCATAGGAAAAGCTCTTCCGCTGGGCACCGCTCTTTCCGTACGTTCTTTCTACAAGTCGTGCTGGGCCCCGACCTCGATGCGGATGGCGAGGGGCTCGCCCTCCACGTCGCGCACGGCGGCGAAGCACGACCCTCCCGAGCAGGTGAAGTCCACGGTGACTCGCGTATCGCCCACGCGCAGCCGCTCGAGGGTGAGCCGTTGCACGCCCGCCGGCAGATGGGGATTGACGATCTTCAGCCTCCTGCGCGGGGCGTCGGGGTAGAGGCCCAGGCAGCCCCGGAGCATGAGGAAGAAGGCTCCGGAGGCCCACGCCTGCGGCGAGCAGGACACCGGGTAGCTCACCACCAGGTCGCCCTCGCCGCGGGCCATGCCGCAGTACAGCTCGGGAAGCCGGTAATGGCGGAACTGGCGGCACGCATCGTAGGCCCCGGAGAGGACCTGCGCGGCGACCTTCTGCATCCCGTAGTTCGACAAGCCCATCGCGATCAGCGAGTTGTCGTGCGGCCAGATGGTGCCGTTGTGGTAGCTGAGCGGGTTGTACGGGCGCTGTCCGCGGGCGAGGGTGCGGATTCCGAATCCGGAAAAGCTCTCCGGCGACATGAGCACGCGCGCGACGCGGCGCGCCCGCGCCTCGGGCACCGCGCGCGAGAACAGCAGATGGCCCGCGTTGGAGGCGACGGTCTGGACCTGGCGCTTCTCGCCGTCGAGCGCGAGGGCGTAGGTTCCCGCCTTCTCCATCCAGAACGCCTCGTCGAGGCGCCGCGCCAGCCGCTGCGCCGCGATCGCGCACCGCGCCGCATCCTCGCGGCGGCCGAGCTGCCGGTAGAGGCGCGCCATGCGGCGGCGGGCGTCCAGGCAGTATCCCTGGACCTCGACCAGCGCGATCGGCGGCTCGGCCGGAGCGCCGTCCAGATGGGGAACGCCGTCCCAGGAATCCTTCCATCCCTGGTTTCGCAGGCCGCGCTCGCTCTTGCGCCGGTATTCGATGAACCCGTCGCCGTCCTTGTCCCCGTATTGCTCGATCCAGCGCAGGGCCGCCTCCGCCGCGGGAAGCAGCTGCTCCCCGGTGGCCCTGTCGTGGGTCCACTGCAGATATTCCGTGTAGAGAACGAGGAACAGCGGGGTGGAGTCCACGCTCCCGTAGTAGGGCGTGTGCGGAACCTCCCCGGTCCGCGCCAGCTCGCCGCGGCGGATCTCGTGCAGGATCTTCCCCGGCTCCTCCTCGCGGAAATCGTCCACCTTCTTGCCCTGGTGCGCGGCGAGGAAAAGCAGCGCCTCGCGCGCGATGTCCGGGTTCACCAGCAGCGCCTGCAACGCCGTGATCGCGGCGTCACGGCCGAACGGAGAGGCGTACCAGGGCACGCCGGCGGAGATCACGCGGCGCCCCTCCCAGAACACGGACAGCGCTTTGAGATCGGCCACCGCCTGGGCGAGCGCCCCGTTGAACGCCTCTTCGTTGGTCACGATGCGCGAGCTGATCTCCGCCCAATGGCGATAGTCGGCGCGGGCGCGCCCCACGCGCTCCTCGAACCGGCGCGGGGCGGGCGGCTGCGAGGCGGGATGCGAACCGGGATAGAGCCATCCCGACTCCGGCTCCTCGGTCATCGTCGGAGGTGGACGGAAGCCTGGCTGCCGCGCCTGGTCCGCTGCCTCGCGCACCGAGGTTCCGGAGCGCACCGCATGCAACGAAGGAAGCGCGTGCAGCTCGAGCCCCGTGCTCTCGTTCGGCCCCAGGTGGAAGTTGAAGCGCGCCCTGCCGCCGGCGATCTCGTCGGGAGCGCGGGCGGGAAAGAACACTTCCACCCGGTAGAGGACCCCGTCCCGGCCCTGGTAGAAGAATACGACGCGGCGCTCGTCCACCAGGGGGCGGAGATAGGTTCCCCGCTCGCGCCGCCTGGCGCCCCGGACCTCGAACTGGTCGGCGAAGTCGGCGGCGAACTCGTACTCGACCCAGTAGTCGATGTCGCGCACCAGGTAGTTCGTCAGCGTCAGCCGCTCGACGAAGTGTTCGTCGATGATCTGCTCGCGCCGCAGGTGCAGGTGATGCCGTCCTCCACGATCTCCGGCACCGCTCCGCGCGCGGCGCCCAGCGCCGGGACGCCACTGAGCATGGCTTCGATCATCACCAGCCCGAAGGGCTCCTCCCACTGGATGGGGAAGAGCAGCGCCCGTGCGCGGGCCATCAGCGCGGCCTTCCGGTTTCCTCCGACCGGACCGACCTCCAGCACGCGGTGCTTCTCGATCAGGGGCCGCACCTCGGAATCGTAGTACTCGCGCTCGTGCGGCTCCCCGGCCATCACCAGCGGGAGCTTGGCGCGCGCGGCGACCTCGATCGCCTGCGCGACGCCCTTGACCCGATCGTAGCGGCCGAGAAAAAGCAGGTATCCCTGATCCTCCATCGGCTGGTAGCGCGCTGGGTCGAGCCCGTGGTGCACCACCGCGGCGATCGGAGCAGTCTCGCGGCGAGCCTGGGACCGGCTGATCGCGACCAACCTCACCTCTGGCGTGCGGCGGTAGAGGTCGCTCAGCTCGGGCTCGTGGTCGTGGTGCAGCGTGCAGAGCACCGGGAATGGCGACAGCCGCGCCATCTCCACCGCGGAGGGCGGATTGCACGTGGACGACGTCGAAACCGCGCGGATCGCGCGCCGCATCGCGCAGCGACCACGTCGCATGCACCCGCTCGATGTCGCGGTCCGGCGGCCATTGCGGGGCGGGAAAGTACGAGCGGATCTCGATCCCAGGCAGGTCGGAACCGCCGGTCGCATACACGACGACCTCCGCGCCCCGCGCCCTGAGCGCCTTCGCCAGGTCGGCAACCACCAGCTCGGTCCCCCCGTAGCCTTTCGGCGGCACGGAAACGAATGGCGTCGAAATCAGCGCGACCCGGAGCGTCATCCCTCCTCCGTTGACATTCCAACGGAGGGAGGATGTGCACTGACCTGCGGATAGGCAGAGCAGGCGACTGTCAGGCTGGCCGGTACACGCGGTAGTCGATCTCGGGGAACAGGTTGTCGCGCCCTTCCACGCTCGCCAGCCACATCTCGTCGACCCCGCCGGACTTGAGCTGATCGTAGAGTTTCGAGAAGCGCAGCAGGTGCTCGCGGGTCCGCCGCACGGCGTAGTCGACCATCGTCCCCGTCTTGATGATGAACGCCCAGTCCGAAGACTGCGAGAGGAGCAGCTCTCGCGCCGCCTGGTTCAGCGCGCGGCGGGTGACTCCGCTCGCATCCTGGTAGATGCGCGCCAGCTCGATCATCCGCTCGGACGCCTTGTGCACGTAGCGGTAGATCCAGTCGTTCCCCTCGTCGAGCCAGACCGCCGCGTATCCGCCGGCTCCCCACGAGGACATCGGCGGCTGCGCCAGCTGCTGCTCGGGGTATTCGCGCAGGTAGTCGATCGGCGACTGCAGCCGCAGCACCTCCTGCTCGCGGGCGGCCTTGCGGATCAGGTAGTCGAGGAAGATCGGACCCTCGTACCACCAATGCCCATACAGCTCCGCGTCGTACGGCGAGATGACGATGGGCGGAGGCCCGTCGCGGAATGCCGCCTGGAGGAACTCGATCTGCTTGGTGCGGTTGAAGAGGAAATTTCCCGCGTGCGCTTCGGCCCGCTCGCGCGCGACGTTCGCGTCGTACGGCTGCTTTTCGCCGAGCGACACCTCTCCCGTGATCCGGTAGTACTTGATCCCGGTGTTCTTGCGGTCGCCGGTCGCCTGGATGTAGGGGCGGATGTACTCGTAATCGAGATCCCAGCCGATGTCCCGGTAGAACTCGCGGTAGACCGGGTCGCCGGGGTAGCCGTGCTCGGCGCTCCAGACCTGCATCGAGCTTTCCGGGTCGCGCGCGAACGCCGCCACGCCGCTCGGCGTGTACACCGGCGCGTACACGCCCCGCCGCGGCCGCGGAATGGCGTTGGCGAGGGCGTGCGAATCGACGAAGAAGAAGCGGATGTTCTCCGCCGCCAGATAGCGATCGATCCCCGGGGCATACCCGCACTCGGGCAGCCAGATGCCGCGGGGGTCCCGGCCGAAATGCATCCGGTAATGCATGCAGGCGACCTGGATCTGCGCGCGGATCGCCTCCTGGTGGACCATCAGGGGCAGAAACCCGTGGGTAGCGCCGCAGGTGATGATCTCCACCGCCCCCGCGTCCTGCAGGCGCTTGAAGGCGCTGACCAGGTCCCGGCGGTATCGATCGTGGAACAGGCGGCGCAGATGGTAGAGGCGCTCGCGGTAATGCCAGGCGAGAGGTCCGAACTGCGGATCCGCGCGCGTGCGGTGCACCTCCTTGTCGCAGAGCTCGCAGAGCAAGTCCAGCCGCTTCGCGTAGCGCGACATGAGCAGCTCGTCGCGCAGCATTCCGACGAGCGGCGGCGTCAGCGTCATGGTGATCCGGAACGGGATCCCGTCGTCGACGCAGCGATCGAACACCTCCAGCAGCGGAAGGTACGTCTCGGTGATGGCCTCGTAGAGCCAGTCCTCCTCGAGGAACTCGGGGTATTCCGGGTGACGCACGTAAGGGAGGTGAGCGTGCAGGACGATCGAGAGCGCGCCGTAGCTCATTTGCCCTTCCCTTCATCGTCGGCGCCAACGTTGGTCGCGCTCCAGGGAAGCGTGCCGCCGGGGCTCGTCCCGAAAGGTCCTCCGAAGCTCGAGCCGCTGAACGCGCGCGGCTGCAAACGGCGCTCCCATCCCGCCGGAGCGGACCCGCCGTAATTGAGCGGCCGGCCCACCGGGATTCCGCCCGTGATCGGCTGGTCGAGCGCAAGGCGCAGGTAGAACGCTTCCAGCTGCTCGGACGGCGCGGCCGGAGGCAGTCGCGCCGGGCGCGCCACGCGCATCAACCGCGCGCCGCGCTCGCCCACGGCCCACAACTCGGCGCGGAGCTCCAGGCCGGGCGGCAACTCGCGCACGTACCACCCCCTCGCCTCGAGGTGGACATCCGTTTCCCGCACCAGCTCGCTGCCGCCGTTCCTCGCGTTCCAAAGCTTGATCACGGCGCGGGCGGAGCCGAGTCCGGCGAAGGCCTGCTCGATCTGCTGCTGGGAGAAATCCCAATAGATGAAGAGCGTGGTCGGATCGCGGACCAGGCCGACGAGCCGCGCGTCTCCGTACGCCCATGGCAGCTCTCCCAGGCCCTCGTTGACCAGGCCATGGGCCGGCAATGGCGCCGCCGCCGCGGGCGTGTGCACGCGCACGTCCGACTCCGGGACGATCCCGGGCGGAGCGAGCGGTACGCCGGGATGAGCGGGCTCGCCGCGATGTTGATCCTGTCCGCCGCGCATCTCGGGTCCGGTCTTCCTCGCCGCGGATCTCGCTCTCTCCGCTGCCGCACCGTCGGAGGTGGGCGCCTCGACGTCAGGCGTGGGCTCTACGGGCGCGCCGCCGCTGGATTTCGAACGTTTTGGCATCGATGTGGTTCGGAGTGCGACTGCGTGCGACTTCGGCGGAGACATAGATCGTGGCCCGCCGCGGCGCAACGCTTCCCGCGTCATGCGCGTCAGGGCACCGACAGCCCCTCCGGGCTTCTACTGAGGCGCCAATGATTGCGCGTTGCGCAGAGCATATTCCTTGAGCGCCGGCTGTACATCCGTCGCCGCGCTTTGGGCGTATTCACGGTAGAGTTCCGCCGCCTTCGCCGGTTGTCCGAGCGCCCGGTACGCCTCGGCGAGCCCGAACAAGGGAGAGGCGAGCGACGGGTCCGCGCCGCGCGCCGCGGAGTAGTCGCCGGCGGCAGCGTCGTAGTCCAGAAGGCCCATCCGGGCGGACCCGCGGGCAACCAAGGCGACAGCATAACCAGGCTTCTTGCGCAGCGCCTCATCGAGAGCGTTCAGCGCGTCCCGATAGTTGCGCTCGTTGATCATGCGGACGGCCGCGGTGTAGCGCTCGCGCGCGCCGGCGTCGTCCACGACCGGCTTCGGCGGCGGCGAGAGGATGGCCAGCCGTTCGCGCGACGCCGCGAGGCCTTCCTTCGCCGTGACGTTCTTCCTGTCCAGCCTCAGGGCGCGCGAGAAGGACTCGCCGGCTTCGGCGTCGTGACCCATCCGCGCATAGGTCTCGCCGAGCCGGACCCAGACGGGCGCGCTTCCTGGGTCTTCACGCGTGAGGTCCTGGTAGACGACGAGGGCGGCGCGGAAGTCGCGGGCGGCGAATGCGCGGTCTCCCGCGGCCATCAGCGAGACGGTGTCGACGGCGAGGAGGACGGCGATCAAGAACGGCATGGTTCGAGAGTACCGGCGGATCGCGAGGGGAACAAATTCGCGCCGGTCGTACCTGGGAGGGCGCGCACGCACATCCCGGCACGGCGA
>MNFJ01000040.1 GCA_001918155.1 Deltaproteobacteria bacterium 13_1_40CM_4_68_19
GCCCGGCTGGACGCTCGCTTCGGGCGGGCATTGAGTCCTCTTCCCGGCAGGCGTAGAGGGTGCTCCATGCGCATCCCGGCAGGCGAAGTGCGGCGAAAGAACTGGATCGGCGGCGCGTGGGTGCCTCCCTCCACCGACAAGTACGACGCGTGTGTGAATCCCGCCGACACGCGCGAGGGACTTGGCGAGTTCCCGAAGAGCGGCGCGGCGGACGCGAGGGCTGCGGTCGACGCCGCCGCAAAGGCGTTTGCAGGATGGTCGTCGACGCCTGGGCCCGAGCGGGGCCGGATCCTCGCCCGGGCGTATGCCATCCTCCTGGAGCAAGTGGATCTCGTCGCCGAGGCGCTCTGCCGGGAAGAGGGCAAGATCTTGCGAGAGGCGCGGGGCGAGGTCCTGCGCGGGCTCAACATCCTCGAGTTCTATGCAGGAGAGGGTTTCCGGCAGCACGGCAAGACGTTGCCCTCCGAGATGCGGAGCACTCTCTGCTTCACCTTGCGCGAGCCGGTCGGACCGGTCGCGCTGATCACGCCCTGGAACTTCCCCTTCGCCATCCCGATGTGGAAGACGGCGCCGGCGCTGGTCGCCGGATGCACCGTCGTTCTCAAGCCGGCCTCGCTGACGCCGGTCTGCGCGCACCTGATCGCCGAAGCCTTCGCCGAGGCCGGGCTCCCGCCGGGCGTGCTGAACGTGGTCACCGGGCCGGGCGGCGCCATCGGCGACGTGCTCGCGGACGACCCGCGGATCCGGGCCGTCAGCTTCACCGGATCCAACGAGATCGGGCTTCGGCTCTACCAGCGCGTCGCCGCTCGTGGCGTGAAGGTCACGCTGGAGATGGGAGGCAAGAACCCGGTGATCGTCCTCGACGACGCCGACGTCGACCTGGCGGTCGAAGGGATCGTGCAGGGCGCCTTCGGCAGCACCGGCCAGCGGTGCACCGCGACATCGCGTGCCGTCACCACGCCCACCATCGCGCCCAGGCTGACGGAAGCGCTGGTCGAGCGCGCGCGCAAGCTGCGGGTCGGAGACGGCATGCAACAGGGTGTGGAGATGGGCCCGGCGGTGGACGCGGGACAGCTCCGGACGGACCTGGAGGCCATCGCCCAGGCGAGGAGCGAAGGGGCGAGGCTGCTCTGCGGCGGCGAGCGGCTCTCCTCCGCGGAGCACGAGCACGGATTCTTCCTCGCGCCCACCATCTTCGACCAAGTGCTGCCGGGCACGAAGCTCGCGACCGAAGAGGTGTTCGGCCCGGTGCTCGCGATCCAGCACGCGCGCGACGCAGAAGAGGCGGTGCGCATCGCCAACGACGTGGCCTTCGGCCTGACGGCGTCGATCTATACCCGCGACTACTTCCAGGCGATGCGCTTCGTGGAGAAAGCAGAGGTGGGGATGCTGCACGTCAACCAGCCGACGGTGGGCGGCGAGGCGCAGCTTCCCTTCGGCGGGATCAAGGCGACCGGCGTCGGCGAGAAGGAGATGGCGGAGGAGGGTGCGAACTTCTTCACGCACCTCAAGACCGTCTGGCTCGACTACACGGGGGCGCGGCGAACGACGAACATCTACTGAGGGTCGCCGACGCTGGAACACACCTCATAGCGGGTACAGCCTGAAACGTGGCCCCAATCCCGCACCTGAGGTGCGGGAGCGGCTTAAACGCAGCGAAATCGGACCCCTGCGGTCTGTGTGACACAGCGCACGCGCCGGAATCTTGACCTTGCGCCCCTGGACTGAAACAGTACGATGTTTCAGGAGGAGGAACCCGATGCAGCGCCGGCGTCCCGCACTTGCGCGGATCTTGTCCGCTCTGGCGGGGCTCGCGTTCGGGCTCCTGGGCGCCGAGATGACGTTCGGCCAACTGCGGCCGGAAGAGCCTCGCTCCGATGCCGTGCTCTACTCCATCGAGGTCCGCAACGGCGCGGGCGATCTGCTCGCGAGCCCCATGCTCATCGGCGAGGAGGGGCGCCCCGTCCACCTCAGCCTGTCGCAGGACGTCGGGCGGCACCGCGAGCCGCTGGCCATGTCGCTCGACCTCGATCCTTCTCCGGACGGCGACAACCTCTGCGTCGGGTATCGGCTCTCGATCGACGACGGGTTCGCCCACTCCGGCCGCATGGGTGTCACGTACGGCGAGTTGCAATCCGTCGAGTTGAGGGGCGGGGGTGAGAACCTGAGGCTGTCGCTCGTCGTCGCCCGGGCGTACACGCGGGACTTCGGACGCATCCTGCAGCGGCACCGCCGCCCGTCCGCGTAAGCATTCCGGATGATGGGGTGCGCATCGCTGTGGTAGAAGCGGCGCGTGCCGCAACCCTCGTTGACGCCGGAAGAGAGCAGGCTCGCAACGTTTTGCCGCCTGTTCGCGGTCGTCTACTTCGCCGGCGCGCTCTGCTTCGCCGCCTCTCCTGAGCTGACCTACCGCATCGCGGCGCTCGAACCCACTGCGCTGCCGCCCCTCGGCCCGGAGGCCGCCTTCTGGAACGTGCTCGCAGTGGGGATGATGGCCGCGGCCGGTACGGCGTGCCTGGTCACCGCGGCGCGCCCCAGGGAGCGTCGGCATGCGATCCTCCCCGTGGTGGTAGCGAATCTGATCTCGAGCGCTCTCGCGGCCGTGCACCTGGTCGGCGCGGGGCGCTCCCGCGCGCTGATGGCGTTGCTGGTGACGGACGTTCCCATCCTGCTGCTCACGGTGGCCCTGTATCGGGCTGCCGCGCCGGGCGTCCACAGCGCGCCCGCCCGGGGGGAGCCGCCCGAGGCGGTCGAGTCGCCCAAGATCCAGCTCAAGGTCTCCAAGAGCTGATCTGGCCCTGTTTGATTGAGGATCCGGCTGCTTTCCTGCGCCCGGCGTCCGTCTGCGTTAAATTGCGCCCATGATCGGCGTGGTCGTCGCGACGCACGGGAAGCTGGCGGAGGAGATGATCCGCACCGCCGAGACGGTCGTGGGCCACCTGGACCAGGTGGTCCCGGTGAGCGTGGTCGCCGCGGCGCCGGACATGCGAGCAATCCTGAAGGCCGCCATCCAACGGGTCGACCAGGGAGATGGCGTGCTGCTTCTCACCGATCTGCTAGGCGGCTCTCCCACCAATCTCTGCGTCTCCTTCCTCACGGAACGGAAGGTGGAGGTCGTCACCGGGATCAACCTCCCGATGCTTCTGAAGCTCTCCGGCCTGCGCGCCAGCGGGAAGCCGATCGGGCAGGTCGCGCACGATCTCGCCGAGGCGGGCCAGCGCTCCATCGGTCACGTGAGCGAGTCGTTGCGGAGGATGGGTTGAGCAAGACGCCGGTTGGCGTCGCCCTGGTTCGCGTGGACAACCGCCTCGTGCACGGCCAGGTGCTCGAGGCCTGGCTTCCGGCCCTCGATGCCAACGCGATCCTGGTGGCGGACGACGAAGCCGCCGGCAACGTGCTCGCGCGCTCGGCGATGACGCTCGCGATTCCGCCCGGCGTCAAGTTCGAGGTGGTCCGGCTGCAGGCGGCGGCCGAGATGCTGCGGCCAGGGGGAAGGGGACCGCAGGGGGCCCGCACGCTGGTGCTGTTGCGCGACGTTCGCGATGCGGTCGCCCTGCACGATTCCGGGGTGCCGATTCCGCAGCTCAACCTGGGCAATGTCCACTTCGCCGCGGGCCGCAAGCAGGTCTCCCAGTCCGTATTCCTCGATGCGGGCGAGCTCTCCGCGCTGGACCGCCTCGCGCAATCGGGAACGAAGGTCGAGGTGCGTGCGGTGCCCACCGAGGCGCCGCTGCAGCTGCCGCAGTTGAAAGCGCGCTTCGCCACGGCCTGAGCGGGTGTAAAGAAGGGCGATGCTACCGCTCCCGGCCGGCGGCGCGCCGCACCTGTTCCTTCTCATGGCCATCGCCGCGCTCATCGGCGGTCTCTCCGCCATCGAGCGAAAGGGAGCGTTCCAGCTGATGCTCTCGCGACCCATCGTGCTCGCTCCGCTCCTCGGCTGGGCCCTGGGAGACGCGCAGGGGGGACTGGTCCTCGGGATCCCGCTCGAGCTGCTGTTCCTCGGCGGCGTCAACCTGGGTGGGAGCCTGCCGGACAACGAGTCGCTCCTCGCCGGAGCGCTGACGTCGATGGTGGTGCCGGCCGGACTCGCGACCCGCACCGGCGTCGACGGGCCGCTCGCCGCGCTCGGGCTCGCCTTGCTCCTCCCCCTGGCTCTCTTCGGCAGGAGGCTGGACCGCGCATCGGAGGAGCGGAACACGCAGCTCATGGAGGAGGCGCTCTCGAGGGCCGCGCGCGGCGATCCATGCGCTGCGCAGGTCAACCTGCGCGGGCTCCTGTTGCCCTTCGGGGCCGCGGCCGGCATCTGCGCGCTCGGAGTGCTCGCCTCGCCGCTCGTCGCCTTGGCGCGCCTGAAGTGCGGCGCCCTCGCCCTCGCCGCGCTGGAAGGATCCTGGCACGTCGTCTGGGCCGTGGCTGCCGCGTGCGCGGTGCGGGCCATCCGCGATCCCCGCGCGCCGGCCTTGGCCGCGATCTGCGCGGTGACGGTGGTCGCCATCACCCTCGCCTTCCGGGGCTTGCGGTGATCCCCGCCGCCGTGCTCACCCGGCCGGGGCGGCGCGTATCGGTGGCTGCGCTCGGGCGCGTCTTCCTGCGCTCCATGTTCCTCCAGGCAGCATGGAATCCGCGCGGGATGCAGAACCTCGGATTTGCCGACGCCATCACGCCGGCGCTCGCGGAGCTGTATCCGGATCCGGTGGAGCGCGCCAAGGCCGTTGCACGCCACCTCGAGTTCTTCAACTGCCATCCCTACCTGGCGGCGGCGATCCTCGGCGGAGCGGTGAGGCTCGAGGAGCGCGTCGCAAACGGAGAGGCGCCGCCGCAGATCGTCTCGAGCTTCAAGAGCGCGCTCGGGCCACCCTTCGCCGCTCTCGGCGACGGATTCTTCTGGCTTGCGCTGCGTCCCGTGGCGGCTCTGGCCGCCGCCGCGACGCAGCCTTTCCTGGGCATGGGCTGCGTGCTCGTGTTCCTCGTGCTCTACAACGCCGTCCACCTGCCGGTGCGGCTCTGGTTGTTCGCCACGGGCTATCTGCGTGCCGAGGGCGTCGTGGATGCCGTCGCGCGCGCGCACATGTCGAGCGGGACGCCGTTCCTGAAGGCGTGCGGCGCCGCCCTGGCTGGCGCCGTGGCGGCACGGGGAGTGTTGCACGCGGGCCTTCCGGGCCGGCCGTTCGAGGCGGTGATGGTGGCCTCGATGATCGTGCTCGCCTGGGCGACGGTGCCGCGCCTGGGGGCGACGCGGGCCGTGTACATCGCGCTGGGAGTCGGGCTGGTCGTGGGAGCGCGATTTCTCTAATACTCAGAGCGAGACAATGGCGGACGAGGCGATCGAGAAGACTTGCACGGTGCGCAACAAGCTGGGCGTGCACGCGCGCCCTGCTGCGCTGATCGTGCAGACCGCCAACCGGTTTCCTTGCGACGTCACGCTGGTGAAGGACGGTCAGCCGGTCAACGGCAAGAGCATCATGGGCGTGCTGATGCTGGCGGCGCCCATGGGGACCAGCGTCACCGTGCGAGCCGAGGGCGAGCAGGCCCAGCAATGCGCGGATGCGATTGCGGATCTGTTCGAGAAGGGATTCAACGAGGAGATCGGCTGATCCGCGCCTCAATGCGTCGGGGGCAGGATCGTCGTCTCGTCCCTGCGAACCTCGGTCGCCGTGAGCGGGCTCGATCAGCGTGCCGCCAAAGAGCGCGCTCCAGTCCAGACGCAGGGGACGGTCAAGGCGAGAGTCGGCCTCGCTCGGAGCGCTGGTCGTGCCCTGCGTACGATCGTAGGTAGCCATCTGCTCTCCTCCGAGTTCGCCGAGGGCACGGTGGCCCCGTGCGACGCTGCCCACAAGGGACGTGCGTGCGGGGGCTCGCGCTCAAGGCTGTCTCCGCAACCGCCGGAGCAGCGAACGGCTGCGCCGTCAAGTCCCCTTCGGCGGCGGCGTCTGGCCTTCCTGCCGGGCGAGGAGGCGGCGGATGTTCGGGCGATGGCGGAGGATGATGAGGAGCGCGATGCCGAGCAGGCCGTAGACGGCGTAGCGGTCGGCGGTCAGCGAGGCGACGCCGAGCGCCACCGCGACTCCCGCCAGCGACCCCACGCTGGAGATCCGCAGGAGCTTGTAGGCCACGAGCCAGGTGACCGCGCCCGCGGCCGCTGCCCAGGGAGCGACCGCGAGTGCCACGCCGAATCCGGTGGCCACCCCTTTCCCGCCGCGCAGCCGCAACCACACCGGAAAGCAGTGACCGAGGACCGCGGCGAACGCACACGCGGAAGCGAGCATCGGCGGAGCCTGGGGCGTGCGCGCGGCGAAGAGCACCGGCACCGCGCCCTTGAGCGCGTCGAGGACGAGGGTGGCAATCGCGGCAGGTCTGCCGGCGGCGCGCGCCACGTTGGTAGCGCCGATGTTTCCCGAACCCACTGCCCGCACGTCCGCGCCGGTGACTGCCTTTGCGATCAGCAGCCCGAAGGGGATCGAGCCGCACAGGTAGGCGCCGATGATCCAAAGCCAGCTCACAGGCGCCCCTGCACGGAGACGAAGATCCAGTTGGCCAGTAGAGCGATCGCGGCCACCCAACGCGCGCGCGGCGTGTTCTCCAATCGGGGAGCGAAAGGAAGACCGGCGAGACGCAAGACGGTCCAGACCGCATGCGCGCCGCACGCGGCGGCGACCAGGGTCGCAAGCGGACTGAAGCTGAGCGCCTCGCAGAAGCGCCCGCGGACGGCGTAGTGGAAAGCGCGGGTGGCGCCGCAGCCAGGACACGGCAATCCCGTCGCGGCTCGGAACGGACATGCGAACAGAGCGAGAGGTGGGGCGTCGAGGGGCAGGACGGCGGCGGCCGCGAGCAGCAGGATCGCGACGCCGGCGAACGCCAGCGCATGAGCCGACGGGCGACCGGCCCGGGCGATCACGGCTGCCCCACCGCACGGCGCAGGGCCAGCGTCAGGGTCCCGAACGCGGCGAGCATCAGGCAGCAGAGCACGAAGTACGGCGCCAGCACGGACGCCGCGGCGCCAGTCGTGGAGATGCGATGGGTGACCTTCATCCCAACCGCGGTGAGCGCGACGAGCCAGATCAGGCCCACGATCGATCCGCACGCCGGAACGGCGAGCAGTGCGAGCGGAGCGCAAGCGTAGGCGCACGCCGCGAAGGTGGCAGGGAATCCGCGCTTTGCCTGTCCGAGGATGACGGCGATGCCGTGCGTCAGCGCGGCGTTGACGTAGAGCAGCAGGAACGTGAACACCGGCGTGAGCAGCGCGAGCGCGACGACCCATGAAGGCGAACCGGCCTGCAGTTGCGCCTCGAGCAGGCGCTGCACCACCGGGGCCACGTCGGGATTGCCCGACATCCCCTCGAGGATGCGCCGCAGCTGATCGCGTTGTCCCATCAGCAAGGGGCGCTCCAGGAGCTGTCCCAGCGCCCAGAACACGGACGTATTGAGCACCGCGAATCCCAGCTGGGCGGCGCCTCTGTCGAGCCGGGCCGAGGCAAACAGCTTTCCGGGTTCGAGGAGCGCTTGCTGCAGCGTCTGCATCCATGCTGTGAAGAACCCCAACTCGGCGCGCCGCTCCCAGGGGGTCCCTGCTGGCTCGGGCGCGAGATCGCCGGGCGTCGGCGGCGCTGCGGGTGGCTCGGGGACGACCAGCGGTTTACCGCAGACGGGACAATCCTGGCGTCCCGGTCGGTCCGTGCTGAACGTATTGCGGCAGCTCGGACAACGTGCGAGCACAGCGCCTTCTAGCACGTCCACTGCGGGACCAGCCGGGCGGCCAAGAAGCTTCCGTGGCGGCGGCGCGATGCCTACCTCTGCGAAGCAGCCGGGGATTTCCCGGCGCTTCATGCGGCGTCCCCAGAGAAAGCGCCGCGAAAAATCCCTTGAGGAGGAATGAGATGAAGTACGCATATGGTCTCGCGCTCGTGGCCGCGCTGGTCTTCGGCTGCAGCAGCAGCAGCAAGAGCACACGCACGTCGTCGAACGAAGGCAAGTCCGGAACGGTCGAAACGACCGGCTCGACTGCCGGGACGCAGGCGAATGCGCAGGGCACCGCGACCACTTCGACGGCCAGCAGCGCGAACAACAACACCGGAACCGATACGAACGCGCAGGGTTCGACGAGCGGGTCCATGAGCAACCAGCCGTCGAGCGGAGCGGCAACGGCGTCGGACCAGGGCGCCACCAGCTCGGCGTACGGCACGCCCAGCAGCGACTCGTCGCAGGCCAGCAACACCGGAGCGACGGGCACAGGAACCGCCTCGACTTCTGACCAGTCGGGTTCGAGCCAGAGCGGCGTCACCAGCGGTCCGAGCGCGGATACCAGCGCTGCGTCCAGCCAGACCGCGACGAATGCGCCCGGCCAGAGCAGCACCCCGGGCTCGACCTCGCAGACCGGCCCGACCTACGGCCAGAGCGGCGAGAGCGGCAGCCAGAGCTCGGGCGCGTACGGCAGCACCGGCCCCGGCAGCACGACTGGCACCTCTTCGGATCAGGGCAACCTCCGAACCGTGACCGGCTCGGTCGCCCGCGTCGACCAGAACAGCATCACCCTCGACCAGTCGGCCGGCGGCGTGACGCTGACGGTGGACTCGCAGACGCAGGTGCTCCGCCGCGGACAGCCCGTGGCCGCCGGCATCTCGGCGATCCGGGAAGGCACCCAGGTCCGCGCCAGCTTCGACCCGGCTTCGAATCGGGCCGACAAGATCGAAGTGATGGGGCGCGCCAGGAGGCACTCGAAGGGCAGCAGCACGTCGAGCGGCACCACCGAGCAGGGCAAGGCGAACTCTGGCGACCAGACGACGACACCGAAGTAGTTGCGGGGCGCGGCTCGCTCTCCGGGTGCGGGCTGCGATTGCGGGCGCCGGGTCCTTTCAGGGACCCGGCGCTCTCGCTTCGTGTAGGGTCGGCGCGTGATCGAGTTCCTCTGCGGCCTGGGTGTGATCGCCGCCATCCTCGCCGCATCGCACTTCAGCGCAGCCGTCGACCTGCTCCGCTTTCCGCTCGCATGGACGGGCGTGCTCCTGGCGCTCGACGGCCTTGCCCGCTGGAGACGCGGCGCGACGCCGCTGGCTACGCCGGCGGACTGGATCGCCACCGGTGCGGCGAGCGTCGTCTTCTGGGATCTGTTCGAGCTTCTCGACCTGCGCCTGCGGAACTGGTGGTACGTCGGCGTTTCGCCGGATCCATGGGTGGGCGGTGCGTTTGCGGCGATCTCGTTCGCCACCGTGCTGCCGGCGGTGCGGCTTGGTCTCGCGCACGTTCCCGAGGCGCGGCCGGACCCGCTACGGGCAGGTCGGAGGTGGAGGATCGCGGCCGCATTCGCGATGCTGCTCGCCGCGCTCGCGTTTCCGCGATACGCATTCCCGTTCGCCTGGATCTTCCTCTGGCCGTTGTCCGAAGCGCTCGCGGGTGTGCGCGTTCCCTTGCGCATCATGGCACTCGGCCCGCCGCTCGGCCTCCTCTGGGAAGGGCTGAACTGGCGTTGCGCGCGCGGATGGATCTACACCATTCCGTTCTTCGAGCGGCCCAAGCTGTTCGAGATGCCGCTGCCCGGTTACCTCGGCTACTTGCCATTCAGCCTCGAGTGTGCGGCCGCGCTGGCGCTGCTCGATCGGCTGCGTCCTCACCTGCGAGGGAGCCGCGGAGCATGGGCGCTGCTCGCCGTCTTCTTGTTCCACGCCGGGGCCGACCAACTCACCCGAGGGCACACCGTCATCTCGTTTTTCGCGGTAAGAAGCTCTCCATGCCCGGCAAGGGGTTCCTGGTCCGCGAGCACCATCGTACGCTGCTCACCATCCACGCGCTGGTGATGATCTCGGGCCTGCTGGTCTGCGCAGCCCTGAACCGGCGTTTCTCCCCGGATCGATTCTGGGTGCAGTGGGTGGCCGTCGGGTGGGGTGTCGCCTTCCTCCTGCATCTCTGGGCGTTTTCGCGAGGGACGCTGGCGACGATGGGGCGAAGGCGGTAGTGGCCATCCTCGCGACGCTCCGGCAGGACCGGGCTGGCGACTGGAAGAGCCTCGACGACTACCTGCGCGAGCTGCGTCACCGCGAGACCGGCGCGCTGGCGGCGCTCGCGAATTCGCTCTCCGCACCGCCCGGCGAGCAGAAGGAGCTCGCCGAGCACGGCGAGGCGGGCGCCGTGCTGCTGGAGGTGGCCTGCGATCTGCGAGTCCCGAAAGGCGCGCGCCTCGCGGCCGCGCGATGCCTGCTCGAGGCCGGCATCGAGCCCCCGTTCGTCGCCCACCTGTTCATCGGGGCTGGCGATCTGGTCACCGACCCGCGCCTGGGGAGCGCGGCGCGCAGGCTGGTCGAATCGGGTCTCCCCCCGGCGCTGCAGCTCGAGGGCGACCCGGCGCAGATCACGCTCGCGGCGGGCGCGTTCGCGCGCGCCGTCCATGCCGGAGCATCCGCCGTCGGACAGGCCCGGATCGAGGAGTTGCTGGCGGGCGCGCACGAGCTGCACGCCGGCGCCGCTGCCGCCCGATTCGCGCTCGGGATCGCGGAGCTGCCGGAAGGCCACAAGATCGGCTGGAAGCGCCTGCTGGAACAGACTTGCGCTGGCCACCGCCGTGCGCCCGCCGCAGCGAAGCGGATGGGGCTCGCGCCCTCCTGGCCGCCCAATCTTCCGAGCGCGTTCGCGCCGATGATCCGCGAAGCGGAGCAGCAGACTTCGGCGGTCGAGCCGAAGGACGCGGCGGCAGATCCTTCGACCCTGAAGAGACCGGCGGCGAAGACCCTGGCGCCACCGATCCGGCGCTCCCCGTTCCGCAAGCCGATCGGGGCGGTGGTGGAAGTCCCGGCCGGTCCCGCGCCCAAGCCGATGGAACCGGTGCCAGCGCGCCCGCCGGCTTCCGCAGCGGCCGGACCGCGGCGACCAAGAATCGAAACCAAGGACGAAGACCTTCCTCGACGCACGCTGCCGATTCCCGGGCTGCCTGCGCGCGAACCGGACGATCTGCGGTTCGATGCACGGGGCAAGCGGGTTCCGCGGAAGGATCGGTGGAACGACGACGACTTCGAGTGGCAGAGCCCGGCGCTCCCCTCATCGGAGCTGCCGCCTCCGCCGCAGGCGCGGCCCGCGAGCGGGCCGTTCGCATCGAGGCTGCAATCGATCTTCGAGGACCGGCCAGAAGCCGTGGATCGGCTCTGCGCCGCGGCCGAGGCGAGGGCCGCGGTCCGGGGCGAGGAAATCCTGCTGCGCGAGCTCTCTGCCGAGCTGTCCGAAAAACGGTGGCGCGAGAAACGGCTGCCCGCCGAGCAACTGCGACGTCTGCAGAGCATCGCACAGGGACCGACCCACCCTATGTCTTGGCGCTCCGCCGCGCGCGTCCTGCTCGATTTTTTTGTGTCCGGACGCGGATGAGGGCAGTCTCCGCTCGGGCCTCACCGCGCAACGCGTCAACGTTGCCAGAAGGATTGCCAGATGCTAACGGTGCGCGCTTTCAGGGGTACGGAATGAAGATAGCCTTGAGCCCGCTGGAGAAGCTCCGCGCAGCGGGCAAGTTCCTCGACGTCACCTTCAACAAGCGCCCGCTCACGGTTTCCATCGAAGTCACCAAGCGCTGCAATGCGCGGTGCGATTTCTGCGACTACTGGAAGATCAGCGATCGCGACGAGATGACGGACTTCACCGACGTGGTCCGCCGCTTCGATCCGCTGGTGGTGGTCTTCACCGGCGGCGAGCCGATGCTTCGCCGCGACCTGGTCCCGCTGGTCCGTCAGATCAAGGAGCTTCCGGGGTTCCGCTACATCACCGTCCTCACCCACGGCGGCTTTCTCACCGGATCGAAGATCGAGGAGCTCGTCTCCGCCGGCGTCAACCAGATCAACATCTCCATGAACTACCCCGACGCCCGTCAGGACAGGGAGCGCGGCATTCCCGGTCTCTTCGAGCGCCTGGAGCAGACCATCCCGAAGATGGTGGCCGAGGGGTACAACTGCTTCACCTTCGCCTCCATGCTGATGGTCGACAACATGAACGACGCGGAGCCGCTCGTGCGTCTTGCGCACAAGTGGGGAATCAACATCGCGTTCTCCGGGTACAACGATCTGAAGAACGGCAACCAGTCACACATGGTTTCGAAGGACAAGATGTCCGAGTTCAAGGCCGTCTGCCGGCGTTTGATCGAGCTCAAGCGAGAGCTCGGGAACGTGATGACCTCCGACTACTTCTTCCAGACGCTCCCCGAATTCTACGAGAAGCGCCGCATCGACGGATGCCAGGCCGGCAAGATCATGATCCACGTGACGCCCAAGGGCATGGTGCAGCCCTGCGCCGAGTTGCAGCCGGTCGCGCACTACTCCGAATTCCTCCCCGGCGCCTATGCCGGACCGAACTGCGGGGCTTGCTTCGATGCCTGCCGCTCCGAGCCGCAGGCACCGATCACGTTGCGCCGCCTGGGCGAGCTGGCGGGACTTCTGTGACGGATCGGCTCTGGGTCCGCACCGTCGGCGGTCTGTTCGCGGGCGTCTTCGCCGCCGCAGCCGTGATCCTCTATCTGGGAATCTCGCAGAGGGAGCTGGTCGCGTCGCTGCACGGCGTGGCCGAGGAGCCGCTGTTCATCGCGGCGGTCGGCGGCCTGGTGCTGATGGCGCTGCAGGCGCTGCGCTGGTGGGTGGTGACGCGCCCCGTTCTCGACCTGAATTACGGGCAGGCATTGCGCGCCCTCATGGTCGGTTTCTTCTTCAACGTGCTGCTGCCCGCGCGCGGAGGCGACCTGCTGCGCGTGCAGTACCTGGGCAAACGCACCGGCATCTCCCGGGCCAAGCTGCTGGGCACCGAGATCGTCGATTTCTGGAGCGACAAGTGGGGGTGGGTGGCCGCGTTCCCGATAGTCTGTCTTTTCGGATCGCCGCCGGCATGGCTGTTCCGCGCTTTGCTCCTGATCGGAAGCATCGTCGTCGGCGTCGGGATCCTGCTGGCGTTGATGGGAAGCGGTCTGGTCCGGCGCGGCCCGCGCTGGTTGACGAATCTGCGCGACGGATTCGCAGCCAACCACTGGAAGCGCTTGCTGCTGGTGGAAACCGTGATCGCCCCGCTGCCTTGGCTCTGGGAGACCTTCGTGATCGCGATAGCGGGCCATGCGCTCGGCCTCGACCTCTCGGCAATGCAGGCGTTCGCCGCGCTCACCGCCTTCAACGTCGCCACGGCCGTGCCTTCGCCCGGCAATGCCGGATCGTTCGAAGCCGGTGGCACGCTGGCGCTCATCGCTTTCGGAATTCCCAAGGAGGCCGCGCTGGCCTTCATCTTCCTCTACCATCTGACGCAGGTCGTGCCGGGTTTCGTCGGCGGCGTCCTCGTGCTGGTGCTCGAGGGCGAGACGCTGTTCGGCAAGCAGAGCCTGTTCAGCTTCCGCCGCCCGGAGCTGCCCGTCGCGCCGGAGCCCGACCCCGGATGACACCTGCTCGCGTGGGTCCGCTAGTAGCGGAGCTCGAAGCCCGTGTAGTCGGCCGCGGAGATCGAGTTGGTCTGATCGCCATCGCTCATGATCCCGAGGCCCACCAGGTCGGGCACGTCGGCGTTCGGGTTTCCGCCCTCGAAATGCGCTCGGAACTCGGCAGAGGGGTCGACCTCCTCCTCGCGCCACTGCCCGACGGGCCCGCCGGTCTCGAGGATGACAGTGTCCTGGACGACGAACAGGTTCCGCTTCTGGTCGCAGACGCGGCCCTTCTCGGCCTCGGTGCTCCAGACGTACTTGATCGAGTACCACTTGAGCCCGCGCTTCCAGGACACGTAGACGACCGCCGCGGAATCCCCAAACCCCCCCTTGCACTCGTTCCCACCCTTCGGGAGGACCTGCGCGCGCCACTTCCATCGCACGCGCCGGGTGCGCTGGCGCAGGTTGTCGGGGACCTCGGCGCCGAGCGTCACGGTCTCGAGGGGCGGCCGGTAGACCGCGCGAATGAACGGCTGCGCAGGATCCTCGACGAGCTTGTAGTAGCTCACCGGCCCCGAGTAGTTCTCCAGGACCCGGAACGAATGCACGTCGATGGGAATCGTCTGCAGTGGCCGCGTTTCCTGGGCGGCGGTCCCTGCGCAGATGAGCAGCACGCAGAGCGCCGCCAGGTTGAGCGAGGTGCGGAGCACGCTGAGGGCGCAGCTTACCGGGTGGTGTGAAATGCGCCAGTCCTTGGCAGATACGACGATTCGCAGGTAGGAGGCTGCGCGCGATGGACGATATCCCCGAGCATCTCCGCGGCCGCACCGTGCGTTGGGAGCGGGCGGCCGCGGTCGCGCTCGCCGCGCTGGTCGCCATCGGGCTCTGGCTGCGCCTGCGCGGTCTCTCCGCAGAAGGTTTCGCCGACGACGAAGTCCACAAGTGGCTGGCGGCGAACCGGTACTTGCAGGGCATCTTCTCCGGCGACGACGTCGAGCACCCGATGCTGATGAAATGGCTGATCGCCGCGTCGATCGGCATTGGATCGCACTTCGGCTGGGCAGCGGAGACCATGACGCGGCTGCCGAATGCGCTCGCGGGTGGCGCCTCCGTGCTGGTGGTCGCGCTGCTCGCGCGCCGGCTGTTCGGGCGCATGGCCGCGCTGATCGCGGCCGCGCTGACCGCATGCTCGGTGACCCTGATCGGGTACCAGCGGGTGGCGAAGGAAGACACGCTGCTCGGCCTCTTCCTCATGCTGCTGCTCTGGTGCATGGCGGAAGCCAAGGCGGCGGCGGACGACGGGCGCGATCCGCGGCGGTGGGAGCTGTCCAGCGCGGCGTCGCTCGCCGGTATGCTGGCTTCCAAGTACTTCTTCTTCCTCACGCCGATCCCCGTCGTGTTCTATCTCTGGGTGTGGCGCGAGAGCCGCTGGCGCGTGCCGCCGCGGCGCTGGCTGCAGCTGATCGCGGTCGCTGTCGCCTTCTGGGTGTGCCTGAACTGGTCGCCGTTCCTCCCCAGCACCTGGGAGTACGCGAAGACCTACACCACCGGGCAGCAGACCGTGCACGGGTCGCTCTTCTTCATGGGGCGCATCTACCACAACCTGCTCGAGTACACCCTCGGCGGCACCCCGCCCTGGTTCTACGCGGTGTTCACGGCGGTGAAGCTCGCGCCCGCGACGTTCCTCTGCGCGCTCGTGGGCCTCGGTTTCGCGCTCGTCCAGCGCAGGCCGGCGCACAAGCTCATGTTGTCCTGGGTGGCGATCTGGTTCCTCGTGCACTCGGTCTCCGGATCGAAGTGGGGGCGCTTCTTCATCAGCGTGCTGCCGGCCTTCCTCATCTTCGCCGGCGCCGCGGCCGCCGCTCTCATCGAGCGTCTCCGGCTCCCCGTGCCACGCTGGGTGGCGGCGGCAGCAGCCGTCCTGCTCCTTCCCGGGAGCGAGGCGCTGGCGGCCATCGCGCACGCGCCGCATTACCGCACGTACATCTCCCCGCTCGGCGGCGGCGACGGCCGCGTGCAGTGGTACTTCCCCCACTGCGATTATTTCGACGCCGGGTTCCGCGAGGCGGTGGATTACGTCGCTGACCACGCCGAGCATGGAGCAGAGTTGTCGACGGAGATCGAGTGGCCGGCCCAGCTCTACGTCCACGCGGCGGGCCGGCGGGACCTCCAGCTCTCCCTGGTGCGCCGCGGCCGGGCGTGCCATTCCGGCCGGGTCTGCTACGTGGTGGTGCAGGTCGGGCGGCTCTACTTCGTCAACGAGGACGCCGTTGCAAACCTGTCCCGGCGGACGCCTTGGCACGTAGAGCAGATCGGCGGGCGCGAGGTGGTGAAGGTCTACCGGCTGCTGCCGGGAGAGATGCCCTTTCCTGACGACGAGCCGCCGACGCTCGGACCTCTGGTGCAACAGCAGGCGCGATAGCTCCAGCCTCCTGGACCTGGAGCGCATCTCGCTCTAGACCCAGTCGCGCCCCTCACCCCGGATCCACTCCGCGAACTTTCGCAGGCCAGCGTGGATGGGCGTTCGTGGCCGGTACCCGAGCACTTGCCCCGCGTGCGTCACGTCCGCGCTGGTGAGCGGGACGTCGCCCGGCTGCGCGGGTTGCCGATCGAGAATCGCCCGGACGCCGAGCGCCTCCTCGAGCAGGGTCACCAGCTCGGCGAGAGAAGTCGCGCGCGCGCCTCCGAGGTTCAGGACGTCGAAGCGGAGGGGAACGTCGCAAGCCGCGATGACGCCCGCGATGATGTCGTCCACCCAGGTGTAGTCGCGGCGCGTGGAGCCGTCGCCGTAGAACGGAAGCGGCTGGCCGGCGAGCATGCGCCGCGAGAACTTGTGGATGGCGAGGTCCGGCCGCTGCCGCGGCCCATACACGGTGAAGAAGCGCAGCGCCGCGACTTCGATGCCGTACAGGTTGTGGAACGTCCGGGCCAGCACCTCGCTAGCGACCTTGCTCGCGGCGTACGGGCTCTCCGGAGAGTCGATGCGTGCAGTCTCCCGGAACGGGGCCTGGGCGTGGGCGCCGTAGACCGAGCTGCTGGAGCCGAGGACGAAGCGCCGGGTGCCGGCATCGCGCGCGGCCTCGAGCAAGCTGGCCGTGCCGCGCACGTTCACGTCCATGTAGGCGGCCGGCCGCTCCAGGCTGGGCCGCACGCCCGCGAGCGCCGCGAGGTGCACGACCGCGTCGGGCCTGACGTCCCGGAATGCGCGGTGCATCGCCTCCTGGTCGCGGATGTCCGCCTCGAGCAGCCGCGCCCGGCCGTCCAGCGAACGCCGCTTCAGCCGCTCCGGATAGAAGGGATCGAAGTTGTCGACGATGACGATTTCGTCGCCTCGCTCGAGCAGCGCCCTCACCAGGTGAGACCCGATGAAACCGGCGCCGCCAGTGACCAGGACGCGCTTCATGCGGCGCTCCGCAAGGAAAAGGCCTGCGCGTGGTGCTTGCGCCAGAGCTGGAACATGAGCAGCGTCCAGAGCGGCTTGCGCAAGTCGGCGCGGCCTTCCAGGTGGGTGCGCAGCAGCGCGCGGACCGCCTGGGCGTCGAAGACCCCGGCGTCGCGCAGAGCGCTCTCCGAGAGCATCTCCTCGAAGAGGGGGCGAAGCGGCCCGCGGATCCAGGCGGCGACCGGAATGCCGAACCCCTTCTTCGGGCGGCGGAGGATCTCGTCCGGCACGACGCCGCGGAGCGCGCGCTTGAGGATCACCTTCGTGCGCGTGAACGACATCTTCAACCGCCACGGCAGGCGCGCGGCGAACTCCACCACCGCCGTGTCCAGGTACGGCGCGCGCAGCTCGAGCGAAGCCGCCATCGATGCCCTGTCCGCCTTTACCAGGATGTCGTCGGCGAGATAGCGCGTGAGGTAGTACCGCAGCGCTTCGTCCGCCGAGCCGGGACGGGCGCCGGTGCGCGCCGCATCTTCCAGCACCTGCCGGAACGCCACGTCCGCCGAGGCGAGCGCGCGCAGCTCCGGATGCAGGATCCTGGCGATTTCGGAGGGCAGGAACGAGGCGATCCACGAGGCGTGCCGCAGCGAAGGCGGTGCGTCGACGCCGCGGAGGAACTGCTTGAGCCGGAAATCGAGGCTCATGTTCCGCGGCGAGGCGGGGAGCCGATGCACCAGCATCTGCAGCGCCCCTCGCAGGGCCCTGGGGACGCGCGCGAACGCAGAGGCGGGCCGATGGGCGAGGAACGGATCGTAGCCCGCGAAGAGCTCGTCGCCGCCGTCGCCGGCGAGCGCCACCTTCACGTGGCGGCGGGTGAAGCGCGAGAGGAGCAGGGTGGGCAAGAAGCTCGGATCCGCGAACGGCTCGTCGAGCTGCGCGGCCGCGGCCGGGATCAGATCCAGGCAGTCCTGGCCGGAGAACTTCTGCGAGACGTGCTCGGTCCCGAGGCGCGAGGCGGCGAGCTGCGCCCAAGGCGACTCGTCGAAGCTCTCCTCGACGAATCCGATGGAGAACGTCTGCAGCGGCTTCTTGTGCCGCACCGCGAGCGCGGCGATGGAAGTGGAATCGATTCCGCCGGAGAGGAACACGCCGACGGGCACGTCGGCCACCAGCCGCTTCGCGACCGCTCCGTCGAGCAGCCGGAGCAGCTCGCCCGCCGCATCGGCGGGGGAGACGCGCTGCTCGGAGGGTCCGGGCACGTCCCAGTAGCGGCGGAGGCGGAAACCGCGGTCGTCCAGGATCGCCAAGTGAGCCGCCGGCAACTTGCGCACGCCGCGAAGGATGGTGCCGGGCGCAGGAACGTACTCGCAGGCCAGATACTGGACGAGCGCCTCGTGGTCGAGCTGGCGAGCAACGCCTCCGTGCGCGAGGAGGGCCTTGAGCTCGGAGCCGAAGATCACCCGCGAACCGCGCAGGGCGTAGTAGAGCGGCTTTTTTCCCAGCCGATCGCGCGCCAGGACCAACTTGCGCCGCCGCGAGTCCCAGATCGCCAAGGCGAACATGCCGTGGACGTGCTCGGCGAAGTCCTCGCCCCACTCGAGGTATGCGCGCAGCACGACCTCGGTATCGCTTCTGCTGCTGAAGGGATGTCCCTTCCCGCCCAGCTCCTCGCGGAGCGAGGCGAAATCGTACGCTTCGCCGTTGAAGACCACCGCCACGGCATCGCGGACCATCGGCTGGTCTCCGGACTCGAGGTCGAGGATGGCGAGCCTGCGATGGCCGAGTCCGGCGGGGCCGTCGAAGAAGAACGCTTCCGCGTCCGGGCCGCGGTGGGCGATGGCGCGCGCGGCCCTGCGCACGCCCTCCGCGTCGGGCGTGCCCGCCAGATCGACGTCGCCGCAGATGCCGCACATCTACTGTCCCACGGCCCGCGGCAGCGGCTTCTCCGGCCGGTTCAGCTCCTCGGCGACGAGATACGGGCGCTTGCCCTGCGACTCGTAGTAGGTGCGCACCACGAGCTCGGCGAGGAGACCCATGAGGAGGCTGAGCGCGCCGACCAGGGTGAACATGACCGTGACCAGCGGCAGCGGAGTCTGGACGAAGCTCTTCAACCCGGCGAGCTTGTAGTACAGCGCGAGGACGAACGCGGCGAGGGCGCAGGCGAAGGAGAGAAGACCGAATCCTCCGAACACGTAGATCGGCTTGGTGGCGAAGCTGGCGAGGAACTTCACCACCATCAGGTCCAGCACCACCTTGAACGTGCGGGAGAGTCCATACTTGGAGCGTCCGGCGCGACGCGAGCGGTGGTTGACGACCATCTCGCTGACGCGAGCTCCCTGCCAGGAAGCGTAGATGGGGATGAAGCGGTGCATCTCGCCGTACAGCTTCACGTCGCGGAGCACGTCGCGCCGGTACGCCTTCAGCGAGCATCCGTAATCGTGCAGGCGGACTCCGGAGATCGACGAGATCAGCCAGTTGGCGATGCGGCTGGGCAGCTTGCGGCCGAACTCCCTGTCCTGCCGGTTCTTCCGCCAGCCGGAGACGACGTCGTATCCGGTATCGAGCTGCGAGAGCAGCTTGCCGATGTCGGCGGGGTCGTTCTGCAGATCGCCGTCCATCGGGACGATCACCTCGCCGCGCGCCGCTTCGATGCCGGCGCTCATGGCGGCGGTCTGTCCGAAGTTGAGGCGGAAGCGGATGACGCGCAGCTCCGGATGCTCGGCGGCGAGGCGCGACAGCTCCTGGAACGTCCCGTCGCGGGACCCGTCGTCGACGCAGATCACCTCGTGCGAGCGGCCGAGCCTGGTCAGCTCGCCGAAAAGCTCGTCGAGCAGCGGGCGGACGTTCTCGACTTCGTTGAACAGTGGAATAACGACGGAGATCTGCGGGCGATCCATCCGGTTTGGGGATAACACGCAACGTTGCCGCCCACAACCGCGCCTTGCTCGCCTGGCCGCCCGCATGCGATGTGACGGCATGACCTCGACCACGAAGGAATTTCGCGAGTTCCTGCTCAAGCAGAATGCGTTCGCGCTTGCGATCGGCGTGATCATCGGAGCCGCCATCGGGAAGGTCGTTTCCGGCATCGTGGAGGACGTGCTGATGCCCGTGATCGGGCTCGTCCTTCCGGGCGGCGAGTGGCGCGCGGCGCAGCTCACGCTCTCGGGCCAGAATGCGATCAAGTACGGCGATCTCGCCGGACGCGTGATCGACTTCTTCGTCATCGCGCTGGTGGTCTTCCTGCTCGCCAAGGCGTTCCTGGAAAAGCCCGCCCCGGCGCCTGCGACGAAGAGCTGCCCGCAATGCCTGGAAACGATCCCGGCGTCCGCGCGAAAGTGCCGCGCCTGCGCCTCGCCTGTGGTCTAAGGTGACGCAGATGACGGACGAGCGCGTCGCCTCGCCGGAGCGCGAGTGAGGCTCTCGAGGCGCGAGCTGCTCCGCACGACGGCGGCCGTGGCCGCCTTGGCGCAGACCGGCCAGGCCCAGGGAAAAGAAGGTGGCCGGCCGGTCGCGATCTCCTCCGCGAATGGGTTGCGCGCCGTGGAGCTGGCGCTGCGGCGCATGCAAGAGGGGGCCGATCCGCTGGACGCGGCGGTCGCCGGCGTGAACCTCGTCGAGGACGACCCCGCGGACATGACGGTCGGGTACGGTGGAGTTCCGAACGAAGAGGGCGTGGTGCAGTTCGACGCATGCGTGATGCACGGGCCGTCCGGACGCGCCGGCGCCGTGGCCGCGCTGGAGGGCGTGAAGAACCCGACCAAGGTGGCGAAGCTGGTGATGGAGACGACCGATCACGTGCTCCTGGTCGGTCCCGGCGCCCGCCATTTCGCGACCGTGAACGGATTCGGCAACGAGAACCTGCTCACGGAGAAAGCGCGCAAGGTGTGGCTGTTCTGGAAGCAGAACCTCTCCGACAAGGACAAGTGGCTGGAGCCGGAGCCGGACCGCTACCCGCCGGAAGTGAAGGAGTTCATCGAGCAGTTCGGCTGGGATGACTTCCGCAGGCCCCAGAGCGGCGGCACCATCCATCTGTCCGCGGTGGACACCCGGGGCGATCTGGCGGGCTGCACCTCCACCAGCGGCCTGTTCTTCAAGATGCCGGGCCGTGTCGGCGACTCGCCGATCATCGGCGCCGGCTGCTTCACCGACAACGAGGTAGGATCCGCCGGAGGCACCGGCCGCGGCGAGGCGAACATCCTGGTCAGCGGCGGCCACCTGATCGTCGAGTTCATGCGCCAGGGCAAGCACCCGCGCGAGGCATGCCTGATGACGCTCGAGCGCATCGCCCGCACCACTCGCGAGAAGCGGCTGCTCTTCGCCAACGGCCGGCCGAAGTTCGACATCAGCTTCTACGCGCTGGACAAGGCGGGCCGATACGGCAGCGCCGTGATGTACGCCTTCTCGACCATCGGCAAGCGCCGGCAGTTCGCCGTCGCGGATGCCTCCGGCGCCCGAAAGGAAGACTGCGCGTTCCTGTTCGAGCGGCGCTGACGAGACCGGGAAGGCGGGTTGGCTACTTGCCGGCGCGAGTGGCCGCCGCCGGGTCCGGGTCGATGTGCCCTGTATCGTTCCAGAGGCGCAGGAACGGATCCCGTCCTGCCCGCAGCTCGACCAGGTTGAGCGCGCATTCGTCCTGAGGCCAGCGCAGCCGGTACTTGCCGATCGGCCCGCCGGTGAGGGCGGCGCCGAGGATGCGCAGCGTCGCCTTGTGCGACACCGCCAGGACCGGAAGCGGCGAGCCTTCATGGCGCGAGCGGATCTCCTCCAGGGCGGCGAGCGCACGGCTCGCGACCTGGGCTGCGGTCTCGCCACCAGGCGGCGAAACGGCCAGCGGATCGGCGACCCATGCATCGTACCGTTCCCGATCTCTCTCGCGCGCCTGTTCCGGCGACAGCCCTTCCCACTCCCCGTAATCGATCTCCGTCAGCCCGGGAACGACTTGCGCGGAGAGCATCGGGGCGATCAGCGCGGCCGTCTGCGCCGTGCGGCCGAGGGGCGAGCGGTACACCGCCGCGAAGCGGACGGCCGATAGCCTCTGCCCGAGCTTGCGGGCTTGCTGCTGGCCTCGTTCGGTGAGCGGCAGCTCACGGCGGCCGTTGAAAGAGTCCACCGCGGACGAAGCGGTCTGCGCGTGTCGTGCCAGGTAGAGGAGCATCACTCCTCCTCGTCAGTGCGATCGAGCTCCCAAGGAACGATCTGCTCTTCGGAAAAGACGACCACCTCGAGGCCGCCGCGCTGCTGGGCGCGGCCAGGCTCGTACACCCGGCGGATCTTGGCGGGGCCGGTGAAACCCACTCGAGCCATCTTCAAGAGCGACATCGCGTCGTGCACCCGGGCGTCGCAGCCGTCCCGCTCGGCGGCGGTGCCGTGCTGGTGGCGCTGCAGGCAAGAGAACACGCTAGGCGCCTTTCGCGAGGAAGTGGCGCCGCACGTAGCGCACCGTATCGGTCAGGGTCTCGACGGGATCGCGGGGCTCGAATCCGAGCAGCCGCTGGCTCTTGCTGGAGTCGATGAAGAACCAGCACTCGCCCATCTCCACGTCGCTCGCCGGCAGGTCGGGCTCGCGGCCCTGGTCGCGGGCCCAACGCTCCATCCAGTGGGCGGCGGCCACTTTCAGCGGCGAGGGCATGCGTAACAGCGGCGGCCCCCGGTGCGCGATCCGGCCGAGCCGCGCGAAGAACTCGCTGAATTCCCAGTTCGCGGCGCCGAGCAGATGCCGCTCGCCGACGTCCCCCCGCGTCAGCGCCGCGACGAATGCCCGGGCCGCGTCGCGCACGTCGACGAACGAGATCCCGCCCCGGGGCATCACCGGAATCCGACCCATGAGAAAGCGGAAGATGTCCTGGGTGGACGACATCCGCGCGTCTCCAGGGCCGAGCAGGAGCGATGGGTTGAGGATGACGATCGGCAGGCCGCGGCGCGCGAAATCGATGGCGATCTTCTCCTCGTAGATCTTGCTCAGGTAGTACGGCCATCTGCCCACCGTCTCGATCGGGTAGTCGTCCTCTTCGCTGGCGACCCGCCGCACGCGCGACACGCCGATGGTCCCCGACGAGGAGGCGAGCACGATCCGCTTCAATCCGGCCCGCGCCGCCGCCGTCAGGAGGTTGCGCGTGCCGTCGACATGCAGCTCGTACATCTTGCGGGCATCTGCGGGATCGCGGCTGACCAGGCCCGCGAGATGGTACACGCCTTCGACGCCGGCCAGCGCGCGCAGCACGGAATCGGGATCGCGCACGTCCCCCTTGATGGTTTCCGGGTCTGGAACGGCGGCGCCCGAACGCACCAGCAGGCGCACCTCGTGTCCGGCCTCGCGCAGCATCGGGACCAGCGTGGACCCGAGAAATCCCGTCGCGCCGGTCACGAGCAGCTTCACCGCGAGGCCTCCAGGAGCCGCCCCGGCCGGCCGATCTGCGGCGGCGGCTTGCCGTCGCGCAGCGCCTCGATCGCCAGCCGCACCAGACGGGTCACTTCCTTGTGCGCCGCGGACCGCGCCAGCCCCTGCGTCGAAGCGCGCAGCTCCTCGTAGCGCAGGACCGGGCCGATGCGCACCACCAGCTTGCGCCGCTTGCGCGGGTCGGGAAGGAACGCGCCCTTCGGCATCGCCTCATGCGTCCCCTCGAGGTAGACGGGAAGGATGTCGGCTCCCGCCGCGAACGACAGATACGCGATGGCCGGCTTGAAATCCTGAAGAGCGCCGTCGGGCGAACGGGTCCCTTCCGGGAAGATGAGCAGGTGGTACCCGAGTTCCAGGGTGCGCACCGCCGTATGCAGCGACTCCTTCAGCGACCCGCGACGCTGGATGGGCACGAGGTTCGTGAAGTTGCCGAACCAGGCGCGCTTCCAGGGGTTGTCGAAGAAGTAGTCGCGCGCGGCGAGCGAGGCGAGCTTCGTCCCTTCCTCTCCGAGGGCAATCTTCACCAGCCCGACGTCGAGGTGGCTGGCGTGGTTCGCGGCGACGAGGAACGCGCCGTTCGCGGGCACGTTGGCCTGGCCGCTCACTTCGGCCTGGAAGATGCCGCCGTAGAGCGCCTTCTGGAAGAACCCGATGGCGGTGCGCCCTGCCGCGGCGACCGCGCCGGGCACGAAGATGTCGGCGTCACTCCTTTCCCGGACCGGCCCGCTCGCGGGGATCGGGGCGTCCTCGCGCTTCTCCAACCGGCGCGCCAGCTCGCCCGCCGTGGCGAGGGTCGCGGACTCCGCTTCCGCAGGCGCCTTCACCCCGGCCTTTTCCAGCGCAACCGTCAGCTCCGCGACCAGCAGCGAGTCGAAGCCGAGGTCGGCAACCAGGCGCGTCTGCGCGGTCACGCTGCCGCGCGGCCTCTGCGCGAGATCGGCGAGCAGATCGTACAGCCACGCGTCGCTACCGGCCGGTTCGGTTGCGAGCCGCGTCGCCGCCGCCGTGGCCTTCTCCAGCCGCAGCAGCTCGGCGATGACCAGCGGCCGCTTCACCTTCCGCGTCGCCGTCTTCGGGAGGTCGCCTTCCCAGAAATGGAGCACCTTGACCCGCTTCCAGAACGGCAGCTCGGCCGAGATCTTCGCGAAGTGCTCTTCCACTTTTGCGCGGTCGTCGCGGCTCGCGGGCACGCAGAGGCAGGCGACGCGCTCGTGGGCCTTCCCGTCCGGCAGGCCGACGACGGACAGCTCCTTGATCAGCGCCGTCCTCCCGTACAGCTCCTCGAGCTCGTCCGGATAGACGTTCTTGCCGCTCGCGTCGAGGATCACGTCCTTCTTGCGGCCGACGAGCGTCAGGTGCCCGTCCTCGTCCAGCCTGCCGAGATCGCCCGTGCGCAGCCAGCCGTCCGCGAGCACTTCGTGCGTCGCCACCGGGTCGTCGAGATAGCCGGCCATGACGTTGGGACCTTTGGCGAGCACCTCTCCTACCCCGTCCCCGTCGGGATTCTCGATCCGGATCTCGACGCCGGGGAGCGGCGGCCCGACGGTGCCGCTGCGCAGCCTGTTCGCCGGCATCGACACCGAGAGCACCGGCGAGGCCTCCGTCAACCCGTATCCCTCAGTCAGATCGAAGCCCAGCTCGTGGAACGCCCGCTGCACCTCTTCGGGAAGGGTGCTTCCCCCGGAGACGAGCAGCCGCAGCTTGCCGCCGAAGCGATTGTGGATGGGCCAGAAGAGGAGCTTGCCGAGGTTGAAGGGGGTCCGATTCCGCAGCTCGCCGTGCAGCGCCATCGCGGCCTGGATCGCCGCCTCCACCGCGCGCGGGCGGGAGGCCAGCTCCTGCGTCAAGCGGCGGTGCAAGAGCTGCCAGAGCGCGGGCACCCCGATCATGGCATGGATGCGCCCGGTGTCGAGCGCGTCCGACAGCCGCTCCGCCGTCAGCTCGTCCAGATAAGTGATCTCCGCTCCGAGCATCAGGGGGACCAGCAAACCACAACTGAACTCGAAGGTATGGTGCAGAGGAAGGACGCTGAGCACGCCTTCGCCGACGCGCAGATCGAAGAGGCCGGCGATCTTCGCCGCAAGCGAGGCGAAGTTGCGGTGCGTGAGCAGGACGCCTTTCGGCTTTCCGGTGGTGCCGCTGGTGAAGAGCAGGGAAGCCACGTCGTCCGCGCTCGCGCTCTTGCGCAGCGGCGGCAGCTCCGCCTCGTCCGCGCCGCGCAGCGCCTCCGGCAGCGTGAGCGTGCGCAGTCCGGGGAGCGGGCCGAGCCGCTCCGCCACCCGCGGGCTCGCGAGCAGGATCGCCGCCTTGGCGGCCTGGGCGCAATTTCCCACCTCCTGCGCGGAGAGGCCCTCATCGAGAGGAGCGGCGGCCGCGCCGGCCTTGAGGATGCCGAAATAGCCCATGGCCCATTCCGGGCGGTTTTCGGACATCAGCAGCACGCGGTCGCCCGGCTTGACGCCTCTGGCCTGCAGCGCGCGGCCCGCGCGGTCGGAGAACCGGGCCAGCTCGTCGTAAGAGATCCGGTCGTCGCGCGTCCGCGCCAGCTCCGCGGCGCCGTCCTCGCCGGCATAGAACCGGAGCGCCACCCGCGGGCCGAAGGCATGCACGGACGCCGCGAGGAGGGCGAGCAGGTCCTTCGGCTGCGCCACCTCGCGCTTGAGGGCCTTCCTCTCTTCCTCGAGCCCGGGGAATACCCACTCCTCGAGGCCGCGCATGTGGACTTCCATCCAGTACTGGCGCCAGTCGATCGCTTCCGGATCCCACGGGAGCTTCGCGCGATCGTCTTCCGAGAGCTGCGCCCAGAGCTCGCGCGTGTGCTTGCACTGGAAGATGAAGCGTTCGCCGGCGACGAAGGGAAGGAAGAGGTCCCAGGTGGTCTCGAGCATTGCCAGCTGCCGATCCACGCTCTCCAGCGCCTGGTCCGCGCGGGCGAGCAATGCGGTCGTGTGCGGCGCGCCCCAGGACGCGCCGTGGTCGGCGATGAGCTTGCGCATGCCCTTCGCCGCGGCGCGGAAGAACGGCGTGCTGGAGACGAAGTAGAGCTCCTTCGACGCGGGGTAGGGTTCGAGGAACGTGTCGATCCAGTTCTCGAACGCGCTCCTCTTTCCTTCCGCGACGCGCTCGTCCATCTTCCGCCGCTTGTAGAGCGCGACCAGCTCGACGGACCGGCGCACGTAGAACGGGTTCACGTCGCCGGAGGCAAGCTGGAAGACGCGATGATGGAGCCGCCCGGCGCATGCCGCCCCGGCCACGCCGAGGATCCCGGCGGCGACGAGATCGACGGGGATCAGGTCGAGCACCCGCTTGTGCCCCGCCGGGAAGACGCGTTGCCCGTTCAGGCCCATGAACACCAGCGGCGCCGAGGTGGTGAACCCTTCGTTCCACCCCGGGAAGGGAAAGCGCAGCGCGCTCTCCACGATGGCGGGCCGGACGAGCGCGTACTGGCAGCCGCTGGCCGCGATGGCCTGCTCCCCCATCGCTTTGGTGTACGTATACGTGTTGGGCCAACCCCAGGCGCGGGCCCGCTCCATGCCTGCCTGCACCAGCTGCTGCGAGAGCCAGACCTTGCGCTCGCGGCCCGCGGCGAGCCCCAGCGCCTTCTGGTCCTTCGGGTCCCGGCCCTCGTCCTCGAGGCGGCGGACGGCGGCGGCGCGGAACTGCGCAGCGAGCGCGCCGTCGTCGGCTTGCGCGCGCAGCCGGGACACCAAGGCGTCGACGTCCTTGAGCTCCGCCTCGACGACGAAGGGGACGTGCGCGGCCTCGTCCAGGTCGTGCGCCTTCGGATAGCTGCCGATGAGCGGTTCATCCTCGAACACCGGGCCCCGGCGGGTGCCCGCGACGAAGCAGGTAGAGATGTGGACGAGTGTGGCGCCGGTCGCCTTGCAGAGCCCGGCCGCGTTTCGCGCGCCCTCGGTGTTCACGCGCACCGCCAGCTCGAGCGACGGATTGAACGTGACCAACCCGGCGCAGTTGATGACGCACGCGAGCTTCCCGTTGAGCTTGCGGACCTGCTCTCCGGAGAGCCCGAGCATCGGATCGGTCACGTCGCCCGCGAGTGGCACGCACTTGTCCCGCAGGAACGCTTCCAGCCGCTCGCCGTGGCGCTCGCGCAAGGGACGGAAGGGAGGCGAGGAGGCGACCTTGCCGAAGAACCGATCGTGGGCGGTCCCGCCGGCGCGGGGGCGGACCAGCACGTGGATCTTCCCCACGTCGGGGTAGCGGTCGAGCAGCATCGTCAGCGCGACCTTGCCGAGGAAGCCGGTGACGCCGGTGATGAGGATCTCGTGGCCCCGGAAGGCCCTCTCGAGATCGATGCTCAAGGCTCTTCCTTCGCCGCGATCGCGGGCTTGGTCAGGGGTCCTCCGCCATGCTCGGGAAGCTGGCGCACGCCTTCGCCCCCGGCGAGCGCCACCTCCGTCATCACCATGGGCGGGTGATGCATCAGCGTGATCTCCGCCGAGCGGCCCTGCCGGCCGCGCGCCATGTCGATCGCTTCCGCGAGGGTGTCCGCGCGCTCCCAGCCCATCAGCTCGGGAACGTGGGTGTTCTCCGTCCCGACGGCGATGATCTGGCCGAGGTGCTGGCGGCCGTTCTCGCCCCAGTACCACATGTAGAACGGGTGGGCCCCGTGGTACGCGTTGCCCTTGCGGTAGAGGTGCACGTATGAGGGGTTCTGGGCGAATTCCCGCTCGTACTTCATGTGCAGCGTCATCGCGTCCGTCGTCTCCGGCAGGAGGCGATGGAAGAACTCGATGTAGCTCGGGTGCTGGACGGGGTCGAACTCGTCCATGCATGGGTGGGTGACGATCAGCGTCCCGCCCTTCTTCACCAGCGGGATCCCGCGGTTCATGTTGAAGAAGTACCCGCAGGCCATCACCTGCACGAGCAGGGGGTTCAGGATCGAGTTGACGTTGTACGGGCTGATGTAGGGAATGCCTGCGATGAGGATGTCCGCCTGGCCGCGCACCTTGACGAAGAGCTGCCGCCGGATCGCCTGCAGGATCTTTTCGTGCGCGAGCTCGGTGCGGCCCGCCGCGCATGCCATCAGACCGTAAGCAGCCGGCACCCTGTGGAAGATGTTCTGCCGCAGCGCCCGGGGTGCCCTCTGCAGCGTCCAGCGCAGTCCGGCCAGGGCAGCCCGGTCGAGGTCGCTGAAGTCCTCCTCGCGCTTGCCGAGGAACGCCATCGGCCCGTCGAACATCTTGTTGTTCAGCGCCGTCTCGATGTGGAAGACGTTCAGGTGCTGGTCGATCAGGCGTCCGATGCGATCGACGGAGCTGTGCAGCTCGGAGTGCTTCGGCTCCATGTAGCTCTTGGAGCCGCGGATCGCCTGGGGCGTGTGATGCGCGCGCAGCCCCAGATAATCCGTCAGCCCGGTACCGACCGATTTGTGGCCCCCGTCCATCGGGACGAAGTTGACGTTCAGGTAGATGAGCAGGTCCGCCTCGGCGGCGCGGCGCGAGATGCGGACCTTCTCGCCCGCCTCCGTGGTCCCGACCTCGACGATGGCGCCCGGCTCCTCCGCGTCGTGATTCGTGTAGCGATCGGGATAGTACGCAGCGAAGATCCTCGAGCCGACCATTCGTCGCATCTCCGCTTCGGTCATGCGGCGGTGCAGAGCGTTGGCGATGAGCAAGTGCACGTCGTCGACGCCGGAGTCGGCGAGCAGCTGCAGCACGATCTCGAGCATGAACTGCCGCACGTCGGGCGTGCGCATCGGCGGCAGCGGCAGCGAGATGTCGTCGATGGCGATGACCACCTTCATTCCGGGGCGCAACTGCGCGTGCAAGGGGTCGCAGCCTTCGGGATGATTGATCGCCCAGCGGATCGCGGCGCGCCAGTTGGCCAGCTCCTCGACCGGGGGGTTGGGGAAGACGACCCGCGTTCCCACCGGGACCTCCTCGAGGAGGACCTCCGTGTCCGAGAAGAGCATGCGCGGCGGGGAGCGCTTCTCCTGGATGACGACTTGCGATTCCTCGTCGTAGCTCTGGCGGAGCCGGTCCAGCGAGCGCATGGGACGGCGGTTTTACCTGAAAGTCACACTTCCTTGCACGGCGGCGCCCTCAGGCGAGCCTCTTGCCCGACCCCAAGGCGGCGAGCCCGACCAGGGCCGCCAGGATGCCTGCCATCCGGGCGAGCTTCCCGCCATCCCGGCAAGTGCGCTTCCTTTCAGGGCGATCTCGTCGCACCCGCGGACGCTCGCTGGCAAGCCAGTCAGGGGCGGACGGCCCGGAGCGTCCCGGCGGTGCCGTCGACCACGTAGACGTTTCCGTCCTTGGAGTTCCAGAGCCCGAGCGGCACTTCGAACGCCGCGGCGGATCCGGACCCGTCGTCCGTTCCGCTCCGGCCGTTGCCGGCCCAGGTCTTGACGGTGGTGCTGCCCGCGGTTGCCCCCGGCGAAACCCACCGCAGTCGCTGGTTCCCGGGATCCGAGACGATCAGTGCGCCATTGAGCCAGAGCAGTCCCATCTGCGGCAGCAGTCGCGCGCCAGTCCCGGGGCCGTCGGCGAAGCCGAGTCCGCCCGCCACCAGCGTGGTCACGGTGCGGGAAGCATCCGTGCCGATCATCTTGACCGTCCCGGACGGGCTGGCGACGAAGAAGATCCGTCCGTCGGGCGCTGGAAGGACGCAGCGGTGAGGCCTGGGCCGTCTCTTTCATCGGGGCCGTGCGAGACGGCGAGCGTAGTCACCGCCCGCGTCTGCACATCGAGCACACGGATGGCCGCGCTGGAGGAATCCGCGATCACGACGTGCGTGCTGTCGAGCCAGGCCATCCCCATCGGCAACCCGAAGCGGGCGGCGGCGCCGATGCCGTCGGCGTATCCCTCCACCATGAAGGCGCCCGCGACGGTGGTCACCGTGCGCCTTGCGTCGTTTCCAATCTTCCGGATGACGCAATTGTGCGTGTCGGCCACGTAGATGTTGCCGGCCGCGTCGGGGAGGACGGCCGTGGGGGCGAAGAAGCGCGCCGACAGGCCAGGCACGTTGTCGAACCGCGAGCTTCCGTTCGGGTGTCCGTCGCCTGCGTATGGCCAGACCGTTCCCGCTCCGTTCGTCTGCCAGATCCGGTGCCCGCGGGCATCCGCGATCACGAACGTGCCGTCCGGCAGTTGCGCGACGCCGGTGGGCCCGGACATGCCGCCGGCCACCGTGCGAACCGAACTCGCCCACATTCCGCTCGGCGGGTCGGATGGGCCCCCGCTGACGGACGAAAGCGCCGCCGGAACGGGGAGGTCGAGTCCGAGCTTCAGCAGATTGGCGGTCATCCGCTCGACCCGCGCATCGCGCAGCGGGCCGTCGACGCCCCGCGCCCAGAAGATGCTGCCCGCGCGGAAGACCAGCGCGCCGCTCGGGGCCGTGTACACCGTGCCTTCCGAGGTCCCGGGTTTACCCTCCGCGTCGAGCACCACCAGGGGAATCAGCGCCGCGAACGCGTCATCGCGCACGATGCGGACGACGTACAGCCCGCTGACGGCGTCCGGTGGCAGGCTCACCGTGAACGACGGCATCCAGGAACAGCGGACCAGCCCGGTTGCGGCGTCGGGCGGGCAGGCCGGTTGCGCCCCGACGAAGACGGGCCGCGACGAGCTCAGGATCCGGCGCGCGCCCGCTCCGCCATACCAACCGAGCCTGAAGAGGGCCCAGCTCGCGCTCGCGCCGGTGCGGTCCGATCGGACCATGAGCTGGATCGTATCGCCCGCGTTCGCGCTCACCCGATCGGCGTAGGCTTCGAGCTGCCCGCGGTTCGACCGGTTGAAGCCGCGGTCCCAGGCAGGATCCCCGGACCGCTGGTTCTCGGCCGGGATTGGATTGTTATAGCCGGAGCGAGACGGAGGCCAGCGAGTCGGGGGGACTGTGCCGGGTCCTCCGTCACCCCCATCCGGCCGGACGTCGAGGACGGACCCCATCCACGACTGTCGACAGGCGAACGACAACGACACTGCGACCAGGACCCCCCAGCAGCGCATGCAAGCAAGCTGGGTAACGGGGCGAGCGGGGGCAAGGGGACAAACGGTGGAGGTCGCGCGTCTCCGTCTGGGGCAGACAGCGGATGGTTACCGCGGCAAGTGTCTACGGCCAGTCAGTGTGAGATCGAGGATGGGCCATTCGTACGCGCGGGCGTGCGAGCGCAGCCTGCGATCGGGGTTCACCACGGTGGGCCTGCCCACGACGGTCAGCATCGGGTAGTCGGACAGCGAGTCGCTGTACGCGTGCGAGAGATCGAGCCGCAGGCCATGGCGCACGCAATACTCGCGGACCCGGTTCGCCTTGTTCGCGCCTTCCACGATGGGCGGGATCACCTTGCCGGTAGCGAATCCCTCTACGAACTGCAGCGAGTTGGCGATCAGATCATCGGCGCCGAGGTAGTCGACGAGCGGCCGCATCGTGATGTCGATGGCACCGGTGCAGAGGACGATCTTGCATCCTGCTTTGCGGCACTCGGCGATGATGTCCAGCGCTCCCGGGTAGACCGCGGGCTTGAGCACTTTGTCGCAGAGGTCCTGCGACAGCTCGATCAGCCGGTCCTCGGACAGTCCGCGGTAGGCGCGGTAGAACAACTCGTTGAAGACCTTGCGATTCACCCGCTCGGCGATGGCGTAGATCGGCGCCAGCGCCAGCCCCCGGATCAAGCGCTGCGCGGTGCCGAAGATGGTGCCCCGGTGGAAGACGTAATACGCGTACGCGTCCACGACGTTGGTCGAGACCAGCGTGCCGTCGACGTCGAAGAAGGCCCCCCGGTCGAAGCGCCGTGGGGCGCTCTCAGTCACGGCGGCGGCCCATGAACCTGAGCAGGAAGAGGAACAGGTTCACGAAGTCGAGATAGAGCGCGAGCGCGCCGATCAGCGCGTGGCGCTCCTCGCCCTGCTCGCCGAGCGCGCGCAGCTTCTGCGTGTCGTACGCGGTGAGCCCGGCGAAGATCACGACGCCCGCGCAGGACATCACGAACTCCAGCCCGTTGCTGCGGAGGAAGAGGTTCACCAGGCTGGCGAGGATGATCCCGATCAGCCCGATGAAGAGGAAGCTGCGCCACCCGTCGAGGTTCCGCTTCGTCACCGTTCCGTAGACCGACAGGCCGAAAAACGCGCCGCCGGTGATGAACAGCGTCGAGGCGATGGACGTCGCGGTATACGCGAGGAGGTAGACGGAGAAGGTGACGCCGGACAATGCGCAGTAGGCGAGGAACATCCCTACCGCGGCGCCGAGCGAGGCGCGCTGGACGACGGAGGCGAAGATCCAGACCAGCGCCAGCTCGGCGATGCCGACGCCCCAGAACAGGCCGGTCACGCCGACGAGCCGCCCATCCTCGATGCGATAGAAGGCGGAGAGGAGGCCAGGCGTGTTGGTCACCGCCCAGGCGACGATTCCGGTCAGGGCCAGACCGAACGCCATCCAGCGGTACACCGACGCCATGAACTCCGCGGTGCGGGTCCGGCCGATGGGTGCTGCGGTAGTCCAACCGTCCATTGCGCGTCCTCCTCGTGCGGCGTGAAATCGTAACGGTCAGCGCGCCGTTGCGCCACCGCCCAGCTCCTCCCAGAGGGCGACGATCCCGGCGCAGCGCGCGGTCAGGATCGCCGCCAGCGCGGCAAAACCGGTGAGCGAGACGGCGCTGGCGAACCAGAGCCGCGAGAACGCATCGAGCCCAAGGTCGCATTCGCGCGAGAGCCGGCGGAACGCAGGCTCCGCGGCCGGCGCGTCCGGACAGAGCTCTTCGACCCACTGCGAGGGCACGCCGCGACGGAGCGATGCCCAGCGCACCGGTTGCCAGGTGCCGACCGCGCCGAGCAGCGCCTCGGCGTCCTGCGCCAGGCTTCCGGCAGCGGCCTCGTCGCGGAACCGGCGGAGCGCGGGCGCGACCCGCAGCGCTTGCGAGAGGCCTGCATAGAAGGTGCGGAAGGCGGGCTCCGCCGCGGCGGCGGGATTTTCCGCCAGCAGGCGCGCGAGCCATTCTTCGTGCGCGAGGGAAAACGCCTCACCGCGCGCGTCCATCTCGCGGAGCAGGTCCTCGGTGCGGGCAGCCGGCAGCGCTCCGGCAGCCGGATCTTCGGGAAGGAGCACGAGTGGAGCCGCCGCGGCGAGCCCCACCAGCCGCAAGAGCGAAGCATGAGCCGCGACCACCGCTGCCGCGCCCCGGGCCTGGGCCGACTCCCGGCCGAAGGCGACGAGCCGTTCTGCCTCCGCGTGCGCCCGACGCTTCAGCTCGCCTCGCTGCTGCGTGCGCTCCGGGCGCGCGCCGATGCCGTCCAGCACTGATGGACCCGGCGGAAGGGGAGGACGAGGGGCGAGCCCGCGCGCGAGCACCACGTCCCAGCCCGGCGCGCCGTCCCATGCATAGACGTCGCTGTCCTGCGCCAGCAGCTCCAGCTCGGCGAGGGCGCCGTCGGCAGGCTCGTGCCGCGTGAGCGGTAGCGCGGCGGAGACGGCGTCCAGGATCAGATCGGCGACTTTGAGCGACGTCGCGTCCCGCTCGGCGAACTCGGGGCGGAACGCGCCGAGGAGGGCGCGGGCGAAGATCTCCTCCTCCGCGCTCATCCCGCGATCAGCCTTCCGGCCAGGAACGTGGCCGCCGCGGCGATCGCTCCCACCAACACGGTCTCCAGGCCGCTGCGGAGCCAGGAGCGGCCGGTCATCCGCGTCTTCGCCGCGCCGGCCGCGAACAGGGCCGCGAGCGTGCAGCCGACGGAGAGGGCGAACGCGGTGGGCACCGCGACAGGAAGAGCGTAGGGAATGACCGGGAACGCCGCTCCCAGCGCGTAGGCAGCCGCGACCACCAGCCCGGAGCGGAGCGGCGCTCCGGTCGGCGCCGCGCTCAAGCCGAGCTCTTCGGTCATCATGGTGTCCACCCAGAACACCGGGTCCGCGGTCACGTGTTGCACCATCTGATCGAGGGCCTGCCCGCGGAACCCCTTGCGGGCGAAGATGGTGCGGACCTCCTTGCGCTCCTCGTCGGGGAACTCGCGAACCTCGCGCTCTTCCCGTTCCCGCTCGCTGAGGATGAACTCCTGCTCGCTCTTCACCGCGAGAAAGGCGCCCAGGCCCATCGCGATGGTGCCTCCGATCAGCTCCGCCAGGCCGGCGAGGAGGACGATGCGGGTGGAGAAGGTGGCGCCGTGGACGCCGGAGACGACCGCGAACGCGGCCACCATCCCGTCGTTCGCGCCGAACACCAAGTCGCGCAGCGAACGTCCGCCCGGGATGTGGGCCGCCTCCGTGTGGGTGGCACCGTCCTCGCGTGTACGGATGAAGTGCTTGGGCAGCCGCATGTGTGCAGCGCGACGACTTGCCACGGTTCGAGGGGAGTGACAACTGGCTGCTCGCCCAGTATCCTAGCGGCAGATGTTGAGAATGATTCTCAGTCTCACTCTCGCCGCGGCTGCGGCGCGCGCGCAGCCGGGCGACACGCAACCGCTGCGCCGCGTGGTCGCGCTGCTCGACTACGTCCGCGGCGACTACGCGCGGG
The DNA here is from genome assembly GCA_001918155.1 of Deltaproteobacteria bacterium 13_1_40CM_4_68_19. GTDB lineage: Bacteria > Myxococcota > Myxococcia > Myxococcales > 40CM-4-68-19 > 40CM-4-68-19. The sequence continues at coordinate 34,601 of MNFJ01000040.1, forward strand.
CCGTGGGCGAGCACGGGGAAGTGCTTTCGCAGGCGGAACATTCCGAACAGATCGGATTCGTCGAAGACGCGGCCCGCGAGCTTCGCGCAGATGTGAACGGCAGCGGCGAGGACCTTGCGAAGCGGCTCGACGCCCTCCGGCAGAGGGTGGCGGAGCGCGCACCGCCGGCGGAGGTGGCGCAGAGTGCGCAGGCGGTGCGCGACGAGATCGTGCAGCGTTTCAACGTGGTCCTGTTGCCCCTGCGGGCTCCCGATGTCCGCCGCGGCGCGCAGGTCTACGCGCAAGCGTGCGCGGCTTGCCACGGGATCGACGGGCATCCCAACCCTGCCCTCGGGCTCGAGACCCGGCCCCCGGACTTCCACTCGGAGGCAGGGCCGCTGACCCCGCAGCGCATCTTCAGCGCGGCGACGTACGGCGTCCCCAAGACGGCGATGCCCGCGTTCGACTCCGGGCTGACCGACGAAGAGCGCTGGGACGTCGCCTTCTTCATCCTCTCGCTCGCGCACCCGGCTGGGTCGCCGCGGGGTCTCGAACTGGCGCGCGCCGCGCTGGTGCCCACCCGATACGCGGACCTGGCGGCCCTTTCGGACGACGACCTGCGCCGGCGGCTCGCAGCGGCGGGCCTCGCCGCGGGCGAGCAGGAGGAAGCGCTCGCGGCGCTGCGCGGCGGGCCCTTCGCCGAGGATGTCCGGCGAAACGCCCAGGGCCTCGCGCAAGCCCGGGCAGCCGTGCAGAGCGCCGTCCTGCTCGCCCGCAACGGCGACACGGCGGGCGCGCGCAGGGCGCTCATCTCCGCCTATCTCGATCACTTCGAACCTCACGAGGCCGGCCTGCGCGTCCGCGAGGGCCCGATCGTCCAGGAGGTCGAGGCCGCGTTCCTGGCGCTGCGGGCCTCGATCGACGGTCGCGACGCGCAGCTCGAAGCGCGGGCCGCGCGGCTCGACGGCCTGCTGGAGAAGGCGGACGCACGCTCCGCGGGCGGCGGGCTGGTCGCGTTCGTGGGGGCGCTGGCCATCGCGCTGCGGGAGGGAGTGGAAGCGGCGCTGTTGGTCGCGGCGATGCTCGCGCTCTTGCGCAAGGCCGGCCGCGAGCGCGACGCCGACGCGGTGCACGTCGGCTGGGTCTCGGCGTCGCTGGCCGGAGCAGCGACCTGGTGGGCGTCGGGGATGCTGCTCGTCCACCTCTCGGGCGCTAGCCGCGAGTTGGCGGAGGGCGTGTTCCAGCTGGTCACCGCCGCGCTGCTCCTGTACGCCAGCCACTGGCTCCTGGCAGCGCTCTCCGCGAAGCGGCTGGTTTCATTTGTCTCGACCCGGACGATGGCGGCGGGCAGCGCGGCGGTGATCCTCGGGCTGAGCTTCATGGTCGTTTACCGCGAGATGTTCGAGGCGGTGCTCTTCTTCCGCGGACTGCTCCTCGAGGTGCCCGGGACGGGAGCAGCCGTGGCGGCCGGCGCGGCGGCGGGACTTCTCGCGCTGGTCGGGCTGGTCGCCGCCTTCCAGCGGGTGGGCCGCAGATTGCGTCCGCGCCCGCTGCTGCTGTCTTGTGGGATCCTCCTCTGCGCGCTCGCCGTGCTGATGGTCGGTCACGGCGTGCGGTCGCTGCAGATCCTCGGCGCGGTCCCGCTCACGATCTGGGGCGCCTTCCAGGTGCCCGCGCTCGGCCTCTACGCGACGCGCGAAGGACTGTGCGCGCAGGCCCTGGTGTTGCTGGCGCTGGCCGGCTCGGCTCTCTGGACCGCCCTTCGCCGCGACCGCCACGACGGCGACGCCCCCGACCGCCACCCCTCGCCCGCGACCTCCACCGCCCGGTAACGGACGCTGCTCTTCCCGATCTGAAGCGTGGCTGGACCTCAAGGCTTCTGGCGGCCCTTGCGGGGGAGGGCGACGGTAAAAGTGGTCCCGTCGCTCTCGGAAGAACTCACCTCGATGCTCCCCCCGTGCGCCAGCACGATCTGCTGCACGATGAAGAGCCCCAGCCCGAGGCCGCCGGACCGGTCGGTGCCGCGCCGGCCAGGCTCGAAAACGTGCGGCAGCACCTCGCGAGGGATGGGCGTTCCGCGGTTGTGCGTCTCCAGCACCACGAAGTCCCTCTCTCCGCGCAGCGTCACCTCCACGTCGCCTTCGCTGTGCCGCACGGCGTTTCCCACCAGGTTCGAGATCACCTGCGCCATCCGATCCGGGTCCCAGTCTCCCCATGGATCGCCGTGGACCTCGAGCTTCACCTGGCGGGTGTAGGCGAACTCCAGCTCCTCGACGGTCTGCCCGCAGATCTGCCGCAGGTCGATGCGGCGCGGATGGATGGGGAACTCGCCGCCGAGCCGGGACCGCGCGAAGTCGAGCAGGTCGTCGATCATGCGCGCCATGCGGTCGGCGCTCGCGGCGATCCGCGCCACCACCCGCGCCTGCCGCTCGGGCAGCTCGCCGTACCGGAGCAAGAGCTGCGCAGAGGTGACGATGGCGGTGAGCGGGTTGCGCAGGTCATGGCTGACGATGCCGACGAAATGCTCCCGGAACCGCGCCGTCCGCACCGCCTGTTCCTCGCGCTGCTTGCGGTCGGTGATGTCGACCAGGATGGCGATCGATCCGGACACTGCGCCGGCCGGGTCCCGCAGCGGAGCGGCGGAGAGCGCCAGGTCGAGGTGCGTGCCGTCCTTGCGCTTCCAGCGCACCTCCTGATTGCGGATGACCCGCCCGTCGTCGATCTCCTGACGGATGCGGAGCGCCTCCTCCAGGTCGTGCGATCCCAGGGGGGTCGCCTTTCCCACCACCTCGTGGCGCTGCCAGCCGAAGAACTCCTCCGCAGCGCGGCTCCAGATCTGGACGAACCCGTTCCGATCGATGGAGAGGATGGGCAGCGGCGAGGCCTCGATCAACGACTCGAACGTCCGCAGGGTATGCCGCAGCCGCGCCTGCGGGTCGTCCCCGGCGAGCAGCGTGGCCGCGCGCGTGGCGATGGCACGCAGGAACCGCTTCTCGTCGTCGCTGAACTTCCAGGCGGTGCGCGAGGAGACGCGCAGCACTCCGAGCAATTCGTCACCGAATTGCAGGGGAAAGGCGAGCACGGCGCGCGCGTTCTCCGTGTCCGATGCTTCGACGACGCTGCCATCCGCCAGCGCGCGGCCGGCAACGCTGCGCGGATCGGCGGCGTCCGGCGGGATTTCCAGGCCGGCGGTCGCGCGGATCACGAGCTTGCCGTTCTCGCCGATGAGCAGGGCCGCGGAATCGGCGGACAACGCGCCCTGCACCGCCAGGTCGGGCAGGTCCCGCGCCGGAGTGTCGGAAAGCGCTCGTTCCAGAGCGTCGAGGACGCGCTGGGGCGAAGAGAGCGCGTCCAGCATCGCGGCCTGCGCCCCGTCGACCTCCCGGCAGAGGCGGCGCGCCTCGGTCGGTGTCAGCGTTCCGTCCTCGCAGAGCTGGAGGATGGAATCGCGCAATGCGGCGCACTGGCGCGCCGATTCCGCCGGCTCCACGCCAGCGCACGCTTCGGCGACCAGCCGCGCGACGCGCTGCGCAGCGAGGTCACCTCCGCCGCCGCGAAGGAGCCCGGCAAGCTGCCGGGCCGCACCTGCCTCGCCCCCCATCGACGCGAACTTACGCATCGGTGCCGTGTGGAGGCAGAGCGGCTTGCGCCCGGGGCCGCTCATCAGGCGAGCAGGCAGGCGGGCACCGCCGTTCTCGTGGTGTGTTAGGGTTCGCGCATGACACATGCCATGCTGCTGGCCCTCGCGGCCGCGGTGGTGCCCGGCGAGAAGGCGCCGGCGTTCTCCATGGAGACGACGAGCGGGAAGAAGACCCTCGACGACTACAAGGGGCAGACGCTGGTCCTGGCCTTCTTCGTCAAGGCGTTCACCGGAGGCTGAACGAAGGAGATGTCGGCGTTCCGCGATGTGCAGTCGAAGTTCGCCGACAAGAACGCCCAGGTCCTGGGCGTCTCGATGGACGACCTGGATACGCAGAAGCGCTTCGCGCAGAGTCTGAACCTGCCGTTCCCGCTCGCCGCCGACCCGAAGGGGACGACCGCGGAGGCATACGGCGTCAAGAACGGAGACCATCCGGATCGGGTCACGTTCGTGATCGGTCCCGACGGCAAGGTGCTGAAGCGCGTGGAGGGCCGGGACGCGCTCGACCCCAACCCCGCCCTCGAGGCGTGTCCCCTGCACCACGGGAAGAAGGTTTAAGTCGCTATTTCGCGCCCGACGCGCGCTGCTCCAGGCGCGGCGGCGGCGGATCCAGGACTCCCTCGTCGGCGCAGCACGACGGCGGGTGCACGCGTTCCCATGCGCTCGCCCAGAGGTCCTCGGCTTCCGCCAGCAGCCGCGCGACGGCGTGGCGTCCGACGGCGTCGGCCCGATCGAACTGGACGCCCATCTCGCCCTCCTCTACCCACACGACATGGGCGTACGAGAGGTCGTGGAACGTCAGCCGGTCGGCTGAGAGAAGACGGAGCTCGAGGTAATCGCCGGGGGCGAACGCTTCCAACCCGCAGAGGCGAGCGCCCCCGGGGCTCAGGTCGAGCATGCGGCCGGACGCGACGTGCCGGTCCGATCGGACCTCGACCAGGGCATCGCAACCGAGCCGGATGCTGCGCCGCACGGCTTCCGTGGCCGAGATCTCGCGCAGTGGCCGGATGTCGAGTAGCTCGAGCCAGGTTCCGGCGCCTTCGACGACACCGACCGCGCGGCCGTGCACCAGCCGCGTCACCTCGCCGCCCTCGAAGCTCAGCGACAGGCAGACCGAGGCGTCGGGAAGAAGGCACATCTTTTCGTCGGGGACGAAGAAGAGGGCGCGCCCGCCCGCGTCGTGCAGGTGAGCGCGAGCCTGGCCGAGATTGCCGAACCGGTAGCGGAGTCGCGTATTGCAGCGGCCCTGGACGATCAAGGTGCCCTCCCTGGTTGAGAGCGCACGGAACCAGAACGGCATGTAAAAAAACAAGGGTCACGGGTGAGCGGCTCGCGCACCGGCGCGCATGCGCTCGACCACTCTTCGGATCAACCGCAGAGCGCGCAGGGCCGACAGGATTTCCTGGTCGTCACACGGCCAGCAGCGCGGCGCGCGCGGGAAGCCCGGTCGCGGCCGTGATCGCGCGGCAGTACAGCTGCAGCTGGGCCGCGTACTGCGGGTGCGAATCCGGGCGCGCATCGGTCTTGAAGTCCACGATCACCCACTCTCCGCCCTCGCGGAAGGCGAGATCCACCACGCCCTCGAGCAGCGTGCCGTCTTCGAGCCTGTGCACCACCGGCTCTTCGCGGCGGCAATCCACCGCAGCGGCAGCGCGCCGCAGCAACGGATGCGCCAGCGCCGCCAACGCCGCGCGGGCGGCAGCGTCCACTTCCTCCGGCGTGGCGCCGACCAGGCGCGCCTGCGCTCGCGCCACGCCACCGACCGCCTCGGGTCCGGCGCGCAGATCCGTCTCGGCGAGCACGGCGTGCACCAGGCTGCCAAATCGCCGGCCGCGCGGCCGCGAGAAGTCGCGGATCTCCACCGCCGCGAGCTCCACCGGCTCGCCGGCGACCGCCGGGAGCGAGCGCGCCGTCGCCGTATCGACTCGCAGCGAGGGACGGGCACCCTGCTCGATGGCGGCGCTCCTGCGCTGCTGCCATCGCTGGTGCGCCTGCGCCGTTGGCCGGGCGGCGCCCTCGTCCACGAGCAGCAAGTCGCGCTCGCGCAGCCAGTTCTCGACTTCGCGCTCGAGCTCGAGCACCCGCGGGTCCCACCAGACCACCTCGTGCGCTCCGGACTGCGGCCGGTGAAGCCCCGGTGGTACGGCGAGCACGCCGAACATGCCCTCCGGCCGATCGAGCACCGCTTCCTTCCCGAAGGGCGGACATCCCGGCGCCGCGCCCGGCGGTCCTCGCGTCAGCGGAGCCGGATAGATCGCGGCGTTGAGCGGCTCGAGCCATGCGTCCGGTTCCTCATCGGCGATGGCCGGGACGACGAGCAGATCGCGCGCTCGGGTGGCAGCGACGTAAGCCACGCGCACTCCCTCCTCGCGGTCGCGCTGCAAAAGCGCCGGCGCGTCGTCCAGCAACTCGGCTGGAGCGCAGCTCGCGAGCGGCATCGCCCAGACCTTGCGTTCGGGATCCACCAGGCGCGAGGGCTTCCGCGGCGCAGGGGGCGCGCAGGGATCGCAGAGGACCACCACCGGGAACTCCAGCCCCTTCGCCTTGTGGACGCTCATGATGCGGACGCCTTCGGTCCCTTCCTCGACCACGGCCGCTTCCGCCGCCTCTCCGCGCTCGGCGTCGGAGGCGAGCCGGTCCACGAAGGCGCGGAAGCTGCTCGCGCCGGCGGCCTCGAATCGCCGGGCCAGCTCCAGCACGCGCAGCACGTTTCCCAGGGCCTGCTCTCCGGCTGGCCGCATGGCGATGCCGGCATGCGCCCGCGTCGCATCGAGCAGGCGCGAGAGCGTCTCCGCGATCGGCCTGCGGTTGCGGCGCAGATGCAGCTCGCCGAGGAGCGCCAGGGCGTCGAAGACCTCCGCTTCCGCCGCGCCCGCCGCTTCGGGTCGCTTGCGCAACGGATGCAGCCGCCCGTGGCGCTCGCGGAAGAGCACCAGCGCGTCGTCGCCGAGAGCGAAGAGCGGTCCCTTGAGCGCCGCGAATACCGCCAGCTCGTCGTCGGGCGACTCGATGGCGGTGGCGGCCACGCGCATCGCCAGCACCTCCTCGCGCGCGTGGTACGAGCGTCCGCCGACGAGCACGTGCGGGATCCTCCGCGCCTCGAGAGCGCGGACGTATGCGCGAGTGAGGTCGCCCTCGTAGTTGCGCATGCGCTTGAAGAGAAGGCAGACGTGACGAGCCTCCACCGGGACCGGCTCCGCCCGATCCCGCTCGCTCACCCGCCAGCCGCTCTTCGTCACCAGCCAGTCGACGAGTGCCGCCACCGCGTCCGGATACGATTGCTCGATGCGGAAGTTCGCGACCTTCTCGCGCTCGCCATAGATCTTCGGGGCAGGCAGCGCAACCACGGCAGGTTGTCCTTCGAGGTTTCCGCGGAACGGGTCGAGGGGGACGTAGCTCGCCTGCGTCCCGCCCTGCATCCTCCCTGAAAATCCCGCGTTCACCGCCTGCTGGATGGCAGGAACGGATCGGAAGCTGGTGGTGAGATGCAGGAGTTCTGCGCCGCCGGCGAGCAAGAGCTGCTTCACGTCCTCGTACAGGGCGATGTCGGCGCGGCGGAACCGGTAGATCGACTGCTTCGGATCGCCGACGACGAACAGCTTCCCCGGCGCGGGGCGCGAGTTCCTCCAGCGCGACTCCGCCGGGTCCGCCGAGGCGATCAACAGGAGGATCTCGGCCTGCAGCGGGTCGGTGTCCTGGAACTCGTCGACCAGGACGTGCGTGAAGCGGCGCGAGAGCTCCGTGCGCACCGAGGCGTCGTCTCGGACCAGGTCCCGGGCCCGCACGAGCAGATCGAGGAAGTCGAGACATCCGGCGCCGCGCTTGAGGTCCTCGTAAGCGTCGCAGAGCGTTCGCAGCTCCTCGCGCAGGCAGGCGGCGAGATCGGCGTCGCAGCGATCGAGGAACGCCTCCAGCTCCGCCTTCACCGCATCGCGGCGGGCGAGGACCGACGCCTTGTCCAGGTCCTTCGCGAACCACTTTCCGCCTCCTCGCCAGTTCCACAGGCGCCGGCGGCAGAGCTCGTGAAGCTCCGCTTCGAGGCCGTCCAGGTCGCGGGCGCGCATGCTCTCGCGGCGCCGGAGCTCCGCCACCCAGCGCCCGATGCCCATGACCGACTGCGCCGCCCAGTCGTCCGGACGCTGCGCTCTCGCGGCCAGTTCGCCGATCTCCGAGAGGCGCGCGACGATCTGCTGCAGCCCGGCCTCACGGTCGAACGCGTCCCGGCGCCAGGCGCCCGAGAAGTCGCGATGCTCGGAAAGGTCCCGCCCCGCCTGCCGGAGCAGCTCGCGCGGCGCCGGCTCCCCGGGGCGCAGCTTGCGCCGCAGCAGCCTGCGCACCCCTTCCGGCGGATCGGCGATGGCCCGTTGGAACCAGGCGTCGAACGCCTGATCGAACAGGCGGTCCTGCTCTTCGCCGGCGGCGATCTCGAAGACGGGATCGACCCGCGCCTCGATCGGCCGTTCCCGCAACAGGTCGGCGCAGAAGGAGTGGATGGTGCCGATGGGCGCCGCCTCCAGCCGTTCCAGCGCTCCGGTCAAGCGATCGCGCTCCTCGGAGCCGGCGCCGCTGCGCGCCGTCTCCAGCTCGGAGCGCAAGCGCAGCTTCATCTCGCCGGCGGCCAGGTCGGTGAAGGTCACCGAAAGGATCCGGTCGAGCGTGGTTCGGCCGCTGCGCACCAGGGCGACGATGCGCGCCACCAGCTCGGTCGTCTTCCCGGTGCCGGCGGCGGCCTCCACGATCAGCGACGCGTCGAGATCGCCCCGGATGCGATCGCGGGTGGCCTGGTCGGCGAGCGCCCTCATGGCATCCCCCGCAGCTGCACCAGCGGCGCGAGCGCGTCGGCCGGCTTGCGCCGGGTCCGGGCCCATTCCGACGGTCCGCACACCGCGAGGTAGTCGCAGCGGCCGCACTCGCGCTCGTCCCGAGGAGCCGCCGGAAGAAAACCCTGCGCGATGGCATCGCCGATGGTCTTCGCCAGCTGCTGCACGCTGCCGCGCGCGGTGGCGTCGAGGGCCACGGGAACCGAGGTGAAGTCGCCCCCGTACGTGCAGTAGTAGAGCCGGCCGTCCTCCACGCGCGTCCCCGGGAACAGCTTCTCCAGCGCGAGGGCGTAGAGCGCGGGCTGCAGCGTGGCGCCGCCGCCGATCACGGTCCCCTTCTGCGCCCAGGCTTTGCCGGTCTTGTGATCGGTCGCGCGCAGCGCGCCGTCGGGCGCTCGCTCGACCAGATCGATCGAGCCGCGCAACCGGATGCCCTCGTCCAGCAGGACCGGCTCCCGGCTGCTGTGCGGGTCGCGCTGCGACATCTCGGGCAGCCCGAACGAGAGCTCGAAGCGCCACGGCGCCCACCCCGGCTCCTCGCTCATCCGGCGTAGCCACTCGCGCAGGTCGATCTTCACGCCAGCGATGCAGTCCTTCCAGACGCGCTCGATGGCGGGCGCCAGATCGTCCTCCCACCGCCGTGCCACCCGATCCACCACCGCCTCCAGCCGCAGCTGCGCGGCGGGAAGGTCCCTGATGGGCACTTCGCCCGCTTCCGACAGCTCCCGGAGCAGCTCGTACTGCGCTTCGTGGATGAGCGAGCCGCGCGAGAGCGGATCGATCTCGTCGATCCCTTCCGGGACCTCGCGCGGCGCGAGCCGGTGGATGGCCTGGAGGACGAACTTGTAAGGACAAGCCGCGTAGTTCTGCAGCGCCGTCGGCGAATAGGATCGCGCGACCGGCTGATGCGCCTGCATCGCCTGGAGAGCGGCTGCTGTGGGCTGGACGAGCCCGTCCGCGGGCGTCCAGCGGCGCAGTCCGCGCCGCGCCCGGCTCCTCAGGGCGCGGCTGAGGTGCGGATTCGCCGCCAGCAGATACGCCGCCGTCCCTTTGCTCGCCTTCGGGTCCTGCAGCGCGCTCGCCAGAAGCGCCAGATCGTGCTCGGCCTCGTCGATGGCGTCCGCCGCCTCCCGGGGAGCGGGCCAGCCGGCCCGGGTCCGCAGCGCCTGCTCTGCCCGCCGGGCGAGGTCAGCGAACCCGGGCAACGTGCCTTCGGCGGCGCGAACGACTTCCAGGCCATAGAACGACGGAACGCGGGCACGCCCTTGCGAGAGATCGATCCGCGGCCAGGAGAGAACGAGCTTGCCGCGGGCGGCGCCGACCGCGAGCCTCAGCGCGAGCCGCTCGGCGGCGATCCGATCCTCGGAGGTCTCCAACTCCGCCAGCGGACGCCGCTCCTCGTCGCGAAGCAGCGGATCTTCCATGACTTTCTGAGGGAAGAGCTTCTCCGCCAGGCCGGGTACGAACACGCTGTCGAACGACAGCCCGCGCGCGGCGGCGACCGGCGCGATGAACACCTTCCCGTGGCGCTTGCCGGGCGGCGGTACGGAGAGCTCCGTGAGACGGCGCCCGAGGACCACGCGCACTTCGCCCAGGGAGACAGGGCCGACCGGTCCCATCGGGGCGAGCTCGGCCAGAAGCGACAGCACGCGCGCAGGCTCGCGGAGCGCGCGGGTGGCAAGGGCGGTGAGAGGGTCGATCCAGCCCGCCCAGGTCGCGCTCGCCGGCAGGGCAGCGAGAGCGTCCAGCAGCGGCAGCGCGAACTCGCGCAGCGCCGCCAGGTCGGCCAGCTCGCGCTCCATCCGCTGCGCTCTTGCTTCGTCTTCGGCGAAAGCGGCGAGCGTCGCGCGCAGCTGCGCTTCGAGCCCGTCCAGCCTGCGCTTCCAGCGCTGCCGGCCTCCGATCACGGCCGCGTCGATGAGGAGCTGCTCCCAGCGCCAGGGAGCGCGCAACGCTCCGGCGACGACCGGCGCGTCCAGGTCGGCCGGTGGTCCCGGCTCCGCCGCCGGAGCCGGCTCGGCGGCGGGTCGCGCCGTCAACTCCGAGTCAGGCGGTACCCAGCGATCTCCGGAAGGCGGCGCGTCCGGCGGCGCTCCGGACACCGCCTGCGGCACTTCGCCAAGGCTCAGGTACTCCGCGAACCTGCGCGCGGAAAGGCCGTCGGCAGCGCAGGCGAGCAGCGCGAGGAAGGCCCGCCCGGCGGGATTCGGCTGCTGCGTACCCGAGGCGAAATGGGCGGGGATGCCGGCGCGCGCGAAGGCCTCTTCGAGGAGCGGACGGTATTGGCCTGGCGCGCGGAGCAGGACCGCCATCCGGTCGAAGGGAATGCCGCGCTCCGCCTCGCGTCGGACCAGCCGCGCGATCTCCACGCACTCCCGGCTCTCACCAGGCGCGGAGAGCAGAAGAACGTCGTCGCCCAAGGGCGGCATCGCGTCCGTTCCCTCCACGAACAGGCGCTGTTGCACGCGGGCGAGAGACGTCGTGGCGGGCTCCGCGAGCGGGCGCGCCGCGGTCCCGAGGGCGCGCGCGATGCGCACCGCATCGGCCGATGGGGCCACTGCGAGCACAGGCCCCCGCAACCGGGCGACGAACCGCTCTTCGAGCGTGGCGCGCAGGGGCAGATCGAGGAGCAGCGCGGGCAGATCGAGCAGCGGCGAGTCCGCTTCCAGCGCGAGCCGGAAGACGCCGGCGCGGTCGGCGAGCGCCGCCTGCCGGAGCTCGGCCTCGTACGCGTCGAGGACGCGACCGAGGTCGCCAACCGGCCGGGCTCCGGAGAGCCGCAGCTCCTGGATGGTGCGCGACAGGGCGCGGGGAAGGCCGGGCTGAGCGGCGACGGCATCGAGCTTTCCCAGGCGCCCGCGGAGCTGATGGACCACCCGCGCGCACACCGCTTCGACGCCGAGCGGCGACAGCGGCGAGAGGCCGCGCGCGGACATCGCTTGCGCCGCGACCGCAGCCGCGAGCCGGCCCAGCGTGAATCGCTGCCAGCCGAACGCGGCGCCCGCGGCGGTCGCCGCAGTCCGCACTACCTCCGCCGCGGCCTCCTGCGTGGCGCCGACCACGAGCGCCCGCCCCGCCGGCCCGCGCTTGCGGAGCCATTCCCCGGCGAGCTCGAGCCTGCTCGACGCAGCTGCGGATGTGACCAGCTCCCTCACAGCCGCACAGCCTACCCCAAGCGTCCGACATTCCCCGCGACGTTCTGTTTTGCGACAGTTGCGCCATGCTGCTCTTCCCGGTGCGCGTCGAGGACGCAGAGGTGGACCGCGTCCCCGCGGTATCCATCGGCATCGCCGCCGCCTGCGCAGCCGCGTTCCTGCTCACCTGGGTGGCGCCGAGGAACCCGGACGGCATGCGCGCCGATGGCTTCCGGGAGATTCTCCGGTACTACGAGGAGCACCCGTATCTGGCGGTCCAGCCGCGGTTCGTCTACGACTATCTGCGTCCCGAGGCGCGGGCGACCATCGAGCAGATGCACGAGAAGGCGCCGGTCACCGTCGACGAAGCGACCCGCGCGCTCGAGCAGACTCATCTCGACTCGCTGATCGAGGACTTCGCGGTCGCGGCGGAGGCGTCCCCGATGCGCCGGCTGGGCCTGGTCCCGGCGCGGGGACTTCTGCAGCCCGGTTGGCTCACGCACATGTTCCTGCACTTCGGATGGATGCACATCCTCGGGAACATGTTCTTCTTCTACCTGGTCGGGCCCCTGCTGGAGGATCTCTGGGGACGCCGCTTCTTCGGCGCCTTCTACCTCGCGGGCGGGATGATGGCCGCGCTCGCGCACTTCGGGATCGACCCGCGATCGCCCGTGCTGATGGCGGGCGCCTCGGGCGCGGTCGCCGCCTGCATGGGCGCGTTCAGCTACCGGTGCGCCAGCAAGCGCATCCGCATGGCGTACATGATCGGGTGGGTCCGGCGAGGCACGTTCCTGATCCCTGCCTGGCTGTGGGGCGGTTTCTGGTTCGCCGGAGAGGTGTTCAGCCTCGTGAGCCACTCGAGCGAGGGCGTGGCGGTGATGGCGCACATCGGGGGGGTTCTCTTCGGATTCGGGGCCGCCACTCTCGTCGACAAGAGCGGGTACGAAGCGCGTGCGCTGGCGCCCGCCGTGCAGGAGAAGACCACCTGGACGCAGCATCCCTCCACCGAGCTGGCCCGGGCAGCGCTCGACCGCGGCGATCAGCGCGCCGCCGCCGAGGCTTACCGGACGGTATTGCGCGAGCACCCGCTCGATCGGGAGGCGGCGATCGGCCTGGCGCGCATCGAGCAGGATCCTGCCCCTGCGATCCCGCTCCTGCAAAATCTCGCGGTGAGGGGCGACCTGGGCCAGGCATGGATCATGGCGCTCGAGCTCGGCTCGGCGTTCGATCCCGATCGGCTGCCGGACAAGCTCGCCTACCAGCTCGCTGGCGCCACGGAAGCCGCTTCCGATGCGGGCGACCTTCCCGCCCAGCTCGAGGCGGCCATCGGGCGCCGGAAGGGCCCGCTCGCGGCCAAGGCGCTGCTCCGGGCCGCAAAGCGATGTTTCGCTGCCGGCCGCGACGGCGAAGGGCAGGCGCACCTCGACGCTGCGCGTGCGCTGCCGGATCTCGCGCCTGGGATGCTGGCCCAGATCGACGCCGCCCGCGGGTCCGGCGGCCGCCCCGCGAGCGTGCCCTCCGCGCCGCCGCCCCCGGACGGAGCGGGTAGGGCGGTGCGCGTCCTCGCCTGCCGGCTCGTCGATCTCGCGGAGGACGCGCTTCACGTCGGGTTGGCGTCGGGAGAGACGCGCCGGGTGGACTTCAACCGCCTGGTCGGCGTGGCCGCGGGCGTCGTTGCGAGCGCGCAGGGCGCCGCCATCCTCACTGACTTCATCGTCAGCTGGGGAGCGAGCGGCGAGGTCCCCGCCGCGATCCGCATCTCCGGCAACCAGCTGGGACTTTCATCGCTCTTCCCGGGGGTGCCCGCGAAGGAAGCGTACGCGAAGTTCCTCGGGCATGTCCTGGCCCGTACCGCGGGCACGCCTCTGCCCAGCAGAGAGGCGCTCGCGAAGGGCGAGTATCCGCGGTTTCCGACTGTGGACGCCCTGAACGCTGCGTTCTACCGGAACGCGCGGGGCTGAACGGGCGTGCGCTCCTGGTCGCATCGACCGGGGGAAGGCCGGTCGGCCGACCGCTCGAGAACCCCTGTCATTGGACCGACATCCTCCGTAGGGGTACGCCTCCGAATCGGCGACGCAGTGCGGAGCATCCAGGGCGCGGCCAGGAGAATCGATCGAAATGTCAGAACAGCAGCTCGAAGAAGGGCGGCGCCAGGGCAACGGCGGGGCGCGCTCCGAGCAGCGGCCCGAGCTGGACGCGCCCGCCGAACCGGCGAAAAAGTCGCGCATGCGGCTGCGGGTCGGTCTTGGTCTCGCCGTCGTGGCCGTGGTGGCGCTCCTCTGGTGGCTGCACGCGCGCAAGTTCGAGGACACCGACGACGCTCAGGTGGATGGCTACATCACCGCCGTGTCGTCGCGCGTCCCCGGCACGGTGGTGCGCGTGCTGGTGGAGGACAACCAGGCCGTGAAGAAGGGCGACCTGCTGGTCGAGCTGGACACCGCCGACCTCGAGGTCGCCGTCGCGCAGGCGGGCGCCGCCGCGGCGCAGGCGGAGGCGGCGGTTGCGGAGGAGCAGCCCTCGGTTTCCATCACGGCCACCTCGAACCGCGCGACGGTGAAGTCGGCGGAAGACGAGGTGGCGAACACGGAAGCCGATCTGGAAGCCGCGCGACGCGAGCTCGATCAAGCGCTCGCCACCAACCGCTTCGCGCAGCAGCAGCAGGAGCGCGCGGCACAGCTCCTCGCATCGAATACGGTCCCGCAGGCGGAATTCGACCAGCGCTCGAGCGCCGCGGACGTGGCGCTCGCGGCAGTGGCGTCGGCGCAGAAGCGCGTGGATCAGCGGCGGGCGCGTCTGCAGACGGCGCAGGCCCGCCTGGTGGAGGCGCGCTCCAATGCTCCGCGGCAGCTGGTCGCGCGCGAGGCCGGTCTGTCGGTGCGGCAGGCGAACCTCGAGCTGGCACGGGCGCAGCTCCGGCAGGCGCAGCTGAACCTCGGCTATGCGAAGGTGGTGGCGCCGGTGGACGGAATCATCGGCAAGCGTTCGGTGAACGTGGGCGATCGCGTGCAGCCCGGGCAGCAGCTGATGTCGCTGACCCAGAACGGCGAGCTGTGGGTGACGGCGAACTTCCGGGAAACGCAGATCGAGCGGATGCAGCAGGGGCAACAGGCGAGCGTCCACGTCGATGCGATCGACCGCGATTACGAGGGCGTCGTCGACAGCTTCGCGGGCGCGACCGGGTCCCGCTACAGCCTGCTGCCGCCGGAGAACGCCAGCGGCAACTACGTGAAAGTGGTCCAGCGCATTCCCGTCCGCATCAAGCTCCGGTCTGGTCAAGCGGAGATGGAGCGCTTGCGCCCGGGCATGTCGGCCGAGCCGAAGGTCCGCGTTCGATGACGAAGCAGGAGGCGCCGGCGATCAGCGGCGAGGAATCGCTGCGGATCACCCATGAGCGGGGCTGGACGGGCGGCCACAATCCGTGGACGGTCGCGCTGGTCGTGACGATGGCGACGTTCATGGAGGTGCTCGACACCGCCATCGCGAACGTCTCGCTGCCCCACATCGCCGGGAGCCTCTCCGCGAGCATCGACGAGTCCACCTGGGTGCTCACCAGCTATCTGGTGAGCAACGCGGTGGTGCTCCCCATCAGCGGCTGGCTGGCGACGCGCATCGGCCGCAAGCGCTTCTATCTCACCTGCGTGGTGCTGTTCACCGTCAGCTCGCTCCTCTGCGGGCTGGCGCCGAACCTGGGCCTGTTGGTGTTCTTCCGCGTCCTGCAGGGGCTGGGCGGCGGCGGGCTCGCGCCGTCGGAGCAAGCGATCCTCGCGGACACGTTCCCGCCCCAGAAGCGGGGCATGGCCTTCGCCGTCTATGGCATGGCGGTGGTGATGGCGCCTGCGATCGGGCCGACGCTGGGCGGGTTCATCACCGACCACTACTCGTGGCGTTGGGTCTTCTTCATCAACGTTCCGGTCGGAATCGCGTCGCTCCTGCTCTCCTCGCGGGTGCTGGTGGACCCTCCGCACCTCGTCGAGGCGAAGAAGCGCGTCGGTCCGATCGATTCCATCGGGCTCGGGCTGATCGCGGTGGGCCTCGGCGCGCTCGAGTACGTTCTCGACAAGGGGCAGGAAGAGGACTGGTTCAATTCGCACACCATCGTGATCTTCAGCGCCATCGCCGCCGTGTCGCTGGTGAGCTTCGTCCTCTGGGAGTGGCGCCAGGAGCATCCGGTCGTGGAGGTGCGGCTGTTCAAGAACGGGACGTTCGCGGTCTCGAGTCTGATGATGCTGGTGCTCGGCATGGCGCTCTATGGAAGCACGGTGCTGCTGCCGCAGTATCTCCAAGTCTGGATGGGTTACTCGGCGCAGGACGCGGGCATGGTGCTCTCGCCCGGCGGAGTCACGGTGATCCTCCTGCTGCCGATCGTGGGGCGGCTGATCTCGAAGGTCGATTCCCGGTATCTGATCGCCTTCGGCTTCTTGATCCTCTCGGCGGCGCTGTTCCACATGGCGCACACGCTCTATCCGGGGATCGACTTCCGCACCGCCGTGCTGATCCGGATGTACCAGAGTTGCGGCCTGGCGTTCTTGTTCGTGCCGATCAACACCCTCGTCTACAGCGGCGTGCCGCCCCAGAAGAACAACCAGGTCTCCGGCATCGTGAATCTGGCGCGGAACATGGGCGGCGACATCGGGATCTCGCTCGTGACCACGCTGATCGCCCGGCGCTCGCAGTTCCACCAGGCGCGGCTCGTCGACCACGTGGTGCCTTCTTCCGATCTGAGCGCGCGACTTTCGGCGATGGCCCAGCACCTGCAGCAGCTCGGCGTCGGGGCGGCGCAGGCGACGAAGATGGCGTACGGACAGCTCTACGGCCAGGTGACCAGACAGGCGCAGACCCTCGCCTACCTCGACGCGCTGCTGCTGCTCTCGGTCTTCACGGCCATCATGGTTCCGGCGGTACTGCTGACGAGGAAGGCGCGGGCCGGAGCGGCCGCGATGGGCCACTGAGCCTCATTCCGGCCAGGGAACCGTCAGTCTCACCGCCACGTCGGGCCTGACGCGAAGCGCTCCGAGCATGGCGGTGTAGGGCCGGATGCCGAATTCGGGCTGGTGGATGGACGCCTCGACGACCGCGCGGTCGCCCTCGCGACGGACGCTGATGGTCTGCCGGCGCTCGCGGCCGAGGATCGCG
>MNFJ01000028.1 GCA_001918155.1 Deltaproteobacteria bacterium 13_1_40CM_4_68_19
GCCTGATGGACGCCATCATCCAGAGCGACGTCGCGCTGAACCCCGGCAACAGCGGTGGCCCGCTGGTCGACAGCCACGCACGAGTCGTCGGGATCAACACCGCGGTGATTCTCGGGGCGCAAGGCCTCAGCTTCTCGGTCCCCATCGACACCGCGCGCTGGGTGCTCGCAGAGCTGATGCAGCATGGGCGGGTCCGGCGCGGCGTCCTCGGTCTCGCCGCGCAGACGCGGCCGATCGACCGCCGCATCGCGCGCCACCATGGGCTGTCGCAGACGACCGGCGTCGAGCTGATGGAAGTGGTTCCCGACAAGCCGGCCGCCCGCGCAGGCCTGCAGGCCGGGGACATCCTGATTTCGTTGGACGGGACCACCGTACAGACCGTGGACGAAGTGCACCGGCTCCTCGGTGCCTCTTCCATCGGTCGGGCGATGGCGTGCAAGGTCCTTCGCGGCGCGTCGCTCCTCGACCTGACGGTTACGCCGTCGGAGTGACGGATCGAAGTCGCACGCCCCTCTGACATGCGCAGGCGCAGGCCGAACGAGCAGCGTGAGCGATTGCTTGCGCGGCGCGTCCTCTCTTGCTAGGGCAACCGGCGATGTTCAAGCGGCACAATCAGCTCTTCACCGCGCTTCGCGTGCTGCTCGACATGCTCCTGGTTGGCGCCGCCTTCTGGGCCGCCTACGCCTTGCGCTTCGGATCGCCGCGCACCTGGCCGTACCCGGAGCTGCCGCGTCCCGTAGAGACGCTGATCGTCGCCTCGCTCGCGCTGATCATCTGGCCTCTATCGCTGCGTGCCCTGGGCCTCTACCGCCCGCAGCGGCAGAAGACACCGCTCGACGAGGTATTCGGCGTCTTCAAGGCGACCCTGGTCGCCGGGCTGCTTCTCGTCGCGCTCACCTACTTCATCCGCGAGTCCCGCTATTCGCGTGGGACCCTGGCGCTCTTCACCGCGCTGAGCTTCGTCGGCATCTCGCTGGCGCGCGTGTTCTTCAAGGAAGTGCTGCAGGCGCTGCGCAGGCGCGGGTACAACCTGCGCTACGTGCTGGTGCTCGGCGCAGGGCGGCTGGCGCGGCAGGTGATGGAGCAGATCGATCTGCACCGCGAGCTTGGGTTCCGCCCCGTCGGTTGCCTGAGCGTGACCCGAAAGCGCGTCGGCACCAGCGTCGCGGGCGTGGAAGTGGTGGGCACGATCCGCGATCTGCGCGGGATGCTCGAGGGCCGCAGCGTGGACCAGGTCCTGGTCGCGCTCCCCTCGCGCTCGATGCACCACCTGCCGCGGATCATGGAGGTCTGCGCGGACACCACGGTGGACGTGAAGCTCGTTCCCGACGTCTACCAGTACGCCACGCTCTTCGGGGGCCTGGAGGAGTTCGGCGGCCTTCCCATCGTGAACCTGCAGTCGACGGGCGTGCTCGGCATCAACGCCATCGCCAAGCGCACCTTCGATCTGGTCTTCTCGGGGCTCTTCCTGCTCCTCCTCTCTCCATTGCTCGCCGCCATCGCCATCCTGGTGAAGGCGACCAGCCGCGGCCCGGTGCTCTACGCGCAGGAGCGCGTCGGCCTCGACGGCAAGCCCTTCCGGATGCTGAAGTTCCGCACCATGCGCGCCGACGCCGAGGCGCAAGGTCCCCGCTTCGCGCAGGATCGCGACCCCCGCGTCACCGCCATCGGCGCCTGGCTTCGCCATACCTCGATCGACGAGCTGCCGCAGCTCTGGAACGTACTGTTCGGCGACATGAGCCTGGTCGGGCCGCGGCCGGAGCGGCCCGTGTTCATCGACCAGTTCCGCCGCCGCATCCCGCGCTACCAGCTGCGGCACATGGTGAAGAGCGGCATGACCGGCTGGGCGCAGATCCACGGCCTGCGCGGCAACACCAGCATCCAGAAGCGCGTCGAGTACGACCTCTACTACATCGAGCACTGGTCGCTCCTGCTGGATCTGAAGATCCTCGCCCGCACGCTCGCCTTCGGGTTCCTCTCGCGGAACGCGTACTGATGCTGGGGATCCCCGAGTTGCTCGACGCGGTGAAGGGGCTGCGGGCGGGCGCGATCCTCAACCCGACCAGCGTCACCGAGGACCTGCGCCACCTGGCCGACGTCCTGCACGAGCAGAAGGTCGTCGCTGCCCTGTTCGGGCCGGAGCATGGCGTCCGCGGCGACATCCAGTACCTCGAGAAGGTCGCGGACGCGCGGGACCCGCGCACCGGCGTCCCCGAATACTCCCTCTACGGCAAGGATTTCGCCTCGCTCACGCCCCGCGACGGGCACCTGCGCGGCCTCGACGCCCTGATCTTCGACGTCCAGGACGTGGGAAGCCGCTACTACACCTATCTTGCGACCATGGGCCTCGCCATGCGGGCCGCCGCCAAACACAAGCTGCGCTTCCTGGTGCTCGATCGGCCCAATCCCATCGGCGGCATCGCGGTCGAGGGCGGGGTGATCCACCCGGGTTTCGAATCGTTCGTCGGCCTGTGGCCCGTCTGCGCTCGCCACGGCCTGACCGGCGGCGAGTATGCGCGCTTCATCAACGAGGCGATCGGCTGCGATCTTCGCGTGATCCCCATGCAGGGCTGGCGGCGCGATCTCTACTTCGAGGAGACGCGGCTGCCCTGGGTGATGCCCTCGCCGAACATGCCCACGCCACAGACGGCGCTGGTCTATCCGGGGATGTGCTTGCTCGAGGGAACCAATCTCTCCGAGGGGCGGGGAACCACCCGTCCGTTCGAGCTGTTCGGCGCGCCCTGGCTCGATCCGCAGCGGCTCGCCGACGATCTCGCCCGCGAACGGTTCGAAGGGGTCGCCTTCCGCCCCTGTTCCTTCACGCCCACCTGGGACAAGCACAAGGGGCAACGCTGCCACGGCGTGCAGATCCACGTCGCGTACCCGCGCGGGCTGGACGCCATCAAGCTCGGGGTCGCGGCCATCGTGCACGCGCGCGCACAGGACCCGGCGAAGTTCCGCTGGCGGACGGAAAGGTACGAGTTCGTCGAGGACAAGCCGGCCATCGACCTGCTCACCGGCAGCGCGGCGTTCCGGACGAACGCGGAGCAGGGGGCAGCGGTCGGCAAGCTCTGCGCCCTCTGGGAGGCGGAGCGGGCGGCGTTCGCGCGCGAGCGCGAGAGGTTCCTGCTCTATGCCTGAGATCGCGCTCTTCGGCGGCAGCTTCGATCCGCCGCACGTCGGCCACTTGCTCGCGGCCGCCTACGTGCTCGCCATCGAGCCGATCGACGAGCTGTGGCTGGTCCCGGTCTACCAGCACCCGTTCGCGAAGCCGCTGGTCGGTGGGTACGAGCACCGCGTCGCGCTCTGCGAGCACCTGGCCGCGCAGCTGCCGCGGACCAGGGTCTCGCGCGCCGAGCAGGAGTCTGGCGAAGCGCGCACGGTCGATCTCCTGGAGTGGCTCAATCGGAAACATCCGGCCACGCGCTGGGCGCTGGTGCTGGGCACGGACCTCGACGCGGAGAAACCGCAGTGGAAGCGGTTCGACCGCGTGCAGCAGCTCGCCCGCATCATCACCGTCCAGCGCGGCGGATACGACGAACGCGGAGCAGGGGGCAGCGGTCGGCAAGCTCTGCGCCCTCTGGGAGGCGGAGCGGGCGGCGTTCGCGCGCGAGCGCGAGAGGTTCCTGCTCTATGCCTGAGATCGCGCTCTTCGGCGGCAGCTTCGATCCGCCGCACGTCGGCCACCTGCTCGCGGCCGCCTACGTGCTCGCCATCGAGCCGATCGACGAGCTGTGGCTGGTCCCGGTCTACCAGCACCCGTTCGCGAAGCCGCTGGTCGGTGGGTACGAGCACCGCGTCGCGCTCTGCGAGCACCTGGCCGCGCAGCTGCCGCGGACCAGGGTCTCGCGCGCCGAGCAGGAGTCTGGCGAAGCGCGCACGGTCGATCTCCTGGAGTGGCTCAATCGGAAACATCCGGCCACGCGCTGGGCGCTGGTGCTGGGCACGGACCTCGACGCGGAGAAACCGCAGTGGAAGCGGTTCGACCGCGTGCAGCAGCTCGCCCGCATCATCACCGTCCAGCGCGGCGGATACGGCGACGGCGGCGTCGCCATCCCAGAAGTCTCCTCCACACAGGTGCGGGCGCTGCTCGCGTCCGGCGGCGACGTCTTGCGCCTCGTCCCGCGCGCGGTGCTGCAGGCCATCCGCGACGCGGGGACCTACCGCTGATATCGTCCGTCCGTGCGCCCCCTCGCTCCGCTCCTCTGCCTCGCCCTCGCGGCGCCTGCGTTCGCCCAGGCCGAGGAGCCGAAAGAGATCCCGATCACCGTGCCCACGCCCATCCCCGTCGGGTTTCTCGTCGCCTGGAAGCCCACGCTGCTCTCGGTGCGCGTCGACAGCGGCGCGGGATCGCAGTTCGGGTCGGACAAGGTGCAGTTGCTGCGCGGGCTCTTTCGCTGGACCACCACGCTGTTCGACGAGCAGCTGATGGCCCGGGCCGAGATCGAGGGAGGCCAGTTCGAGAGCGATACGCAGGGGACCAACATCGGGTCGAACGGAGCCGATTTCACCATCCGCCTTCTCGGCGGCACGGCGACGCGGATCTCGCCAGGGTTCACCATCACCGCGAGCGCGGGTCCGATCACCCGTTACCAGTGGGGGACGCGGCCGCAGACCGGCGCGCCCAGGGTAGGCTTCTTCGGGGTCACCACGAACATCGAGCTCGAGTACCGGCTGGCGCCTCTCATCACGATATCCGGATACCTCGAGGGCGCCCTCACTCCTCTTCCCTATGCCGCGCAGCGCAATCTCGGCGACCTTTCGGACGCCAGCGAGATCCGCCTCCGCTTGCAGGTCTCGCTCGACGTCAGCCCCAGGGCGGCCGCCGACGTCGGGTACGACTTCACCCGTTGGCACTCGAGTTTTTCCGGGTCCAACGTACTCGATCCCACCCGCGGACCGAATCAGGCGCTCCTCCTCGAAGCCCGCGAGCACGCGATCACCTTCGGCGTGCGCTGGAAGCCTTGAACGCGGCGCCCGCGAGCGTTACCGTGCGACAAGCATGGCCTTCCCCGCCGACCGTCCCCGCCGCCTGCGCCGGACCGACACGCTGCGAAAGCTCGTGCGCGAGACGGAGCTGTCTCCCAGCGACTTCATGCTGCCGCTGTTCGCGGTGTCCGGCCGGGGGGTGCGCAAGCCCATCGCCTCCATGCCGGGGGTGGCGCAGCTCTCGGTCGACAACCTCGTCGAGGAGGCGCGCACCGCGTACAACGCGGGCGTCCGCTCGCTGATCCTGTTCGGCATCCCCGACCGGAAGGACGCGGAAGGGACCAGCGCCTGGGATGCGAACGGACCGGTCTGCACTGGCTTCAAGGCGCTGAAGGACGCGCTGCCGGACATGGTGCTGGTGGCGGACGTGTGCATGTGTGAGTACACCGACCACGGGCACTGCGGGCCGATCGAGCGCGATGCGCGCGGGCACGTGGCGGTCGCGAACGATCGCACGCTGCCCCTCCTGGCCCGCGCCGCCGTCGCCTATGCGCGGGCGGGGGCGGACATCGTCGCTCCCAGCGACATGATGGACGGTCGGGTGGCGGCGATCCGCACGGGCCTCGACGAGAACGGCCTCAGCGACACTCCGATCATGAGCTACGCGGTGAAGTACGCCAGCGGCTTCTACGGTCCATTCCGCGAGGCCGCCCAGAGCGCGCCGAAACAGGGCGATCGGCGGGGCTACCAGATGGACCCCGCCAACGTGCGCGAGGCCCGGCGCGAGGCGCTGCTGGACGTCGGCGAGGGGGCCGACATCGTGATGGTGAAACCCGCGCTGGCGTACCTCGACGTGATCGCCGAGGTGAAGCGAACGACCAACCTTCCCGTCGCCGCCTACAACGTCTCCGGCGAGTACTCGATGCTGAAGGCGGCAGCCCAAGCCGGATGGATCGACGAGAAGCGCGTCTGCCTCGAGATCCTCACCGGCATCAAGCGCGCGGGAGCGGACATCATCCTCACGTACTCCGCCGCCGAAGCGGCCCGATGGCTGCAGGATTGACGCGGCCACAGGCGCCGCAATCGTGCGGCCAGGCTGCGCGGGGGGTCGATGGACCAGGTTGATCCTCCCGGCCAGCGCCCGTCGTATCCACCGGCGGATTTCCGGCGCCGGGCGGCCGCGCGCGCCATCGATCTGCTCATCGCGCTCGCTCCGTTCGTGCTGGTGCCCCGCGGCCACCCACTCGCCACCGCGCTGCTCTGCGCGGCGCTCCTCTTCTTCGCGGACTCGCTCTTCGGTCCGGGCCGCTCCCTGGGAAAGCGGATCGCAGGGCTGCGCGTCGTGGTGCTCGCCAGCCGCCGCCCCGCCGGCGTGCGCGAGTCGGTGCTGCGCAACGGGATCTTCGTTCTCGGCGCGGTCCCGGCGCTCGTCGGGGCGCCTCCACAGCTGGCCGCCGCCGCGCTCGCCTGCGTGGTCGTGTTGGAGGCCGGCGTCGCGCTGCGGCCCCTGACGCGGGACCTGGGCCAGCGCCGCCTGGGCGATCTGATCGCCGGCACCCAGGTGATCGACGGCCGCGTCGCCCTCGGGCTGGAGGCCCGCCCGGTGACGAACCGGGCTCCTGCCACCGCTCCGCTCGCCTCACGCGCCGCCCGGGAAGAGGACCACATCGCATGCGAATCGCCCTGACGCACAACCTCCGCCTCACCGACTCCGAAGACGAGGCGGAGTTCGACACCCGGGAGACCATCGAGTCCCTCTCCACCGCGCTGGAGCGGCTCGGACACCGCGTCGAGCGCATCGAGGTGAGCGGGCCGGCGAGCCGCACCGCCGCCCGACTCGAGGCATACGCCCCCGATCTCGTCTTCAACACCGCCGAGGGGCGGCGGGGGCGGTTCCGCGAGGCGTTCTACCCCGCGCTCTTCGACGAGCTGGGATTTCCCTATACCGGCTCCGACGCCTGGGTGTTGGCGGTCACGCTGGACAAGGCGCTGACGAAGCTCGTCCTGCGGGAGCACGGCGTGGTCTCGCCCAAGGGGCAGTTCATCGAGGAAATCTCCGAGCTGAAGCTCGAGGGATGGCGCTTCCCGGTGATCGTCAAGCCGAATTTCGAGGGCAGCTCCAAGGGCATCACGCAGGAGTCGGTCGTCGAGGACCGGCAGCGGCTGCGGGCGCTGGCGGAAAGGCAGCTGGGGAGGTTTCCCGCAGGCGTGCTGGTCGAGGAGTTCATCCCTGGCAGGGACTTGACGGTCGCGTTCCTGGAGAAGTGCGCCCCCGAGCGCGCGGGAGTGCTCGCTCCGGTGGAGTACGTGATCGCCGAGTCGGAGCTGTCGAAGCGGCGCTATCGCATCTACGATTACGACCTCAAGTCCGTGCACTACGACGCGGTCGCCGTCCGCTGCCCGGCAGATTTCGCGCCCTGGGTGCTGGAGCGCGCCCAGGACATGGCGCGGCGGGCGTACAAGGCGCTCGGGGTGCGCGATCTCGGCCGGATAGATTTTCGCGTGGCCGACGACGGCCAGGTGTACTTCATCGAGATCAACGCGCTCCCTTCGCTGGAGCCGGGCGCCGGCATCTACGCCGCCGCCGCCCTGGAGGGCCTGCATACCGACGCGGTGCTGGGGAAGGTGGTCGAGAGCGCCGTCGCGCGCTGGGGCCTCAAGGATCCGCGCCGTTCCAGCAGCCGCCCGCCGCGGCGCGGGCCCCTTCGCGTCGGCTTCACCTACAACGTCAAGCGGGTGAAGCCCGCGCTGGACGGGACGCGCGACGAGGAGGCGGAGTATGACGCCCCCGCCACCGTCCAGGCGGTGCGCGAGGCCATCGCGGCGGCCGGGCACGAGGTGATCGACCTGGAGGCGACGGCGGATCTGCCGGCGCTGATCGAGACCACCAAGCCGGACCTCGTGTTCAACATGGCCGAGGGGATCAAGGGCCGCAACCGCGAGTCCCAGGTGCCGGCGCTGCTCGAGCTGCTCGACATCCCCTACAGCGGTTCGGATCCCGCCGCCCTCAACATCGCGCTCGACAAGGCGCTGGCGAAGAAGATCGTCCGTCAGCACGGAATCCTCACGCCGAACTTCTTCATCATGAATACCGGCAAGGAGCGCCTGTCCCGGGACCTGGAGTTCCCGCTGATCGTGAAACCGATCGCCGAGGGCAGCTCCAAGGGCGTGCACGCGACCAGCGTGGTGGAGAACGAGACCGAGCTGCGCGAGGCGGCGCAGAAGATGGTCGCCAAGTACGACCAGCCGGCGTTGGTCGAGGACTACATCGGCGGCCGCGAGTTTACCGTCGGGATGCTCGGCGAGCGACGACCAAAAGTATTGCCCCCGATGGAGGTGGTGTTCCTCGACGGGAGCGAGACTCGCCCGGTGTACTCCTTCGAGTTCAAGCAGGACTCGTCGTCGAAGATCCGCTACGACGTCCCCGCGAGATTCGAGGCCGCGCAGCTCAAGGCGCTGGAGCGCGCGGCGCGGGAGTGCTTCATCGCGCTCGGGTGCCGCGACGTGGCGCGCGTCGACTTCCGCATGGACGAGCAGGGGAAGCTCTACTTCCTCGAATGCAATCCGCTGCCGGGCCTCACCCCGGGCTGGAGCGACCTGGTGCTGATCGCGAAGGCGGCCGGCATCGAGTACAGCGCCCTGATCGCGGAGATCCTCTCGGGCGCCATCCGCCGCTACAAGGAGCGCGAGCGGGAGCGCCGCACAGAGGCGCGACCTCACGAAGCGGCCAGGGCCGTCAATGGCAACGGGGCGGCATCCATCCCGCCTCCGCTGGCGCCGGAGCAGCCCGCCGAGTCCGGAAAGTGATAAGAGCAGCGCGTGGAGCAGCGCTACCGCGCGCGCGAGCTCGGCATCCCGCTCGGGCGCTTCAGGCCGGGGAAGTGGAACGCCATCACCGACGTGGAGGGCGTCCTCGTCGGCCATTCCACCATCATCCGCGGGGCGGGACCGCTCCGCCGCGGCCGCGGGCCGGTGCGCACCGGCGTCACCGCCATCCTCCCCAACCAGAGGAACATTTTCGAGCAGCGCGTGACTGGCGGCGGCTTCGTCCTCAACGGCGCCGGAGAGGTCTCGGGGCTCACGCAGCTGATGGAGTGGGGGATCGTGGAGACCCCGATCTTCCTCACCAACACGCTGAGCGTCGGCGCGGTGAGCGACGCGGCGGTGCAGTGGATGGTGGAGCAATTCCCGGGGATCGGGGACGAGCACGACGTCCTCATTCCGCTCGTGGGCGAGTGCGACGACTCCTGGCTCAACGACGTCGCCGGACGGCATGTGAAAGCGGAGAACGTGAAGGAGGCGCTGGAGACGGCCACCAGCGGGCCCGTCGCGGAGGGATCGGTCGGCGGCGGCACGGGCATGATCTGCTGCGACTTCAAGGCCGGCATCGGCACCTCCTCGCGCAAGCTTCCACCCGCGTTCGGCGGCTACACCTTCGGCGTGCTGGTGATGAACAACTTCGGCCACATGCAGGACCTGCGCGTGGGCGGATTGCCCATCGGACCGCTGCTCGAGCCGAAGTA
>MNFJ01000022.1 GCA_001918155.1 Deltaproteobacteria bacterium 13_1_40CM_4_68_19
CGACGCCAAGCCGCAGGCAGCTCCGGCGCCGCCCGATCGAAGGTACCAGGCGTGGGTGGCCGCCGCGTTCGCGGCCGCGGCGCTCTGGACAGCGCTCTCCCGGCTGGGCGATCCGGCGGTCTCGCTCTTCTCGGGCGCGGCGGTGAGCGACGGATTCGCCCGGGTCGTCGCCGCCGTGGTCTGCGCGGCGCTCCTCTTCTCCTGCATCGTCGCCTTCTCCTATCTGGAGTCGCTGCGCGCGACGCGCGGCGAGTTCTACGCGCTGGCGCTCTTCTCGGCGGCGGGGATGTGCCTGCTCGCGCAGGCGACGGATCTGATCGTCATCTTCATCTCGCTGGAGGTGATGTCGCTGGCCGTGTACGCGCTCTGCGCGTATCTGCGGCGCGGGAAGCGCCCGGCGGAGGCGGCGTTCAAGTACTTCATCCTCGGGAGCTTCGCTTCCGCGATCTTCCTCTACGGCGCGGCGCTCGCGTTCGGTGCGACGGGCTCGACCAGGCTGGCCGACGTCGCGGCCGCCCTGCGCAGCGGCGGCCCCTCGGGCGCATCGACGCTGCTCTACGCCGCCGTGGCGCTGCTGGCGTCCGGGTTCGCGTTCAAGGTCGCCGCCGTTCCGTTCCACATGTGGGTCCCCGACGTGTACGACGGCGCGCCGGCGCCGGTCACCGGTTTCATGGCGGCGGGAGTCAAGGCGGCTGCGTTCGCCACGCTGGTGCGGATCCTCGTCAGCGGCTTCGGAGACGCCTCCGCGGGTCCCCGCGGCTGGCGTGCGCTGGTGATCTGGCTCGCCCTCTTGACCATGCTCTTCGGCAACCTTCTGGCGATCCCGCAGCGCAGCGTGAAGCGGATGCTGGCGTACTCGGCGATCGCGCACGCCGGGTATCTTCTGGTGGCAGTGGCGTCCATGGCCTCGGCGAGCCCCCGCCCCGACGCCACGCAGGGCCTGCTCTTCTATCTCGCATCGTACGCGGTGACGGTCATCGGCGCATTCGGCGTGGTGGCGATCATCGAGCGGCGCCTCGCCATGAGCGGAGTCGGAGACGACCTCTCCTCCTGGGCCGGCCTGTCCGACCGCCATCCCGGTCTCGCGGCGGCGATGTCCTTGTTCATGGTGTCGCTCGCCGGCATCCCGCCGACGGCCGGGTTCATGGCGAAGCTGACGGTCTTCCGCGCCGCGATCGAGGCGGGGCTGGCGCCGGTGGCCATCTTCGGCGTGCTCACCAGCGTGGCAGGGCTCTACTACTACCTGCGCGTCGTCGTGTACGTGTACATGTACCCGAGCGCGAAGGGCGAGCCCGTCCTGGGCGGCCGTCTCCTCTCCGCCGGCCTCGCCATCGCCGGCTGCGCCCTGATCGTCCTCTGGATGGGGATCCAGCCGGGGACCTTCGCGTCGCTGACCCAATCGGCCGCCAACGCTTTCGGCCGCTAGCCGCGCCGGCCGAAGGCCGGTTAGCCTGGGACTCACATCCGCTTCAGGAGAACGTAGATGGCGCCGAGGCCGCCGTCGTGAGGGCGGGCCGTGGAGAACCCGAGGACGTGGCGGGAGAAGCGGGCCGTGAGCATCCAGAGCTTGAGGGCGTCTTTCAGCACGGGGACCTGGTCCTTCGAGTGCAATCCGCGGCCGTGGACGACCAGCACGCAGCGCTTCCCCTGCTGGCGTGACCGGGAGAGGAATCCCTCCAGCTCGGACTTGGCTTCGCCCTTGAGGAGCCCGTGCAGATCGACGTGCCCCTGCACCGCGAACTCGCCGCGCCGCAGCCGCTTCACCACGCGCGGGTCGAGGCCGCGGGCGTGGCCCTCGATGAACTCGTCCGCGTCGGCGATGTCGAACGGCACTTCCCCCGTCACCAGCGCGCGCAGCTCGTCGTAGGCTTCGAGATCCGGATCGAGCTCCGGTCTCGCGACGGAGAGCGGCTGCTGCCTGGGTTTGACGCGGCCGCTGCGGTCCGCCAGCGGCTTCGCTCCGTCGACCGCGACCGTCCACAGCTCCTCTTCGGTCAGGTCGTCGCGACGGCGAGAAGGTGGAGGCTCGGGCGCCTTGGGCGGCGGCGGCGCCGGTCGCGGCGGTTGCGGCAGCTTGACCCCGGAGAAGGGGTTGTTGAACGGTTTCTTCTTCGACACGGCGCAAACCTAACCCCGCGGCGGCCGGGCCGCCTCCTCACTCCTTGCGCATTCCGAGGCGCTTCATCTTCCGCCACAGGGTGGTGGTGGAGACGTCCAGGTCGCGAGCGACCTTCTCCATCTGTCCGTCGTTGCGCTGCATCGCCGCCTCGATCGCGCGCCGCTCGGCGTCATCCACTTCCTGCGCGAGCGTCCGGACGCCGGTGTCCGGATTGCCCGGCGCGGCGGTGTGCGCCTCGATGAAGACGTCCGCGGCGTCGATCTCCTCGCTGTGGGCGAGCGCCGCCGCCTGCTCCACCATGTTCTCCAGCTCGCGGACGTTCCCGGGGAAATCGTAGCCGGCCATCTTCTGAAGCGCTCCCTGGGTGAGCGTGCGCCGCGTGCCGTTGCGCTGGTTGAAGCCGGAGATGAAATGCTGCGCGAGCAGCGGGATGTCTTCTTTCCGCTCCCTGAGCGGAGGCGCGTGCAAGGGGACGACGTTCAGCCGGTAGTACAGGTCCTCGCGGAAGCGCTTCTCGCCGATGGCCTTCTTCAGATCCTGGTTGGTGGCGGCGATCACCCGCACGTCGACGGGAATCGAGGCGTTGTCGCCCACGCGGCGGATCTCGTGCTCCTGGATCACGCGCAGCAGCTTGGCCTGGAACGCGGGCGTCGTCTCCGCGATCTCGTCGAAGAAGAAGGTGCCGCCGCTGGCCTCCTCGAGCAGCCCCTGCCGCAGCTTGACCGCGCCCGTGAAGGCGCCCTTCACGTGCCCGAACAGCTCGCTCTCCAGCAGGGTCTCGGAAATCGCGGCGCAGTTCACCGGGACGAACGGACGCGACGATCGCTTCGAGTTCACGTGGATGGCGCGCGCGATCAGCTCCTTGCCCGTCCCGCTCTCGCCCGTGATCAGCACGGTCACCTCGGTGGGCGACACGCGGACGAGCCTGGTGAGCAGGTCGCGCATCGGGGCCGAGCGCCCGACCAGGTTGTCGAGCTTGTAGCGCTGCCGGAACTCGTCGGAGAAGAGACCGACGTCCACCAGCAGACGCCGCTGTTCCAGGGCGCGCTGCACCCGCAGCAGAAGCTCGCTCTCCTTGAACGGCTTGCTGAGGTAGTCGTAGGCGCCCAGCTGCATCGCCTCCACGGCGCTCTCCACGGTGCCGTAGCCCGTCATCACGATCACTTGCGTCGAGGGCGAGACCTCCAAGGCTCCGCGCAGGACCGCCAGCCCGTCGAGGGGCGCCATCTTCAGATCGGTGAGCACGACGTCGAACGGCTCGGCGAGCAGCCGGGAAAGGGCGACTTCGCCGCTCTCCGCCTCCGACACCTGATAGCCCTGCTGCCGCAGCACCAGCGCCGTGGTGGTCCGCATGTTGCGCTGATCGTCGACGATCAGGATTCGCGGGGGCTGGGGCGTCTCGGGGACGGCCGGTGGGGTCGCCACGTCGGACATGGGGCTTCAATACTAGAACACATGTCAAAACCCTGACGGCAAGCGTTTGCGCTCAAGCCGGGTCAGGAGGAGCTCGCCTGTGCTTCGAGCGGAAGCCGCAGCCTGAACTCGGCGCCGGGTCTCAGCCGACCGAGCTCGATGGTGCCGCCGTGATTCTCCACGATCCGGCGTACGACGGCGAGGCCGAGGCCCGTCCCAGTCGCCTTGGTGGTGAAGAACGGCTTGAAGATCTTGTCGACCATGTCGGGAGGGATGCCCGGCCCGCTGTCCTGCACCACGATCTCGGCGAAGGGGCGGGAGTCGATGGTGCTGCGCGAGGCGCGGACTTCCAGGCGCCCCGTGCGGGGCATCGCCTGGTAGGCGTTCAGGAACAGGTTCACCAGGGCCTGCCGCAGTAGACGCGCGTCGGCGCGCACCGTGGCAGCGTCTTCGGCGACGCGGACGGTCACCGCCACGCGCTTCGCCCCGTCGCCGGTCTGCTGTCGCGCCGACTCGATGGCCTCCTCGAACAGCGGCCGCAGCGGAACCGGCTGCAGCGCAGGCTGGACGGGACGGGAGTAGTCCAGCAGGTCGCCCACCATCCGGTTCAGCCGGTCGGCTTCCTCGCCGATGATGTCGAGCAGCAGCGCCGCGTCGCCCTGCGGCTTGACGATGCGCCGCAGGCTGCCGACGGAGTTGAAGATCACGCCGAGGGGATTGCGGACCTCGTGCGCGATGGAGGCGGAGAGCTCGCCGAGAGCGGCGAGGCGTTCGCGGTCGATGAGCTCGTTCTGCGCCCGCGCCAGCTCGGCATAACTGCTGCGCAGCGCCTCGTAGAGCCGCGCCGAGAGCAGCGCCAGGGCCAGCTGGCCGGCGACCGAGAGCGCGCGGTCCATTTCGGCGCGCGTGAAGCTGCGCGCGTGCTCGTCGAGGATCAGCGCCACCCCCAACACCTCGTCGCGCGCGATCAGCGGGACGGCGAGGCGGGTGCGCGGCGCCGCCGCTGATCGCGCAGGGGTGGGCGGATCGAGGACCTGCACGACCCGGCGCTCGCGGAACGCCGCCATGGCGACCGACTCCTCGCCGAGCCCGAGGCTGGCTCCCTCGGGCGCCCGGGCGTGGAAGCGCAGCGCCGGCTCCCGCGGGTCGGGAAGCAGCACGACCCAGCGGTCCGCGTCCAGGAGCCGGCGCAGCGTCTCGCCTCCCAGTTCCAGCAGCGGTCCGACTTCGAACGATCCTGCGACCCGGCGCGCGACGTCGTTGAGGAGTGTCATCTCCTCCGCCTGCGCGCGCAGCTCGGAGTTGCGGCGATCGAGCTCCTCCAGCCTGCGCACGGTCTCCAGCGCGGCGCCGAGCTGCTTGCCGAGGAGCCCGAAGGCGTTGGCGATGGTCACGTCGAGATCGGAGCCCGAGCAGGAGATGAGGAAGGTGGGGACGCCGTCGATGGGGATGGAAGTGACCATTGCGGCCGGCGGCGCTCCCAGGAATGCATCGCGTGCCCTGCCGAAGCCCGCCGCGAGGACCGCGGGGAGATCGGGGATCAGCGTTCCCTCCGTTGAGCTGCGCGGCATCGGGAACGCCGAGTCGGGAATCCAGTCCGGCCAGCGCTGCTGGATCTGCGCGATGAACGGATTCCCGGAGCCAGCCTCGACGACGCGGAAGCAGCCAGGACCGAGCTCGCACAGCGTGGCCGAAAGCCCCAGCCGCTCGAGTCCCTCGCGCGCGACCCGGAGGATGCCGGCCTGGGTGCTCTCGCGCTGGGCGGCAACGGCCACGTCGATGAATCCGCGGATCAGGCTGGCACTGCGCGCGCGCAGCCCCTCGTGCGTGATCACGACCAGGACGGCGTGCTCGCCCGCGGAGGGGAAGGGCGCCACGTGGGCGCGGGAAGGGATTCGCTCGCCGTTCCCGCCGATGCCGACGTAGTCCAGCTCCGCGGGCACCTGGTCGCCTCGGGCGCGCGCCGCGATCCGACCCAGGACCACGGGCTGGTCTTCCGGGGCGACGAATCGCTCGATCGGGTCTTCCGTGGCGAGCAGCTCGTCGAGCGGAACCGCGGCGAGGTCCGCGAGGTGACGGTTGCAGGCGAGAATGCGCCGGTCGTGCATGATCACCGCGGCGACCGGGAGCGCATCGACGAAGGCCTGCAACTCGGCGGCGGTCAT
The DNA here is from genome assembly GCA_001918155.1 of Deltaproteobacteria bacterium 13_1_40CM_4_68_19. Lineage (GTDB taxonomy): Bacteria > Myxococcota > Myxococcia > Myxococcales > 40CM-4-68-19 > 40CM-4-68-19. The sequence continues at coordinate 5,698 of MNFJ01000022.1, forward strand.
CGCTCGCCCTTGCGCAGGACGCGCTTGTCGCCGATCCGCAAGGTCAGCTTCTCGCGGTCGAAGTACTCCAGGAGCGGAATGGCGAACTTGCGCGTCAGCCCGGTGAGCTCTTTGAAGGACTGGGCATCGATCGAGCCGCGCTCGGAGAGATGCGCGATCACCCGGCGCCGGAGATCCATCAGGGCCGTGGCGCCGAACCAGAGACCCTCGCTCACCTTGCTGGCGCGTCCGGCCCCGGCGAGCGCCTTCAAGAGCGAGCTCGTGCGATGCGGAGTCTGCCCGATCAACGCGGGCAGCTCGTCGACGCGCGGCGGCGAGAGGCCCGCCTTCTCCAGGACTCCAGCGAGCTTCTCCTGCGCGTCGGCGTCCGGCCCCGACAGCTTCGCCGCCGTCCCCGGCGGATGGACGCGCTCCGCGTCCGCCCGGAGCTCGCCCCGGTCGGCGAGCGAGGCCAGCGCTTTCGCGAACAGCTTGGGCGGCGGAGATCCGGCGCGCTGGCGCAGCTCTTCGCGCGCGATGGAGGGATCGATGGAATCGCGCGCCGCATGCTCGTGGAGGCGCGCCAGGACTTTCCCGTCCAGCGCTTCCAGCACTTCCTTGTGCACGTAGAGGCGGGCTTCCCGATCGTAGAGCAATGCCTTTCCCGTCTGGCCGAGGCGCTCCAGCGTCTTCTCGGCGGACTTGACGGTGAATGCGCCTCGCGCGGCCAGCCTCTGCGGAGAAGCGCCGGGATAGCCGGACTCCAGCAACAGGCGCTCAGCCTGGGCGAGGGGATCTTCTCCAGCGAGGGCTTGCAGCGCCGCCGCATCGGACTCGCGCCGCCGCCGTTTGCGCGCCGCGACGGCGAGGATGCGGCCGCCGCCCAGCGTGGAGGCATGGGCCCGCGCGGCCTTGGTGAGCCTCGTTGCTGGCGAAGCGTCGCTCCCCTTGGGCAGCTCGCCGCGAAGGAGGAACCGGAGGCCGGCGATCGCTGCCGTCGGGCGCCCCAACCGGAGCTGACCGACGGCGCGCTCGCCCGGCGCAAGCTCCGCGCGGTCGACCAGCGCGACCACGCACGGCACCTGGGCCGTGCCGATGTGAGCGAGCAGCCGCGCCCGGTTCCGCAGCGGGCGCGCCGCCCAGGGAAGCAGCTCCAGCTCGATGTCCAGGACCTGTGCCGCGCCCACGGACTGCAGCGTGCCCGCCTGGACCAGCGCGGCGCCCCGAGGAGCGTCTTGCACCTCGATTCCGGCCAGGTTCGCGGCGGTGCGCTGGCCGGCGAGCGCTTTGTCGACGGCGCTGCCGTGCACCTGGACACCCCGCACGCGCACGCCACGGGCCTTGGCGCCGGCGCCGGCGAGATCGACCTCGTCGCCCGGCGCGAGGGCGCCGGAGAAGAGGGTCCCCGTGACCACCGTCCCGAAGCCTTTCACGGCGAACGACCGATCGAGCGGGAGGAACAACGGCGCCTGCTCCGGCCGCGGCGTGGCCTGGCGTGCCTTGACGGCGTCCGCCAACGCCCGCACCAGCTCCGGCAATCCCTTGCCGGTTCGCGCCGACACCTCGATGATGGGCGCTTCCTCCAGGAAGGTCCCCTCCACCAGCTCGCGCAGCTCGACCGTGAGCAGCTCGCGGTGCTCGGCGCCGAGCTCGGGAAGCAGGTCCGCCTTCGTCATCGCGATCACGCCGGCCTGGACGCCGAGCAGCCGGAGCACGTCGAGGTGCTCGGCCGTCTGCGGCATCGGACCCTCGTCGGCGGCGACACAGAGCACCGCCACGTCGATCCCACCTGCCGCGGCGACCATCGCGCGCAAGAAGCGCTCGTGACCGGGCACGTCGACGACGCCGGCGGTGCCGATTCCGGGCAACTCGAGGTGCGCATACCCGGCCTCGAGCGTGATGCCGCGGCGCTTCTCCTCCGGCAGGCGATCGGTGTCGATGCCCGTGAGCGCGCGGACCAGCGCGGTCTTGCCGTGGTCGACGTGCCCCGCGGTCCCGACGACGACGCGCAGCGGGCTGCTCATTCGTCCACCCACGATACGCCGGGAGCGAGCTTCTTCCTGTCGAGCGCCAGGTCGCCCCGCATCACCGCGACGGGGGCGGCGCAATAGAGCGTGCTCCAGAGCGCGGCCGGACGATGATTGCCGCTGCGGCGCAGCCCGCCGAATGGGAGCCGCCCGCTGGCGCCGACGGTGGGCGCGTTCCAGTTCACCACGCCGCAAGCGAGCGCCCGCTGGCAGCGATCGAAGGTTTGCTCGCTGCGGGTGTGCACGCTCGCCGCGAGACCGTAGTCCGTGGAATTGGCGATCTCCAGCGCCTCTTCCTCGGATGCGGCTGGGTAGACGGCGAGGTCGGGACCGAAGAGCTCTTCACGTTCGTAAGCGGTGCCGCGGCGCTGGTGGACGAAATGCACCGACGGGCTGACGTAGCACCCGTCGAGGCCTCGCGGCCGTAGCCGGTGCGGAGCGAGAAGGCACTCCGCGTCCGTCGCGCGTAGCCCCTGCTCGAATTTCTCCAGCGCCGCGGCGGACGCGAGCGGCCCCATGAACACGCCTTCGTCGAGCGGGTGCCCGATGGAGAGCTGCTGCGCGAGCTGCGCGATCCGGCCCGCGAACCGCGGGGCGTCACCTACCACCACGGCCCGGGACGCGGCGGTGCAGCGCTGGCCCGCGGAAACGAAGGCCGAGAAGAGGACGTCGTACGCGGCCTTTTCCAGGTCCGCGTCGGCGAGGACCAGGGCTGCGTTCTTGCCGCCCATCTCCAGCGCCAGCAGCTTCGTCTGCCCCTGATTCGCCCGCTGGATGGCCTGGCCGACGCCCCAGCTCCCGGTGAACAAGACCGCGTCGACGCCGGGGTGCGCGCTGAGCGCGGCGCCGGCCGCCGGCCCTCCTTGCACGAGGTTGAACACGCCGCCGGGAACGCCGGCCTCCTCCAGGCATCTGGCGTAGACCTCCGCCGCGTGCGGCGCGATCTCGCTCGGCTTGAACACCACCGCGTTGCCGCACGCCAGCGCCGGCAGGATGTGCCCGTTGGGCAGGTGGATGGGGAAGTTGAACGGCCCCAGCACGGCAGCGACGCCGAGGGCCCGGAACCGGCACTCGGCGCCCGCCTGTCCCGGCGCGGGGAAGTCCGCGACCAGCTTGAGGCCCTCATCCGCGGTGATGCCCGCTTTCGCGCTGCAGGCCTGCGCCTCCAGGCGCGCTTCCCAGAGCGGTTTGCCGATGTCGAGGGCGATGGCGCGAGCCAGATCCTCTTCGCGCTCCTCGAGCACCGCGCCGATCCGGCGCACCAGCCGGGCACGGTCGTGCAGCGGGAGCGCCGCGAAACCCACATGCGCCGCCCGCGCAGCGCTGACCGCCCGGTCCACCTGGGCCACTGCCCAGGGAAACCGGCCGAGCAGCATCGAGAGGTCCGCCGGCGAGCGATCCTCGATGACTTCGTCGGGCGTCGCGGGTCCGGCCCAGCTTCCGGCGATGAAGTCCATCACTCGAAGGGTATCGTATGCAGCCGCTCGCCGTCCTCCGCTTCGAGGGCCTCGACGGCGGACTGGGGAAGATGCATCTCGGCGTCGCGCAACGCGCTGACGGTGCGCACCGCGCGAAAGCGGTTGCGGCCTTGTGTCCGCTCGACGGAGACGAGGCGCTCGTCGATGTCGCCGGGCGACGCTTCCGCGCCGGGGGGCAGCCGCTGCCGGCTGAGCTTGGCGCGGCGAAAGCGGCGGATCGGCTCGATCAGCTCCGTCGGCGCGGAATGGTGCGGACCGCCGTCGAACGGATCGATCCGCTCGTCATAGCGGAACCCGATCTTCGTCAGCATCGCCCGGGCCCCGACGCTCTCCGGCCCCACCTCGCCGATCGCCTCCTGGATCTTCTGCGAGAACAGCGTCGCGTAGATCTCGCCGGGCGGAAAGAGCTGCTGGATGAACTCCTTGTTCTCGCGCGAGAGCCGATCCGCATCCTGGTAGGAGAGGCCCGTGAATTTGCGGCCCAACGCCTCCCAGAGCGGACTGCGCCCGTCTTCCTCCAGGCGCGGGAGCAGCTCGACGAGGATGCGGTCGCGAAAGCGCGGCCGGTGCATGGCGATGTAGAGGAAGCGCACGTAGCTGAGCTGCTTGCCGGGCTTTCCCTGGCCGCGGAACTGCGGATCGACGACCAGGCCGCCGATCTCGGTGGGCCCGTCGAAGTTGTACCCGATGGAGAGCACGCGGTGCCGGAAGTGGCGGTCCACGCTGTGCGAGTAATGCTCCTTCTCGTAGACGTCGAAGAAGATGTGCGGCGCATCGCGCGTGCCGTGCTGGGCGATGATCAGCGAGGAGCCGATCACCTTTCCCGAACGCGGCTCCTCCATCACGAAGAGATACTCCCGCTCGAACGGGTCGCGGATGCGGCCGTCGAAGGAGCGGGCGGACTTCTCCAGGATCGAGCTGAGCTCCCGCTCGTCGTCGGGCAGGTTGACGGTGTTCAGCTCGGAGGCGAGCTTGCGCAGGCCGGGGAGATCGCTCTTCTGGCCGTCGCGGATCAAGTACACGCGCAGAGCTCCACGAGGAGGGACTCGTACAGATCGCACGCCTTCTCCAGTTGCGCCATCTCGATGCGCTCGTCCGGCGTGTGCGCGTTCCCGGTGCTGCGCCCCGGGCCGATGACGACGGCCTCGCATCCGGCGCGCGCGAACACGCCGGCCTCGGTGCTGGTGGGCTTGGCGCGAGGCGCAGGGTCGAGCCCGTGCCGCGCGAGCACCGCGCCCGCGGACTTGACCAGCGCCGAATCGTCCGGCAAGGACATTCCCGCCGCGTTCCGCTCGACGGAGACCTCGAGATCGAGCTCCCCGTGCCCGAGCTCCCGCACCCAGGCTTGCGCCCGCTCCGTGAAGCGCGCGATCAGCGCGTCCGGATCCTGTCCGGGCAAGAGACGCGCATCGAGCTGGATGGCAACCGCGGCCTCCAGGCTCTCCAGCACGTTGAGGCCCCCGACCGCGTCGGGCGGGTCGAACCGCGCGTCGCTGCCGCCCGGCAGCGTCCGCTGCCACAACTCCTCCAGCGCGGACGCCGTGGCGAGCGCGCGCCAGAGGTTCGCCAGCGGTGGACGCGGTGGAAGGAACGCGGTCGCGGCCGGTTGGGGACTGCCCTTCTCGCGGGGCGCGGGGACTTCCAGGATGCAGTTCGCGGGCACCACGTTGGTGCCAGAGCCGCCGCGCGCGGCGAGCACCGGCGAACCCGACGTCTTGACCCATTCGAGCGCCTTGAGGATGGCGTTGTCTCCCAGGTGCGGCGTCGAGCTGTGCGCCGCCTTTCCCGCGAACTGGAGCTGCTCGATCCCCGGCCCTTCACTGTTCACCGGCCTGGCCTTCCGGTCCCGGATGGTGCAGCGGACGACGGCGTATCCCTTGTGCGCGGAGATGATGCGAAGCTCGCTCGGCTCACCGCACAGGACATGCGCCGGTGACACCTCGCGGAACAGCTCGCTTCCGGCGAAATGCCTGGCGCCGCGCAGCCCCACCTCCTCGCCGAACGTGCCGAGAAGCCAGAACGGGCGCCTGGCCCGGCGTCCCTGCACCCTGCGCGCCGCTTCCGCCTTGCAGAGAGCGTCCAGCTTCACGTCGGCGACGCCGAGTCCGTGGAGGAAGCCGTCCCGCTCGGTCAGCATCCACGGATCGCTGTGCCATCTCTCCAGCGGACCCGGAGGGACCGTATCCAGATGCGTGACCAGCAGCACGCCTCCCTCCCCGGTCACGTCGAAGCCCGGGCCGCCGAGGATGTTGACGTGCACCTCCTCGACCACCTGGCGGCGCACCGGCAGGCCGGCGTGCTCCCACAGCGTTTGCAGGAGGTCGGCTGCCTGCCGCGTTCCCTGCGAAGACACCGTGTTCGCGCCGATCAGCGTGCGCGCCAGCTCGAGAAATCCCTTCGGCAGCATGGGGCGCTCCGTCTGTCATGGACGCTGCCACAGGTCAACCGCATGCCTAGCTTTCCGACGCGAGACTTTCCGCGAAGGGAGCGGGGCGATGGGCGATCCGAAGGCAACGCCATTCCTGACGGACATCAAAGAGCTGCAGCGGCGGGCGCGGGAGCACGTGGAGAAGGGCGCGGTGACTCCGGCCTACCGTGGAGACGTCGAGACCGCGGTCAGGCTGCTCAACGAGGCGCTGGCGACGGAGATCGTCTGCACGCTCAGGTACCGGCGGCACCATTACATGGCCGCGGGGATCCACTACCAGGCGGTGGCGGACGAATTCATGGAGCACGCGCAGCAGGAGCAGGAGCACGCGGACCGGATCGCGGAGCGCATCCGGCAGCTGGGAGGCGCACCGGACTTCAATCCGGAGGGGCTCCTGACGCGCAGCCATGCGCAGTACGCCGAAGGGAACTCGCTGATCGACATGATCAAGGAGGACTTGATCGCGGAGCGGATCGCCATCGAATCGTACATGGAGATGATCCGCTACTTCGGCGACAACGATCCGACCTCGCGGCGGCTGATGGAGGACGTGCTGGAGCAGGAGGAGGAGCACGCCGACGACATGGCGACGCTGCTGGAGACGCTCGATCCGCGGGAGGCGACCGCGCACGGCGACGCTGGGACGAGGCATTAACGCTTCAGATCGACCGCCAAGCACGCCAAGCACGCCCAGGATTGTTTTTGATATGGGTGCCTCGTGCGGGCCGTGGTGCAGCGAGTGAGCGAAGCGTCGGTGGCGGTCGCGGGACGGGTGACCGGGGCCGTGGGGCCTGGTCTTTGCGTCCTGGTCGGGGTCGGGCGGGAGGATTCCGAGGAGGACGCGCGATGGATGGCGGACAAGGTCGTCAGCCTGCGGATCTTCGAGGATGAGCAGGGAAAGATGAACCGTTCCGTGCTGGACGTGCGCGGAGGGGTCCTGGCGATCTCGCAGTTCACGCTCTTCGGGGATGCGCGCAAAGGGACGCGGCCCGGATTCGTCGATGCCGCCCGGCCGGAGATCGCGCAGCCGCTCTATGCGCGCTTCTGCGAGCTCGCGCGGGAGCGCGGCGTGCAGGTGTCGGAAGGCGTGTTCCGCGCCACCATGCAAGTCCGCATCGTGAACGAAGGCCCCGTGACGCTGCTTCTGGACTCCAAGAGATCGTTCTGATGGAGGCGCGGATGGACGACTGCATCTTCTGCAAGATCGTGGCGGGCAAGATCCCCGCGAAGAAGCTGGGCGAGAACGAGGGCGCCATCGCGTTCCCGGACATCAAGCCGGAGATGCCGGTGCACATCCTGGTGATCCCGAAGCGCCACCTCGCCTCGCTGGATGAGGTGGGCGACGGCACGGTGATGGCGCCCGTTTTCGCCCTTGCGGCGCAGGTCGCCCGCGAGCAGGGCCTCGACAAGACGGGCTGGCGCGCGGTGATCAACACGGGCCGCGACGCGAACCAGGTCGTCCTCCACGTGCACCTGCACGTATTCGGGGGCCGCAGGATGTCGTGGCCACCGGGGTGACCCGCGTCCCGGGGGTGGCGCGCGGAATGCGACCGCCCGGCCGCTTGTCTCGCGCAAAGGACCTTGCACGGGCCCTCCCATTGACGCATGCCGCCGGTTCAGACTACGTACGCAATGATTGTCGACAGAAGCGCATAGCGTCTCGCCGAGCGCCAAGGCCCCGCCAGAAATTCCCGAGGAGCTCCTCGATCCGGACGCCGTGAAGGTCGTGCGGCGGCTCCGCCGAGCCTCCCATCAGGCATACCTGGTCGGGGGCTGCGTGCGCGATCTGCTGCTACGGATCCGGCCCAAGGACTTCGACGTCGCCACCAGCGCGCACCCGAGCCAGGTCAAGGACACCTTCCGCAACTCGCGGTTGATCGGGCGGCGGTTCCGGCTGGCCCACATCTTCTTCCGCGGCGGCAAGATCATCGAGGTATCCACCTTCCGCGCCAACCCGCTCGACGAGTTGCAGGACCTGCCGCAGGACCTGCTCATCCGTCACGACAACGTGTTCGGGAGCGCGGAGGAGGACGCCCGCCGCCGCGATTTCACCATCAACGGCCTCTTCTACGACGTGGATGACGGCCGGGTCATCGACTACGTGGGCGGAAAAGACGACCTGCGCGCGCGCCTCATCCGCACCATCGGCAACCCCGACGTCCGCATGCGCGAGGACCCGGTGCGGATCCTCCGCGCGATCCGTTTCGCCGCCAAGTGCGCCTTCGAGCTGGAACCGAACACGCTTTCGGCGATGAGGGCCCATGTGCACGAGATCCCACGCTGCGCGCCGCCGCGCGTGCTGGAAGAGGTGCTCAAGCTCATCCGCTCGGGCGCCTCGCGGCGCAGTTTCGAGCTGCTTCGCGAGGTGGGGGCGCTGCGGATCCTGCTGCCGCCGGTAGCGGCGTACCTCGAGCGGCGGGGCCCGGAGGAGGCCGAACGGCACCTGCGGGCGCTGGACGCGCTCGACGAGCACGTCCGGGCGGGGGAGATCCCTTCGGACGCGGTGCTCCTCGCGACGCTGCTCGCGCCGTTGCCGCGCGATGCCGCACGGCGCGGTCCCATCCCCAAGGCTTCACAACCGCAGCCGCCCGTGGCCGCCGAAAAGGCCGACGAAGAGCTCGAGCGGGAGCTGAGCGCGCTCGAGGCGTCCGCGGATGCGTCGGAGACCGAGGACCCTGCGCAGGCGCCGTTGCCCGAAGGCGCGCTTCGCGAGCCGGCCGACCTGCACGACGAGCGCCTGGGCGGAAATCCAGCGTTCGCGGTCGGCACCGACGTGCAGCCCTGGAGCTTGCCGCAGGACGCGGTCGCGCCGGACATCGTGCTCTCGGAGATGGTGCGCACCGCGCGGCTGCCGCGGAGGATCGCGGAGCGGTCGCGGATGATCCTGCTCGCGCAGCCCATCCTCTCGGGTGAGCGCCGGCGCCGGCGATCTTCCCCGCAGGCTTTCGTGCGGCAGAGCTACTTCCCAGAGGCGCTCGCGGTGTTCGAGCTGTCCGTCGCGGCGACGGGGCAGGGCCACGAGCAGCTGGCGAAATGGCAGCACCTGTTCGCAGGGCAGGACCTGTCGCACGTGCAGGCGGACGAGGAGCGCCCGCAGGCGGGGGCTCCGCGGAAGCGGCGGAGCCGGGGCGGACGTCGGCGGCGCGGGCGCCCAAAGGGGCGTTGACCAGGAGAGAGCCTGCACTTCAGGCTTCCAGCAGCAGCTCCGCAGCGACTCCTTCCGGATTGTCGAGCGGCAGGAAGTGACCGCCGGGAAGGACTGTAATCCGCGCATCGAGCGCGTCGGCGAGCGGTCTGCCCACGGTTTCGAGCGGAAGATACGCGTCGCCGGCTCCCCAGATGACGCGGATGGGTACGGCTGTCGCACGCAGGCGGGCCGTGATGCCGGCCGTCTCGCGCGGGTCCAGGCACCGGGCGGCGTGGATGAGCCGCCTGCCTCCGTCTTCGCCGGCGTATGCGCCGAGAAGCTCGCCAATGGACCGCAGCCGCCGCGCGAGCACGGGCTGCAGCCGCGCCGCCTGGTCCGGGTCCCACCTCCGGATGCTTTCCACGGCGCCCATCGCCCACTCGGTCTCGTAGACTCCGTCCATCAGCACCAGCCGGCGGACGCGTTCCGGCGCGCGTACGGTGAGGATCTGCGCCGCGGCAGTGCCGACGTCGTGCGCGAAAACCGCCGCGCGCTGCACGCCTAGTTGGTCGAGCAGGTCGAGCAGCGCGGCGGCCTGGGCTTTCATGCCGACGTCCGCATCTCCGGGAGAATCTCCGTACCCGAGCAGGTCGGGTGCGATCACGCGCATCCCAGCCGAGACGAGGCGGGGCGCCACGTCCTTCCACAGGCGGCGCGTGGTGGGGAACCCGTGCAAGAGAAGCGCCGGCGGTCCTGCGCCAACGTCGTCCAGCGCGAATGGCGTCATTTCCAGACGCGCCGGTCGTCGATCCGCTTCGCGTTCTCCGGCACGGAGCCGGTGCGCACTTCGCCCCGCACCTTCACCGCGTCGCGCAGCGCGTCCGCGACCAGCGCCACGTCCACGGCCGCTCCCGGCGCCACCTCCAGGACGTATTCCAGCTGGTCCTGGTGCTGATCGCGCGTCACCACGGCCTGGAAGCGGATGACGGCGGGGAATGCCTTGAGCGCTTTCTCGATCTCGGCTCCGCGGATGAACATCCCCTTCACCTTGACGGCGTCGCCCATGCGGCCGAGGAGTCCGCCGAGCTTCGGCGCCGTGCGCCCGCACGGGCACTTGCCGGGTTGCGCCATCGCGCCGATGTCGCCGGTGGCGAAGCGAAGCAGCGGATAGGCCGGGTCGAAGATCGTGGCCACGATCTGTCCGGGCTGTCCGGGTGCCGCCGGGCTGCCGCTCTCCAGATCGAGCACTTCCACGATGCACTCCGGGTGCAGGTGCATCCCGCCCTTCTCGGTGCACTCGTATGCGAGCAGGCCCAGGTCGGCCGTGCCGTAGCCCTGCAGAACGCGGACCTTGAAATCGTTCTCCAGCTCCGCCCGCAGCGAATCCGGGAGCATCTCCGCCGTGACGAAGGCGACCTCGATCTGCAGCGGCGTTCCCAGCTCGCGCCCGCGCTTGAGCAGCGCGTACAGGAAGCTGGGTGTGCCGAGATACGCCGTCGCGCGCAGCGCAGAAGCGGTGCGCACTTGAAGATCCGTCTGTCCGGTCCCGCCCGGCACGACCACGCAGCCCAGGATCCGGGCGGCGGAATCGAGCATGAACCCGAGCGGCGTCAGGTGGTACGAGGCCGAGTTCAGCGTCATGTCGCCGGAGCGGAAGCCGGCAGCGGCAAGAGCGACCCCGAAACGCCAGAAGTCGTCGACGTCGCCCTGCGGATCGAGGATCGGCCCGGGCGAGGCGAAGACGCGCGCCAGGCGGCCGGATTCCACGGCGACGAGGCCCCCGAACGGCGGATCCGAAGCCTGCAGGCCGGGGACGTCGTCCTTGCGGGTGATGGGGATCTGCTCGAGCCGCTCCACGCGCTCCGGCAGCGTGCGCCGGAAGTACGCCGAGTGCGCGCGCGCGTGCGCGACCGTCTCCAGGAGCCTGCGCTGCAGCCGCCGCTCGCGGTCCGCTGCCGTCTCCTGCTCGAGAGCGGGATCGAGGATGCGGCCGGGCCTCACGACAGCCACCTTTTGCGGCGCCGGTACGACTTCACCGCCTTGTAGCTCTTCTTGCCTTCGCCGCCGCCGAGGTAGAACTCGCGCACGTCCTCGTTCGACTTCAGCTTCTCCGTGTCGCCGTCCAGGACGATCCGGCCGCTCTCCATGATGTAGCCGAATTGCGCGATGGAGAGCGCCACGTTGGCGTTCTGCTCCACCAGCAGCATGGTGGTCTTCTCCTCCTGGTTGATCTTCGCGATGATGCGGAAGATCTCCTGCACCAGCAGCGGCGCGAGCCCGAGCGAAGGCTCGTCGAGGAGGATGAGCCGCGGCCGGGCCATCAGCGCGCGGCTGATCGCCAGCATCTGCTGCTCGCCGCCGGAGAGGTAACCGGCGATCTGCCTGCGCCGCTCGCGCAGCCGCGGGAAGTAATCGAAGCACAGCTCGCGATCCCGCCTCAGCCCCGCGACGTCGCGCCGGGTGTACCCGCCCATGGTGAGGTTCTCGTCCACGGTCAGGTCCTCGAAGACGCGGCGGCCTTCCATCACCTGGAAGATCCCGCGGCGCACGATCTGCTCCGGATCGAGCGACTCGATGCGCTCGCCGTCGAGCTCGATGGCGCCGTCGGTGACTTCGCCCTCCTCCGCCCGCAGCAGGCCTGAGATGGCCTTCAGCGTCGTGCTCTTGCCGGCGCCGTTGGATCCGAGGAGGGCGACGATCTGCCCCTTGGGCACCTCCAGCGAGAGGCCCTTGAGCACGAGGATGACGTCGTCGTAGACGACTTCCACGTTCGCGAGCCGGAGCATGGGGACCGCGGGGGCCATCACAGGACGCGCTACAGCCCGAGCCACTCGGGCTTGCGTTCCATCTCGTACTGCTTCGCCTTCGTCAGCTTTCCGTTCTTGATCTGGTAGATGTTCACGGTGGTCGTCGGGCGGTGATCGGACGAGGTGTAGGTCACCGGCGCGGTGAGGCCGCCCAGATCGAAGTCCTTCAGCGTCTCGAGCGCCGTCTTCACGCCCTCGCCGCTGAGCTTGCCGGCCTTGTCGGCGCGCTTGAGCGCCTCGCTCCAGACCAGCACGTAGGTCCAGCCGCGCACGTAGAAGGTGTCGTGCGTATCGGACGGATGGTTCTTCTGGTGGAAGTCGACCAGCCGCTTCATCCCGGGCACGTCCTCGCCGAAGGGCACGTCCACCATGACGCCGGTGACGCCTTCGGCGGCCTCCTTCGCGACCTGCGGGAGCGCCTCGCCGAAGCCGTACGGATTCGAGCCGAACTTCGTCGGGAGCCCGAGCTTCTTCGCGTCGCGCAGGATGGTGGAGACGCCCGTAGTCGTGACATTGATGTACGCGTAGTCGGCGCCCTTCTGCTTCATGTTGAGCAACTGGCTGGTCGCGTCCTGGAACGCGCCTGGCACGATCTCCTCGTCGACCAGGTCGACGCCCGTGTCCTTGCAGAACCTGCGCCCGGCCTCGATGGGGCTCTTGCCGTACGCGTTGTCTCCGTAGAAGAAGGCGACCTTCGCGTTGCGCGACTTGTCCTTCCAGTCCTCCTTGACCCAGCGGAGCCAGGCGCGCAGGCCGTCCGAATAGCTCGGGCCGACGAAGAAGTTGTACGGCGTCTTCGAGGGGTCGGTGAGATGGGCGGAAAACGAGGCGGAAACGTAAGGGATCTTCTCCTGGTTGACCTGCGCCTTGAGGCCTTCGGTGTCCCCGGTGCCCCAGCCATTGATCATGATGACCTTCTCGTCTCCGGTCATCCGCTTGTAGGCCGCCACCGCCTCCGGGATCTTGTAGCCGTAGTCCACGTCGACCAGGCGGATCTTCTTGCCGTTGATCCCGCCGCTCTCGTTCGTCCAGGCGACCGCGTCGCGCACGCCTTGCGCGTAGGGCTTGCCGACGTCCGAGGTGATGCCGGTCAGATCGAAGATGCCGCCGACCTTGATCTCCTGCTGAGCTTGCGCAGAAGCGGCCAGGCAGAGGACCAACAGCGCCGATGAGATCAGCTTCATGTTGTCTTCCTCCTTCAATACGAGAACGGATAGAGCCGGAACCAGTTGCGGACGCGGCGCCAGAGATCGGCAAGGCCGTCGGGCTCGAAAATGAGGAAGAGCACGATGGTCAGGCCGAAGACGGCCACCTTGAGAGGCGTGAAGAGTTGCACGAGATGCGGGAAGCTTCCGGACAGCGCGCTGGCGGCGAGGCGGAGCACTTCGGGAAGCAAGGTGAGGAACACGGCGCCGAGGATCGATCCGAGGACGCTGCCGAGCCCTCCGATGATGATCATTCCCAGGTGATCGATGGCGACCCCGAGCGGGAAGTTCTCCGGGCTGATGATGCGCGCCTGGTAGGCGAGCAGCGATCCCGCCACCCCGACGTAGAAGGAGCTCACCGCGAAGGAGAGCAGCTTGTAGCGGAAGACGTCGACGCCCATCACTTCCGCGGAGATGTCCTGATCGCGGATGGCGACGAACGCCTTGCCGACGCGGGTGCGGAAGAGGTTCTTCGCGAAGTACAGATGCGCGATGCAGGCCGGAACGATGAGGAAGAAGAGGCGCCTGTCGTCGGAGAAGTCGTATCCGAGGATCCGGGGAGAGGGGATGCTGGTGCCCGCCACGCCGCCCGTGACGGCTTCCCAGTGCGAGGAAGTGAACTCGATGATGAAGTGGGCGGCGAGGGTCGCCATGGCCAGATAGAGCCCCTTGAGCCGCAGCGACGGGATGCCAAAGACCATGCCCGCCAGCGCCGCGACGATTCCGGCGACCGGGCAGGCGATCACGAACGGCGCGCCGTGGTTGGCCAGGAATGCGGTCGTGTATGCCCCCACCGCCAGGAACGCCGCATTGCCGAGCGAGATCTGGCCGGTGAAGCCGGTGAGGATGTTCAGTCCGGTGGCGGCGATCACCGCGATGGCCGCGCGGTTCGCCACGTCCAGCCAGTAGGAACCGGCGACGAACGGGATCGCGAACACCGCGATGATGAAGGCGGCGAGCACCCAACGCGCGCGGCGCGTCTCGAAGATGCCCATGTCGCCCGCGTACGAAGTGTGGAACTCCCCGCTCAACATGGATTCACACCCGCTCGATCCGCACTTTGCCGAACAGGCCGTACGGCCGGATCATGAGGATGAGGACGAGGGCGACGAACGGCGCGACCTCCTTCACGCCGCCGCCGAAGATCGGATCGAGGTAGCCGCCGGCGAGGTTCTCCAGGACTCCGACCAGCAGGCCGCCGAGGATGGCGCCACCGATGCTGTCGAGCCCGCCGACGATCACCACCGGGAGCACCTTGAGCCCGAGGATCGCCAGCGAACCGTCCACGCCGCCTCGCATGGTGGCGAGCAGCACGCCGCCCGCGGCGGAGACCACGGCCGCGATGCTCCAGGAGAGGGCGAAGATGCGCCGCACCGAGATGCCCATGGAGAGCGAGACTTGCTGAGAGTCGGCCGTGGCGCGCATGGCGATGCCCGGCCGCGCGTACTTGAAGAAGAGGGTGAGGGCGACGAGCAGCACCGCGACCGACGCCGCGCTGTAAAGGTAACCGCGGGCGACCGGCAGGGGGCCGATCTGGATCGGCTCGAGCGAGAACACCGCATGCATCGGGCGCGTGTCGGTGCCCCAGATCCCCTGCACGATCGCGCGCAGGATGCTGGAGAGGCCCAGCGTCACCATGATCACCGAGCCCGAGCAAGGTCGAGAACGCGAAGGTGAGCAGCAGCGCCGGCACCACCGGCACGTTCGCCTGAGCGACGATGGCGAGGAAGACGTACGCGCCGAGGAGGAGGAACTCGCCCTGCGCGAAGTTCAGGATGCCGCTCGACTTGTAGATGATGACGAAGCCGAGCGCGACCAGCGAGTAGATGCAGCCGACCACCAGGCCGTTGATCACCAGCTGGAGCAAGAACTCCATCAGGCCGCCCCCATCTCCCGCACCGCGAGGTTCGCCTGGATGCGCGCGGTGCGCCCGTCCTGGTAGCGGATGGTGGTATCCACGGCGATCTTGCGCTCGTCGCCGTAGAGCGCCGCGATGATCGACTTGTATCGCTCCTCGACGAAGGCGCGGCGCACCTTGCGCGTGCGGGTGAGCTCCTCGTCGTCGGCGTCGAGCTCCTTGTAGAGGAGGACGAACTTGCGGATCTTCGCCGCCGCCGGCAGCGTCCTGTTGACGCCGTCGATCTCCTTCTGCAGCAGATCGTAGACGCGCGGCTTGGCGGAGAGATCGGTGTAGGTCGTATAGGAGATCTTCTCCTTCTCGGCCCACTTCCCGACGATGCCCTGGTCGATGCACACCAACGCCGACAGGTAGGGCTTGTCCTGCCCGATCACCACCGCCTCCTTGACGTACGGAGAGAACTTCAGCCGGTTCTCGATGAATTGCGGCGAGAACTGCGTTCCGTCCCCGAGGCGCAGCACGTCCTTCAGGCGGTCGATGACGACGAGCTGGCCGTCCTCCAGGTAACCGGCATCGCCGGAGTGGAGCCAGCCCTCGGTCAGCGTCGCGCGCGTCGCGTCCTCGTTCTTGTAATAGCCGACGAACACCGCCGGGCTGCGCGAGAGGATCTCGCCGCGCTCGCTGATGCGCACTTCCGTTCCGGGGATGGGCTCGCCGACGGTATGGAAGCGGATGCGTTCGTCGCGATGGATGCAGGAGATGCCGCTGATCTCCGTCTGGCCGTAGATCTGCTTGAGGCGCACGCCCATGGCGTGGAAGAAGCGGAACACGTCGGGGCCGAGGGCGGCGCCGCCGGTGGTCCCGCTGCGCAGATTCGAGAGCCCGAGCCTGTCTTTCAGCGGGCGGAAGAGCAGCCAGTCGGCGAAGAAATAGAGGACGCGCCAGAGCGCCGGCACGCCCCCCTTCTCCAGGCGCAGATCGGCCAGCTTGTAGCCGACGGGCATCAGCCGCTCGTAGAGGAAGCGCTTGAGCGGCGTGGTGTCCATGATCTTCACCTGGACGGTGGAGTTGAGGCCTTCCCAGATGCGCGGCGGCGCGAACATCACGTTCGGCCCGATTTCGCGGATGTCGTGCAGCGCGGTCTCCGGCTCCTCGGGGAAGTTGATGGTGAACCCGATCGCGAGCGCGGTGGCGACCGACATCATCTGCTCGCCGATCCAGGCGAGGGGCAGGAAGGAGACGAACTCGTCGCTCTGGCGGCGGGGATCCACCTGGTGCAGGCTGAGCGCCATGCTCAGGAGGTTCGCGAACGTCAACATCGCGCCCTTGGGCGATCCGGTGGTGCCGGACGTGTAGCAGATCAGCGCCAGGTCGCTGCCCTGGCCCTGCGCCACGCTGCGGGCGAAGAGCCCGGGATCGCTGGCGTGCAGCTCGCGCCCACGCCGCTCGACCTCGTCCAGGGAGAGCAGCTTCTCGTGTTTGTACCGGCGCAGCCCCCGGGGGTCGGCATAGATCACGTTCACGACCTTCGGAAGCTGCTCGATCATGCCCAGGATCTTGTCGACCTGCTCCTGATCCTCGGCGATGACGAACCTCGCGTCGCAGTGGTCGATCACGTAGGCGACTTCCGTGAGCGTCGAGTCCTGGTAGATCCCCACCGAGGCCCCGCCGGCGGCCTGCGCCGCCAGCTCGGCGATCACCCACTCGGGCCGGTTGTCCCCGATGATCGCCACCTTGCCGCCGCGCTCGAGACCGAGCGAGAGCAGCCCGAGGGAGAAATCGCGCACGCGCTCGCCATAGCGCCGCCAGCTCGTCTCCCGCCAGATGCCGAACTCCTTCTCGCGCAGGGCGGCGCGCTCGCCGAACCGCTCCGCGTTCTGCAAGAGGAGCTTGGGAAACGTGTCCAGGGTACTCATGCGGCTTGCCCGCCCAGGTACGCCGCCTGGACCTCGGAATTGCTCTGGACTTCCTCCGGCGCTCCGTCGGCGATCTTCTGTCCGAAGTTCAGGACGACCACCCGGTGCGAGAGATCCATCACGACGCCCATGTCGTGCTCGATCATGATGACCGTGGTCCCTCGCTCCTCGTTGATGTCCAGGATGTAGCGCGCCATGTCCTCTTTCTCTTCCGCGTTCATCCCCGCCATCGGCTCGTCGAGGAGCAGCAGGCGCGGATCCAAGGCCAGCGCCCTGCCCAGCTCGACGCGCTTCTGCAGCCCGTAGGCGAGCGTGTGCACCACCTGCTTGCGCCAGGGCTGGATCTCGAGGAAGTCGATGATCTCCTCGACCCGTTCGCGTTCCCGGATCTCCTCCTTCTGCCCGCGCCCCCAGTAGACGCCGCCGGCCAGGATGCCGGTCTTCTGGTGCACGTGCCGGCCGATGAGAAGGTTGTCGAGAACGGTCATGCCGCGGAAGAGGGCGATGTTCTGGAACGTGCGCGCGATGCCGAGCCGGGTGCGATGCGCCGGACCCAGGTGCGTGATATCGCGGCCGTCGAAGACGATGCGGCCCTGCTGGGGCCGGTAGACGCCGCTGATGCAGTTGAGAAGGCTGGTCTTCCCGGCGCCGTTGGGTCCGATGATCGCGTTGAGAGCGCCGCGAGCGACGGAGAAGCTGACGTCGGAGACCGCGGTGACCCCGCCGAAGCGCAGGGCGACGCGCGAGATGTCGAGGAGGGGGGAGGACATCCGACCTGAGACTACCCCGTTGCGGTACAGAGCGAAACCTGCACCCAAACACCTCGCGCGGCGGAGGCCGCGCGAGGGGACGTAACCCGCCGCAGTCAATTCAGGCGGCTGATGCGGATGTGGTGGAGCGAGCCTACTTCGGCGCTTCCGGAGCCGGAGGAGTTGGAGTCGCCCCGGGCTGCTGCTCGCCCCCCGGTGCGCCTGGCGTTGCCGGCGGCTGCTGCGACTCCTGCTTGATGCTCTCCGTCATCATCCCGATCGTCCAGCCGCTCGAGGAGTCGCGGATCGCGTCCAGCGCCTTCACTGCCCGCACGTACTTCGCCTTGTCGTCCGCGTCGAAGAAGATGACCGGCGGTCCTTGCGTGGCTTCCTTGCTCTTGGCCAGCCGGTAGTAGGCCCTGAGGCGCTCCAGCGCATTGGCGTCCGTGAGCGTCTCGCTGTTCAAGTGCCAGATCCCCGCCTCGTCGACCTTGAACACGACCTGCGTCAGATCCGGCGGCGGCGGCTCGTTCAGCATCTCCGGCGGGGTCTCCTCGGGGACGCGCACGCCGATCTCCTTCTCCATCAGCGGCGTGAGCACCATGAAGATGATGAGCAGCACCAGCACCACGTCGACGAGCGGCGTGATGTTGATGTCCGAGCGCGGCCCCTTGGTGGCGCCGACTGCCATCGCCATGGCTACTTCGCTCCCTTCAGCTCTTCGGCAGCCAGCGAGACGCCCT
>MNFJ01000110.1 GCA_001918155.1 Deltaproteobacteria bacterium 13_1_40CM_4_68_19
TTCGGGACGCTGCTGGAGAGCTCGCTGGGAAACCTGCTGCTGCCGCTGACGAGCTTCCCGCTCTCCGCGCTCCCCAAGGACCCGCAGTCGATCGCGGTGACGGTGAACGGCGCCCCAGCGACGCAGTGGACCTACGATGCAGGCTCGAACCGCATCGTGTTTCCGGCCAGCGCAGTGCCACCGCCGGGGGCCCACATCACCGCCAGGTACGAGCCTGCCTGCCTGTGAGCGCCCGCATGGCCGCCGGCGTCCCCCCGTGGACGTGAAATGCTTGCACCGCCCCCGTCCTGGGGGGATCATCGATCGACCTGCATGGCGATCCCGAAATCCCCCGCCGATTCCGTCCAGGACGTTCTGCGGGACCCCGAAATCCAGCGCCTGATCGACAGCCCGGAGCACCAAGGGCTGGAATTGTCGCCCAGCCGGCAGATCTACACGAACCGGGCGCTGCAGATGGACCAGATCGGCGTGGTCGGCTTCGACATGGACTACACCCTCGCGGTCTATTCCATGCGACAGATCGAGGAGCTGGCGTTCCACATGACGCTGGATCGCCTGGTGGCGCGGCGTGGCTATCGGGACGAGCTGCGCAATCTCAAATACGACCACGAGTACGTGATCCGTGGCCTGGTGGTCGACAAGGACTACGGGAACATCTTCAAGATGGACCGGCACAACCACGTCGGCCGCTGCTACCACGGCCGGCGTCAGCTCTCGCTCGATGAGCGCCGGGCCCTCTACCAGACCAACGAGAAGATCCGTCTCAGCCTGCCGCGCTTCGCCTGGATCGACACGCTCTTCAGCCTGCCGGAGGCGTGCCTGTACGCCGAGATCATCGAGGCGCAGGAAGCGCGGGGCGAGAGAGTCGACTACCACAAGGTGTACGACGACACGCGGGAAAGCATCGACGAGGTGCATCGCGACGGCTCGCTGAAGTCCGAGCTGCGCAAGGACCTGGGACGCTTCATCAAGCCCGACCCCGAGCTTCCTTCCGCCCTGCACAAGCTGCGATCCGGGGGAAAGAAGCTGTTCGTCCTCACCAATTCGCTCTGGGACTACACCGATGCGGTGATGAGCTTCGTGCTCGACGGGCGCCTCCCCGAGTACCCGTCCTGGCGCAACTACTTCGACTACGTCGTGGTCGGCGCGCAGAAGCCGGCGTTCTTCGCCGAGCACCGGCCGTTCATCGAGCTGAACCCGAACGGCTCCGTGGACCGGACGGAGGTGGACTCGCTCGAGCGCGGCAAGATCTACGAGGGCGGCAATCTCTTCGACTTCGAGCGGATGAGCGGATTCGCCGGCGACCGCGTCCTGTACGTGGGGGACCACATCTACG
The DNA here is from genome assembly GCA_001918155.1 of Deltaproteobacteria bacterium 13_1_40CM_4_68_19. GTDB lineage: Bacteria > Myxococcota > Myxococcia > Myxococcales > 40CM-4-68-19 > 40CM-4-68-19. The sequence goes on from MNFJ01000110.1 coordinate 1,337, forward strand.
GCGACATCATCCGCAACCGGAAGGCATCGCAGTGGCGCACCTGCTTCATCGTCCAGGAGTTGGAGCGCGAGATCGAGTACATCGAGGAGCACGCCGAAGACGTCCTGCGCCTGAACGAGCTTGACGCGATGCGCGCCCGCCTCGACGACATGATCAACCATCACAAGCTGCTGCTGAACGCGATGGACCGGCGCATCGAGCGCGGTGGCCCCCTGGCCTCCGACCTCGAGGCGCGGCGGCAACGCGAGAAGCAGGATCTGGAGAAGCTGCGGCGAGCGTTCAAGGCCACCCTCGCCGAGGGCGCGGAGCTGGAAGCCCGCTTCGAAACGGGCGCTAATGCCTATTGGGGCCTGGTATTCAAGGAAGGCAACGAGAACTCCCGGTTCGGCGAGCAGGTGGAGGACTACGCCGACCTCTACACCTCCAGGGTCGCGAACTTCCTCTATTATTCGCCGATGCAGATGTTCCGTTCACCGCGCGCGACCATGCCGCACGAGCGCACCACGCTCCGGCGGGGTTGAATGCCACACAGGCCGCCCGTGTCTGACATGGCGCCGCGGCCGCCCTGGGGCCACCATGATGCGCGCAATGGGCATTCGTCTCCTGCTGATCACCCTGGTCTCCACGCCAGTGTATGCGCTGGGGCTCACGCCCGCCCGGCTGCAGCCCGGGCCTACGCTCTCGCTCCCCTGGGCCGAGCATGGGCGGCTCTCGGAGGTGACGGGCCGCGCGCCCATCGGGTGGTCGCAGGAGGCGTACGTGGTTCCCCAGCGGCCGGGACGGAACCTGGTCCGCTATTTCGACTATCACTGGCGGGACCACGATTATCTCGACGATGACGGCTCGGCGGGGCTGCGGCTCTATTTCTACGATCGCGAGTATCCCGTGGCGCGCATCGCCGGCGGGCTCATCCGCGAGAGCTGGCGTTACCTGAGCGACCGGTTCCAGTACAAACCTTCGTTCAAGGTCCCCTATATCCTTTACAACACCTACCGGGAATTCCTGGAGACCAACGTCTTCGCGGTGCAGGAGGGCGTCCTCGGCGTCACCAGCCCGCAGGACCTGCGCATGTCGCTGCCTTACGCGGGCGAGCGCGAGTTCTTCAAGCTCGTTTCCACGCACGAGATGACGCACCAGTTCCACATCCAGAAGGTGGCCGAGCGCGCCGCCAGCGCCGGGATGGAGAGCCCCATCGGCCAGTTTCCCCTCTGGTTCACCGAGGGTCTCGCCGAGTACTACGCGCACAACCAGCAGATGGACAGCGAGACGGAGATGTTCCTGCGCGACATCGTGCTGAACCCGAACGGCGAGATCGGCTACGACTTTCCCCCAGCAGATGGACAGCGAGACGGAGATGTTCCTGCGCGACATCGTGCTGAACCCGAACGGCGAGATCGGCTACGACTTTCCCCGCCTCGACGAGGATCGTCCGTATTCGTACCTCTATACGTACAAGTACGGCCAGGCGAAGCTGGTGTTCCTCAGCGAGACCTACGGCGAGCGCGTGATCCAGGGGGTGCTCGACCAGAGCCCCCGCCTGGTGGGCGGCGGGCGCGGCCGCGGTGAGCCGCGCGAAGGCTTCATGCAGCTGCTCGGCCACGTCGCCGGCGACACGCCGGCGCAGATGAATGCGCGGTGGTCCACCTGGGCGCGCAAGCGCGTGATGCGCACCTATCTCGACGCCAAGCAGGACCTGCCGGACATGACCGAGCTGAAGCTCGCCGACGAGCTGGACGCGTTCACCAGCTCCAAGGACGGCAACCTGCTCTTCTATCGCGGCGTCGAGCGGGAGACGGCGCGCGCAAAGCTGGTGGTGCTCGATCGCCGGGATCCCTCTTCCGCGCGGCAGATCGCCATCGATCAGCATCCGGGGACCGAAAGCCTGCACCCGGTGCTCCGGTCGGTGATGGCGGTCAGCGACGACGCCATCGCCTGGTTCGCGCAATCCGGCGACTCCGACGTGCTGCACGTGCGGCCGCTGCAGCGCCGCGAGCGCAAGCCGGGGAGCTCGCCGCGCGTGCGCATCGATCTCGGCCTGGGCGAGACGCGGATCATCCGGGTGATCCGCGATGGCTTGATCGAGGCCGGCGATCCGACGTTCAGTCCGGACGGGACACAGCTCGCGTTCTACGGGCTCGATCGCGACGGCAAGATCGACATCTACACGTTGAACCTCAACGATCCCGACCCGCACGTCCGGCGGCTCACCGACGATCTGTACAGCGAGCGCGATCTCTCCTGGGGAGACGAGGGCATCGTCTACGCCGGCGATGCCACGGAGAGCGGCCGGTACAATCTCTTCCGCATCGACCCCGTGGACGGAACGCGCACCCGCCTCACGGACGCGCCCGTCGATCAGCGCTTCCCGGTGACGCTGGCAGGCGGCGCGGTGGTGTTCGCGAGCGACGCCGGGGGAAAGTACGATCTCTGGTTCCTGCAGAACGGCAGGATCAAGCGGGTCACCGACTTCGCCACGGCGCTCTCGCATCCGGGGCTGGCGCCGAACGGGCTCTACGGCGTCGCTTTCTACGGCGCGCGCTTCCGCCTCTTCGAGGTGCAGACGCCGGCGCTGCTCAGCGTCGACGAGCAGGATGCGATTCCGCCCGTCTATCTCGCCACCATCGACAAGCCCCAGCCGTTTCCGGACGAGCCGATCCCGCAGAACGCGCCGGCGTACGATCCCTACGATGTGGGCAAGAACTGGAAGGTCGAGGGAGGCGGCGCGGCGATCGGCGGGGCGGGCGTCGGCTTCGCGCCGGTGGGATCGGGCGGCGTTCTCTTCGCGGACATCATGCGGGACCGCTCGGCGCTCATCAACCTGGCCATCTACGGATCCTTCGACCTGACCGACGCGCTCGCGTTCTACGTGGACAGATCGGAGCGGCTGATCTGGGGCATCGGCGCCTTCCACACCTTCCAGCAAGGGCGAGACACGCAGTTCCCCAGCGCCAGGGAATGCTTCCAGCCGAGAACGTCGCAGAACGTGGGCACGGCCTGCGAGATCCTCTACCTGCAGCGTGAGTTCGGGGTGGAAGGCCTGCTCTCGTATCCGTTCTCGACCTTCAGCCGCGTGGACGCGAGCGCGCGCCTCATGGGCGTCACGCGCAGCTTTTTCGACAACTTTGCGTATGACCGCTCGGGGTTCCCGACCGGCAACGTTCCGGCGAACGAGCTCAACGCGATCAAGGGCTCCGATCCGCAGGGCGAGCTGAGCCTATCCTACGGCTGGGACACCACGCGCTACGGCGTCAACGGCGCGATCGGCGGCACGTCGCTGCTGGTGCAACTCGGCGGCGGCGACATCCCCACTCGCGCTTACGATGGCTTGTACACGTACCTGCAGGCCGACGCGATCCAAACCATCCGGGTGATCGGCCGAAGCAAGCTCAACCTCCGGCTGGCTAGCGGGGCGGCGCAGGGCAGCCGGTTCGGGCGGCGATTCTACCTCTCGAGCTTCGACAACCTGCGGGGTTTCCGCTGGGGTGACGCGCGGCTGCTCGGCGACGGGTACTATGTCGGCCAGGCGGAGTTCCAGTTCCCGCTCGACGTGCTCATCCGGTTCGCGTTCTTCAGCGGGCTCACCGGCGTGGTCGGCTTCGATTTCGGCGGCGTCGTCGATTCCAACCGCGCCGTGCAGAACCATGCCGGGCGGGGATGGACGAAGCTGCATGCGACGCTCGCGGAAGCCTGGGCGAACCGGACGGCGGACTACGTGCTGGGCGTGAACTTCGGGTTCGGGCCGTTCGAGCTCCGCGTCCAGTTCGCGCACGGGATCGACGTCGGAGGGATCGTTCCCGAGCAGGATTCGCACGGCAACCCGACCTGGGTACCAAACATTTCGTTGCATTATGTGTATTTTTAGGAGAGCCCTCAAGCTGCTCAAGTAGGTCAGCGGCGCGCTGCGACCAGCACCGGGGCGCCTGCCACGACGACTCCGGCGAGCATTCCGAGCACGCCGGCGGCGCCAGCGAGGGTGCAGCCGAGCGCGCCGGTGAGGGCGGCGACGGCAAGAGCCCCGAGCACGAACGGCAGATCCGCATCGCGGCGCACCGTCGTCCTCGCGATGACCACGCCGGCAAGACCGCCACCGGCGACGCAAGCGGGCAGCGCCAGCGACATGCAAGCCGGGCCGAAGCAGGCGTGCCCCACCGTCGCCATCAAGAGCGGTGCCGCGAGCGCGCCCGCGCCGGCGAGCAGACCAGGGACCACGGCGCGACCCGCGGGTCCGCCGGCGTAAGCGAGGCCGACCGAGAGCAGCAGCAGCGGCAGGGCGAGCGCGCACGTCACCGGGAACGGCCGCCCGCAAGCGATGGCCGCGACGGCGGCGGCCAGGACGAAAGGGGCGAGCCGCAGCGCTGCGAGAAGCCGTCCGAGCTCGTACGCGCGCCTGGCGCGCGCCTGGAGCCTGAGATCCAGTTCATCTGCTGCCATGACGTGCCCTCCAGGCGATCCGCAGTCTCCCCAGCGCGCGTGAAAGGCGCTTGCGAAACGTCGCACCCCGCAGCTTCCCTGACCCTGCCGCCGCCGCGGTGATGGTTTCGACATCGTTCGGCCGAAGTGTCCCCAGGACCGCTTCGGCGGCGGCGCTCAGGTCGCGGGCAATGACCGCCTCTTCCGGCCCCTGCCCGGGATCGGGTCGGTCCGGCGGCGGCACATCATCCTCCCGCCGCCGCTCGCGCTTGCGGCGCAGCGTGCGGCATTCCCAGGCCGCGATGCCCAGCGCCCAGGCGAGCGCATCGCGCTCCGGGTCGTACTCGCTCGCCCGCGAGAACACGCGCAGCAGCGCAGCCTGCGCCGCATCCTCCGCGTCCGCCACCGCGACGTAGCGGGCGGCGAACGCACGGAGCCGCGGCCACAGCAGGGCAAACGCCGGCCCGAATGCCGCACGATCGCCATCGGCGAGGCGCGCCATCAGGCGCCGCAACTCCGCGCGCTCGCCGCCCTCCACACCCGGGGCTACCTCTCGCTCAACGGGCAATCCTCGCACGGGAGCGGACAATCTTCCCCGCAGGGGAGCTTGCAGAGCAACCCCGTCCCTGCCCATCCGAGCGCAGGCAACGCGATCGCCGCGAGCAACGCGACCCACCTCAGTTTCATGTCGGCCTCCTCTCCGCGGCCGCGCACTGCGCGCGGCCTTCACCTCCTCTAGGCGCGCGACGCCGCCCGCGTGACACTAGCCTCGCAGATCGGTCTGACATGCGCGGGCAGGCGGGCGGCGAACCCCTCGGGAGCCTCGGGACGAGTTCGCGCGCGCGCTCACGTCGGTCGTGGTAGAGAGCGCAACCCCATGTTCACCCTGCTCTTTGCCGTCCTTCTCGCCACCCGCCCGTTCACCCCGGAAGAGCTCCTCGCCACCCGGCGGGTGGACGACGTCCAGGTCTCTCCGGACGGCAGGTGGGCCTCCTTTACCGTGCGGCAGAAGAACCTCGAAACGAACAAGGACGACAAGGACATCTGGCTCCTTTCGCTTCCCGCCGGGCAGCCGCGCCAGCTCACGCGCAACACCCAGAGCGAGCACGGCCGCTGGTCTCCGGACGGAAAGCAGCTGGTGGTCGTCCGCGACGGGCAGCTCTGGCTCCACGATCTGAACGGCGGCGATGCCCGCCAGATCACGGCGCTGAGCGGTGGGGCCGACGCCGCCGTCTTCTCTCCCGACGGCCGCTCCATCGCGTTCAGCAGCGAGGTCTATCCGCAGTGCGGCGGAGACGACGCCTGCAACAAGGAGCGCAAGGAGCAGAGGGAAAGGAGCGGAGTCCAGGCGCGCATCGTCGACCATCTCTTCGCGCGCCACTGGACGGAATGGAAGGACGGCAAGCGCACGCACGTGTTCGTGATGCCGGCGAGCGGCGGCCCCGCGCGCGACGTCACGCCGCTCGACTCGGACTGGCCCAGCGCGCGCGTCGGCGGCGGAGACGATTTCCACTTCACTCCGGACGGGGAGCTGATCGTGAGCAGCAAGCCGGCGCAGCGCGAGGCCTGGAGCACCAACGGCGACCTCTGGCTCATCGACCGCGAGGGCGGTCCGCCGCGCAATCTCACCCCGGACAACCACGGCGATGACGCGCAGCCCCGGCCTTCGCCCGACGGCCGCTACCTCGCCTGGACCTCGCAGTCGCGAGACGGGTACGAATCCGATCAATGGAAGCTGAAGATCCAGGATCGGAAGACGGGCCGGATCACATCCGTCGACATCGACACCGACGATGTCGCGAGCTTTGCCTGGCGCCGCGACAGCAAGGGGCTGGTCGCGTCCGTGTTGCAGAAGGCGCGCTTCTCGCTCTACTCGGTCTCGCTGGACGGGAAGTCCCGCCGCTTCAGCGAAGCGCCCGCGGGAGGGAGCGACTTCGATCTCGCCCCCGACGGTACGGCCATCGTCGCCGCCGCCGGGCTGACCCGGCCTCCCGAAGTCGTCGCCATCCGGCCGGGCGGCCAGCCAGCGAGGCTCTCACGGTTCAACGACGAGCAGTACAAGGACCTGAACCTCGGCACCGCCGAGGAGATCTGGGTCGACTCGACGGACGGGAGCAAGGTGCACTCGTTCATCGTCCGCCCCGCGAACGCACCGGCGAAGCTTCCGCTCCTGGTCCTCATCCACGGCGGTCCGCAGGGCTCGTGGGACGACTCCTGGAGCATGCGCTGGAACGCGGCGGCGTTCGCGGCGCGCGGCTACGTCGTCCTGGCGACCGACTTCCACGGCTCCGTTGGGTACGGCCAGAAGTTCAAGGAGCAGATCTCCGGGGATTGGGGCGGCCTCGCGTACGACGACGTCATGCGCGCCACCGATGCCGCGGAGAAACTGCCGTTCGTGGAGCCCGGTCACACCTGCGCCGCGGGCGCGAGCTTCGGCGGGTACATGATCGACTGGATCGCGGGCCACACGGACCGCTTCAAGTGCCTCGTCTCGCACGACGGCGTCTTCGACCTGGTGAGCGAGTACGGCTCCACCGAAGAGCTTTGGTTCCCCGAATGGGAATTCCGCGGACCGCCCTGGTCGAATCCGGAGCTGTACCGGCGGCTGTCACCCAGCAGCTACGTGCCGAACTTCAAGACGCCGACGCTGGTGGTGCAGGGCGAGCTCGATTTCCGCGTGCCTGTCGAGCAGGGCATGGGGATGTTCACCGCGCTGCAGCGGCGCGGCATCGAATCGCGCCTGCTCTACTTCCCCGACGAGGGGCATTGGGTGCTCAAGCCGAGGAACAGCCAGCTCTGGTACCACACCGTGCTCGATTGGATCGACGCGCACGCCAAGCCACGAAACAAGCAGGCCATCCGGCCGTAGGCCGCGCGTTACACTCGACTGGAGAAGGCATGAAGCGATTGCTCGTCCCCGTCCTCGTCGCCGCCGCCTGCACTTCGGGCCCGCAGAGCAAGCCCGTGAACGAGCCCGCCGCGGGCACCGCGCAGGCCGTGCCCTCGCCCGCGAATCCCGCTGGCGCGGCCACGGCCGCCACCCCCTCTCCCGCTCCGCCCGCCGCCGGCCAGCCCGCGGCGCCCCCTGCGCCACCGCCGGGGACCAGCGCGGCCGCGCAGGCGAAGCCCTCGCCCGCGAATCCCGCTGGCGCGGCCACGGCCGCCACCCCCTCTCCCGCTCCGCCCGCCGCCGGCCAGCCCGCGGCGCCCCCTGCGCCACCGCCGGGGACCAGCGCGGCCGCGCAGGCGAAGCCGGAGCCGCCGGCGGTCGACGAGGGCGCGATGGACAAGTCCGTCGATCCCTGCACGGACTTCTACCAGTACGCCTGCGGGAGCTGGATGAAGAAGACGCGGATTCCGGACGACCGCGCCCGGTGGACCCGGAGCTTCAGCGAGATCAACGAGCGCAACCAGGCGCTGCTGCACGACATCCTGGAGAAGAACGCGCGCGGCGAGCCCGATCCCGCCGATCCCTACGCGCAGAAGGTCGGCGATTTCTACTCCACCTGCATGGACGAGCAGAAGGCCGAGACCGCCTCGCTTCAGACGTTGCAGGGCGAACTGGCGAAGGTCGACGCGATCAAGGACGCGAAGGGGCTGGCACGGGAGGTGGCGCGTCTACAGGCGCGCGGCGCCCGGGCCTTCTTCGGCTTCGGGTCTCAGCAGGACTTCAAGGACGCGACGAAAGTGATCGGGGGCGCCGACCAGGATGGGCTTGGTCTCCCGGATCGCGATTACTACCTGAAGGACGACGCGAAGATGAAGGAGCTGCGCGCGCTGTACGAGAGCCATGTGGTGGAGATGCTCAAGCTGGCGGGAACCGGCGAGGGCGATGCGCAGAAGCAGGCGAAGACGGTGATGGCGATCGAGACCGCGCTGGCACGAGCGTCGATGGACAAGGTCGACCGGCGCGACCCCAACAAGGTCTACCACCGCATCGAACGCGCCGGCCTGAAGAAGGCGGCGCCCCACTTCCTCTGGGACACCTACTTCACGGAGATCGGGGCGCCCGGCGTCCAGGCCATCAACGTGGTGGTTCCGGAGTTCTTCACGGCGATGGACAAGCTGATCGCGCAGCCGGCCAGGCTGAACGACGTGAAAACGTATTTGCGCTGGAAGACGGTGGAGGCGGCAGCCCCCATGCTGGGCAAGGCGTTCGTCGAAGAGAGCTTTCGCCTGACGAAAGCGTTGACGGGGGCCAAGGCCATCCTGCCGCGCTGGAAGCGGTGCGTGGAGATGACGGACCAGGCCCTCGGCGAAGCCCTGGGGCGCAGCTTCGTCACCACCACGCTCGGCGACGAAGGAAAAGCGATCGCGAAGGAGATGATCGAGGGGATCGAGGGCGCCTTCGCGCGCAACCTTGCGCAGGTCGACTGGATGGACGACCCCGCGCGCGCCGCCTCCCAGGACAAGCTGCGGAAGATCAACAACAAGGTCGGCTATCCGGACAGGTGGCGCGACTACTCGACGATGAGCATCGGCAAGGAGTCGTTGCTCGCGAACGTAGCGGAAGCGGCGCGCTTCGAGAACCAGCGGGACCTGAACAAGATCGGCAAGCCCGTCGATCGCAACGAATTCGGGATGACGCCGCCGACGGTGAACGCGTACTACAACCCGTCGATGAACGAGATGGTGTTCCCGGCCGGCATCATGCAGCCGCCTTTCTTCAAGACGGACGCGCCGGAGGCGGCGAACTACGGCGGTCTCGGCATGGTGATGGGCCACGAGCTGACCCACGGCTTCGACGACCAGGGGCGACAATTCGACGGCAGTGGCAACCTGAACGAGTGGTGGTCGACCAATGTGAGCGACGCGTTCAAGGAGCGCGCCGAGTGCGTCGCGAAGCAATACGACGGCTATACCGCGGTCGACGACGTGAAGCTGAACGGGCACTTGACGCTCGGCGAGAACATCGCGGACATCGGCGGTGTGAAGCTGGCGCTCGCGGCCCTGCGGCAGAAGCGAGGTGGCGAGCTCGACGCAAAGGCCGAGCAGGACTTCTTCGTCGCGTTCGCGCAGGGCTGGTGCACGAACCAGCGCCCCGAGGCGGCGCGGCTGCAAGCGCAGACCAATCCTCACTCGACTGCCCAGTGGCGCGTGAACGGTCCCGTCTCCGACAACCCGGACTTCGCGGAGGCCTTCTCCTGCCAGGCCGGAGCGGCGATGGCTCCGCAGAATCGCTGCACGGTCTGGTAGGCAGCTTTCTTGCGCCGGCCGTCCGCGAGCGGGTAGGAACGAAGCCGGTGCGAAGCGAATGGGAGCTGGCCGACTCGCAGCTCGAAGCGCGGCTGCGGACGTGGGCCGTTCCGGCGGCGCTCGCGAGCGCGTTCCTGCTCGTCTCCACCGGCGCCGGCCACTTCCTCGTGCGCGTCTTTCTCAGCATGTGGGTGCACGAGCTGGGGCACGCCACGACGGCCTGGCTCTGCGGCTTTCCCGCGTTCCCGGGGCCCTGGCTCACTCCGATGGCACAGTCGCGATCGCCCTTCTTCAGCTTCGTGGTGTTCGCGGCCATCGCGGGAAGCGCGTCCTGGGCGTGTCGCACGGGACGCCGGCGCCTCTGCGCCGTCCTCGGCGGGCTGCTGGCCGTGCAGCTCTTCTGCACACTCGCGCTCTCCGTGGCGAGGGCCAAACAGCTCATCATCTTCATGGGGGACGGCGGCTGTCTGGTGCTCGGCTCTCTGCTGATGCTCACGGTCTATGCGCCCGAGGAGAGCGCGCTCAAGCGCGGCTGGCTGCGCTGGGGGTTCCTCGGCATCGGGGCGGGGGCGTTCGTGGACGTCTTCGCCCAGTGGTGGGCGTCGCGGACGGACTTCGACCGGATTCCCTTCGGAATGAACGAGGGCGCTGGCCTGAGCGACCCGAGCGTGCTGAGCGAGAGCTTCGGGTGGTCGACGGATCAGATCGTGCACCGCTACGTCGCGCTAGGCTGCGTCTGCCTGGTCGTCGTAGCCGTCGTGTACGTCCGGGGACTCGTCCGCGGGCGCCGCTAGAGAGCCGAACCGCTTACCACCCGTCGCGAGGGCGCTGAGCCCTACCCCGAGGCGAGCGCCCGAGGAGCGAGCAGCGGATGCGTAGTCGACCT
>MNFJ01000067.1 GCA_001918155.1 Deltaproteobacteria bacterium 13_1_40CM_4_68_19
TACAAGAAGATCGATTTCTCCCCCGACCCGCGCGAGCAGGCCACGGTCTGGGCATCGCTCGCGCAGTGGGCGAGCTACACGGTGCGGCCTCCGCGCGGACGCGCGATCGTGTTTGCCGTCGCGCACCTCGGGCTCGACCTGCGCAAGCTCGACTCCGATTCGCTGCGCGTGACCGGACGCCGCGTGGAGGTGGTTCTGCCGCGGGTCCAGACGCAGGTCGAGTTGCGGCCCGCCGAGGTCGAGATCATCGGCTCGAACCTGAACTCGGAGCAGACCGCGCAGCTCTTCGAACGGGCGCGCAACGCCTTCGAGGCGGAAGTGGTCGCCGACAAGCTGTTGCAGGAGCGGGCGCGGGAATCCGCCCGGCAGTCGCTGCGGTCGCTGTGCGTCGGGCTCGGCTTCTCGGAGGTCGCGTTCGTGGAGAAGCTCTCGCCCGAGCCGCAGCGTGGGTGACCTCGCTCGCCACTGGACCCTCGATCCGCGGATCGATTTCCTCAACCACGGCTCCTTCGGCGCTTGCCCGCGCCCGGTGCTCGAGGCGCAGGCCGAGCTGCGCGTGCGGATGGAACGACAACCGCTGCAATTCCTCGCGCGCGACCTGGAGGGTTTGCTCGACGACGCCCGGGGGGTATTGGCGGAATTCATCGGCGCCGCTCCGGAGGATCTCGCGTTCGTGCCGAACGCGACCACCGGGGTGAACACGGTCATCCGTTCGCTCGACTTGCAGCCGGGCGACGAGCTGCTCACGACCGACCACGCCTACAACGCCTGCCGCAATGCCCTGCGCTGGCACGAGAGGCATGGCGCGAAGGTCGTCGTCGCCGCGGTGCCCTGGCCCATCGCCGGCCCCCGGCAAGTCTCCGACGCGGTCCTCGGCGCCGTGACACCGCGCACGCGGCTGGTGCTGCTCGACCACGTCAGCAGCCCGACGGGGCTCATCTTTCCGGTCGAGGAGATGGTCGGCCGCCTGAGCGAGCGCGGGATCGACACGATCATCGACGGCGCCCACGCTCCCGGAATGCTCCCGCTCAACATGCGCGGGATCGGGGCGGCATACTTCACCGGCAACTGTCACAAGTGGCTGTGCGCGCCGAAGGGAGCGGCCTTCCTGCACGTCCGCCGCGACCGGCAGGAGCGAATCCGTCCACTGGTGATCAGCCATGGGGCGAACGCGCCGCGCACGGATCGGTCGCGCTTCCGGCTGGAGTTCGACTGGATGGGGACGGACGACCCGACGCCGTTTCTCTGCATCCCGCATGCCCTGCGCTTCCTCGGCTCCCTGTTGCCGGGAGGGTGGTCCCAGCTGATGGAGCGCAACCACGCGCTGGCGGTGCGCGGGCGCGCGCTGCTCTGCAACGCCCTTCGGGTCCCGGCGCCTGCTCCGGAAGAGATGCTCGGCTCGCTCGCGTCGGTTCCGTTGCCGGACGCTATCGGCGACCCGCCGCCGACCCGCGGCGTCGTCCTCTGGCATCCGCTGCAGCGCGCGCTGCTGGAGAAGCATCGCATCGAGGTGCCGGTGATCCCCTTTCCGGCGTGGCCCAGGCAGCTCGTCCGGATCGCCGCGCAGGCGTACAACTCGGAAGACCAGTTCGCGCGGCTCGGCGCTGCGCTACGGACCGAGCTCCAGCTCGCGTAGGACCTGGGGCGTGTCAGCGTCGAGAAACGGGCGGGTGTCCGCCCATTCGAGCCTGGCGGCGCGCACCAGCGGCAGGATCGCGCGGGGACCCATTGCCCTCGGCGCCTCCAGCAACTCTTCCGCCACCTTCAGGCAGGGATCGCGCCGCCACAGCGCGCAGAGGGGCTGGAGAGACCCGCCCGCCTGCGGCACCGCGGCGTCGTGACCGGCGATGGCACCGATCAGGGCGTCGATCAGGGGGCCGTCGGCCGCGAACGGCATGTCCGCGGCGCAGGCGAAGACGAGCGGGTAGCGAGACGCGCGCAAGCCCGCGGCGAGCCCGGCGAGCGGGGTTTGAATGGGGCGGACATCGTGCAGCGGCTCCGCCCCGCCGGCGGCCGCCGCGTACTTGTCGGGATCCTTCGCAGCGAGGGCGAGCTGGGCGAAGCCCGCCGCCCGCAGCTCGCGGACCACGCGTGCGATCAGCGGTTCCCCCCGGAACTGCGCCAGCGCCTTGTCGCTCCCGAACCTGCGGCTCTCTCCGCCGGCGAGCACCACGGCGCACGCGTCGCGCATGGGACCATTGTCGCACGCCTCTGGAAACCCCGCGCGAACCTGCGCAGAATGCCCGGCCAGCGGGGGACTCCCATGAGCACCAGAATCGACGTCGTGGCGATCGCGCGCGAACTCGCGCCCGGCTTCGCCGAGCGCGCGGCGGCGTGCGATCAGACCGATGCTTTCGTGGCGGAAAGCTATGCGGATCTGAAGAAGAGGAAGCTCTTCTCGGCGGGCGTGCCGCTGGAGCTGGGCGGCGGGGGCGCCACCCATCGCGAGCTCTGTGCGATGCTGCGCGAGATCGCCCACGGTTGCGCCTCCTCGGCGCTGGCCTTCTCCATGCATACGCACCTGGTGGCCACGACGGTCTGCCGCTGGAAACACGGTGCAACGGTCGAGGCGCTGCTGCGCCGCATCGCCGCCGAAGAGCTCGTCCTCGTCTCGACGGGTGGATCGGATTTCGTGGACAGCTCCGGGACGGCGGAAAAGGTAGACGGCGGTTACCGCATCAACGCACGAAAGATCTTCTGCAGCGGCGCTCCCGCGGGTCAACTCCTGATGACGAGCGCGATCGCGGAGGATCCGCAGGCGGGTCCGACGGTCCTGCATTTCGGGGTTCCCTTCAACGCCAACGGAGTGAAGGTGCACGACAACTGGCGGACGCTGGGAATGCGAGGAACCGGGTCCGATGACGTCACCATCGAGGGAGTCTTCGTGCCCGAGGCATCGATCGGCGTCCGCAGGCCGCGGGGAAAGTGGCACATCTTCTGGGACGTGGTCTCTACCGTAGCCTGGCCGCTGGTCTACTCCGCTTACCTCGGCGCCGCGGAGGCAGCCCGGCCCATCGCGCTGCGGCAGGCGGCGCGGCGGCGGGACGATCCCACCGTACAGCAGCTCGTGGGAGAGATGGACGCACAGTATGCGGCGGCGCGACTGGCGGTGGAGGCGATGATCGCCCTCGCCAACGACTATGATTTCGAACCGGCGCTGGACCGCACCCGCGAGGCATACCTCTATAAAGGCCTGGCGACGCGCGGAGTGCTCGGCGCCATGGAGCGCGCGCTCGAGGTTTGCGGAGGCTCGTCGTATTTCCGCGCAAACGGCATCGAGCGCCTCTTTCGCGACGTACAGGGCGCCCGCTTCCATCCGTGGCCGGAGCACAAGCAGCACGCCTTTGCGGGCCGAATCGCCCTCGGGGTCGACCCGGTCTAGGACCAACAGGCCTCAAGCCACCCGATCGCCGAAGATCCTCTGCAGCGCGGGCATCCCCCGCACCAGATCGAGCGCAAGCTTCGCGTGCCCCTGCGCGTAGCCGTTTCCGATCGTCAGCCGCACGTCCTTGCCCGCGCCCTCCGCCCCGAGGGCGGCCGCCGTGAACGAAGTGGCCATGCTGAAGAACAGGACCTCGCCCCCGTCGCGCGCCGAGAGGATGCTCGCCATCTCGGTGCCGGGCACGCTCGCGCAGTTCACCACCAGATCGAACGCCCCCCGCGTCTGGGCGTACACCTCGAGCGGCTTCGTCGCGTCCGCGGCGATCCACGCATCGGCGAGACCGTCGGAGACCAGGCGCTGAACGGCGTCGCGGCGATAATCGAGGGCGGTGACGTGCGCTCCGTTCTGGCGCGCCTGTGCACAGGCGAGCGAACCGCTCTTGCCCGCCCCCAGCACCAGGATCCGCTGCCCTTTCGAGGCGAGCCGCGCCACCCAGGCCGGCGCACCGCAGACGTCGAGGACCGCGAGCGCCGTCGCTTCCGGAAAGTCCTCGGGCATGCGCGCCCACGGTCCGCTCGCGAACAGCACGGCGCGCCCTTTGACGTCGATGCGCTCCGCGTGCGGATGCACGGCCTGGATCTCCTCCAGCACGAGCGGGGTCAACGTCAGGGACACAAGGGTGGCGATGCGGTCGCCGCGCCTCAGCTCTGCGCGCGCGGGATGCTCGGCCCCGATCTCCGCCACGCGCCCGATCAGCATGCCGCCCGACCCCGTGACCGGATTCTGCATCTTTCCGCGCGCCGCCACGATCTCGCGGATCCGGGAAGCGATCCGCGGCACGTCGCCCGCGCACTCCTGCTGCAGCTGCCGGAACGACGCCGCGTCAATGTTCAGGCGCTCGACGTCGATGGAGAGCTCGTCGGGCCCGAGCGGCAGGCGGGGATCGATCACCTCCGCCTGCTGCGGCAGCGCGCCTTTTGGGCGCACCACCCGCCGGAGCCCGTACGGGTCACTCACGCGTCACACCGATGGGCAGCCGCTGCGGCGGGATCTGCTGCTGGTCGGCGGCGCCCTGCGCGAGCTTGATGAACGGCGTGAGCAGATCGATCGGCAACGGGAAGATGGTCGTGCTGGCCTTCTCGGCACTGATCTCGACCAGCGTCTGCAGATAGCGCAGCTGCAGCGCGGAAGGGTGCGCCTGGATGACGTCCGCCGCCATGCCCAGCTTCTCCGCCGCTTGGTACTCGCCTTCCGCCGCGATCACCTTGGCGCGCCGCTCGCGCTCGGCTTCCGCCTGCCGGGCCATCGCGCGCTGCATCTCCGGCGGAAGATCGATCGCCTTCACCTCCACCGCGGTCACCTTGATGCCCCACGGCTCGGTGTGCAGGTCGAGGACCTGCTGCAGCTCCTTGTTGATCTTCTCCCGCTGCGCGAGGAGGTCGTCGAGATCGAGCTTGCCGAGCGTGCTGCGCAACGTGGTCTGCGAGAGCTGCGAGGTCGCGTAGAGGAAGTTCTCGACCTGGATCACCGCCTTCTCCGCGTCGATGACACGGAAGTAGATCACCGCCGAGACCTTCAGGCTGACGTTGTCGCGGGTGATCACGTCCTGGGGCGGCACGTCCCGCGTGACCGTGCGCAGGTCCACCTTCACCATCCGGTCCACGCCAGGGACGATCCAGTTGAGGCCCGCGCGCTTCACCTCCGCGAAGCGACCGAGGCGGAAGATCACTCCCGACTCGTATTCCTGGATGATGCGCAGGCCGGAGATGATCCAGAACAGGACGGGAACGACGAATACCCAGTAGATCATGAGGTTGCCTTTGTCAGTGCGGCGCCCTCGGGCGCCACTTCGAGGGTGAGCCCGTGCACCGCGAGCACGCGCGCGCGCCCGCCGGGCGTGAGCGGCTCGGCGCTGGACGCCTTCCACAGTTCGCCGGCGACCAGCACGGTTCCGTCTTCGCGCACCTCGCCGATCTCCCCGATCAGCGAATAGCCGCCGGCCCGGAGCGGCTGCCGGATGCTGGAAGAGAGCTTCCAGGCCAGGGTGGCCGCGATCACCGCCATCGCGGCGCCCACCGGGGCGACGATCCGCCAGCCGAGCCCGAAGTCCGCATCCGCGTAGAAGCTCTTGTCCACGGGGCCGATCAGCAAGAGCGAGCCGATGACGACGCAGACCAGCCCGGCGGCGACGAACCCGCCGTGACCGCCGACGTACATCTCGGCGAGGAAGAAACCGATCCCGAGCAGGATGAGCAGCAGCGCGCCGACGTTCACCGGAAGCATCTGGAAGGCGATGGCGGCGATCACCAGGCAGATGCCGCCCACCACGCCGGGAACCACCGTCCCTGGATGGAACAGCTCGAGCATGACGCCGATCACGCCGAGCATCGCGATCAGGTAGGCGACCTCGGGGTTGGCGAGCCCGTGCAGCACCTCGTCCTTCACCGCCCAGGGGACGTTGCGGACCTCCGCGCTGGCGGTGTGCAGCGTGCGCTTCTCGCCTCCGCCGAGGTCGATCTTGCGCCCGTCGATCTTGCGCAAGAGCTCCGGCAGGTCTTCGGCGATCAGATCGATCGCGTGCAGCTCGAGCGCCTTGGAGGCGGTGACGCTCTCGCTCTGCCGCACCGCCTTCTCCGCCCATTCGACGTTGCGCGACCTGCGCTCGGCGATCCCTTTGACGAACGCCGCGGTGTCGTTCTCGAGCTTCTGGAACATCGTGTTCTGCTCGCCCTTCTTGTTCTCCTCGGAAGAGCCGAGCGCGACCGGATGGGCCGCGCCGATGTTGGTGGACGGCGCCATCGCCGCCACGTGCGCGGCCATGGTCAGGAACACGCCGGCGGACCCGGCGCGAGCACCGGGCGGACCCACCCAGAACACGATCGGCACCTTGGCGTTCAACTCCGCCTGGACGATGTCGCGGGTGGTGGTGAGCAGACCGCCGGGGGTGTCGATGCGGACGACGAGCGCTTCGGCTCCCCTCTCCTGCGCGCCGTGGATGGCGGCGATCAGATACGCGCCCGAGCCTGGATCGACGGAGCCGGTGAACTCGGCGTAGTGCACCACGGGGCCGGCCGCGAGCAAGAGTGCGAGGATCACGACGCGCCTCCCTTCGGGATGGGAAGCCGCAGCCTCTTCATCACCTGTTTCAGATCCTCCCACACCTTGCTCTTCTCGGCGGGACTGCGCAGCAGGTAGGCCGGGTGGAAGGTGGGCATCACGGGGATGCCCTGGTACTCGCGCCACTGGCCGCGCAACCGGGTGATCGGCGTCTGCTCGCGCAAGAGCGCCTGCGCGGCGAACTTGCCGAGCGTGACGATCGCCTCCGGCTTCACCGCGCCGAGCTGGCCCTTGAGGAAGGGTTCACACGCGAGCAGCTCCTCCGGCTCGGGGTTGCGGTTGTTCGGCGGGCGGCACTTGACGGTGTTGCAGATGTAGACATCCTCGCGCCGCAGGCCCATCGCTTCGATCATCTTCGTCAAGAGCTGGCCTGCCTTGCCCACGAACGGGTAGCCCTGCAGGTCCTCGTCCTCGCCCGGGGCCTCCCCGACGAACATCAGGCGCGCCTCGGGATTACCGACGCCGAACACGATGTTGGTGCGCGTCTTGTGCAACTTGCACCGGGTGCACTCGCCCAGCTCGGTCCGCACCGCCTCGAGCAGCGGCAGTTTCACCGTCTCCACCTGCTGCGCCTGTCGCCCTGGTGGCGCCAGGTTCTGCAGCCCGCTTTCCTCTGCCCAGGCGAGCCAAGCACGCACCTCGTCCACCAGCTCGCGCATGATGCAGGTAGTGTAGAACAATTCCGGGCCATCGCTACGTAAAGGCTCTAGCCCCCAAGCCGTTCCCGCACCATGTCCCAGATGGCGTGCGCCACGGAGAGCTTCGGGCCCTGCACCTCGCGGCGCGCGCCGTCCTTTCCCAAGACGAGCACCCGGTTCGTCTCCTTTCCAAACGCATCCGCGACGTCGTTCGCCACGATCAGATCCAGCTTCTTGCGCGCCAGCTTGTCGCGGGCGTTCTCCTCCAGGTTCTCCGACTCGGCAGCAAAGCCGACCAGCATCGGACGCTGGGCTCTCGCCCCGAGGCCGGCCAGGATATCCGGGGTGCGGACGAGGGTCATGGTCTCGTCGCCTGGCTGCTTCTTCACCTTCCGCGAAGCGCGAGTGGCTGGCCGCTGGTCGGCGACGGCCGCGGCCATCACCACCACCCGCACGCCGTCGAGGCGCTCGTCCACCGCGCGCGCCAGGTCTTCCGCCGACACCACGTCCACCACCTCGACATCCGCCGGCCGGGGAAGCTCGACCGGCCCCGAGATGAGCGTGACGCGGGCGCCGCGATCGCGGGCGGCCTCGGCGATCGCGTACCCCATTCGCCCCGACGAAGGATTGGACAAGTAGCGGACCGGATCGAGCATCTCCCGGGTCGGCCCGGCGGTCACCAGCACCTTGACGTTCTCCAGATCGCGCGGTGCCAGCGCGTCGGCGCAGGCGGCGAAGATCTCGGCCGGCTCCGACATTCGCCCCGGACCAACATGGCTGCGCTCGGCCATCTCGCCGACGGCTGGCCCGACGAACCGCGCTCCGCGCTCCTTCAACACCCGCACGTTCTCCTGGACCGCAGGGCTCGCCCACATCTTCTCGTTCATCGCCGGCGCAAGCAGCCAGCGGCGCGGCTCGATCGCGAGCAGCGCCGCGGCCGCCATGTCGTCGGACTGGCCGATGCGCAAGCGCGCGAGCAGGTTTGCGGTCGCCGGCGCGACGGTGGCCAGCTCCGCCCAGTCCGCCAGCGCGATGTGGCCGGCGGCCAGATCCTGCTCGGCGGAAAAGATGTCGGTGGCGACGGGCGATCCGGTCAGCGCCTGGAAGGTGAGCGGAGTGACGAAGCGCTGCGCCGCGGGGGTCAGCGCGACGCGCACCTGGGCGCCGGCCTTCACCAGCAGGCGGGCCAGCTCGCAGGCCTTGTACGCCGCGATCCCGCCTCCCACGCAGAGGAGCACGCGCCGACCTTGCACGCTCATGGGCACATGATGGATCGCACGCCCTGCGCATTTCCACTTCTGCTATATGGCGCGCGTGCAGAAGCGGCGTCCGACCTCCCCCGGCATCCTCGCCGCCCTGCGGGCGCGTAAGATCGCCGTGGCGGCGCTGTACTGGGGTCCGATCATCTTCCTGCTCTCGACCATCGTGCTGGTGGTCTCGCTCTGGAAGGGGATCAACCTGGGTGGCCTGCAGTACCTGGCCGTGCTCCTGCTCGCGGCGGGCGGAGTGGCCTCGGCCTGGACGCTGCAGCGGCGGCTGGCGGAGATCTCGGTCGCACTGGAGCGCGCGCAGCGCACCAGCACGGTCGGCCTGCTCACGGCGGGCTTCGCGCACGAGATGAAGAACGCGCTCACCGTCGTGCTCGGATTCGCCGAGCTGGCGCGGACCGCGGCCGAGCGCGCGCAGTCGGATGCCAAGGTCACGCGCCACCTGAAGGAGCTGGAGAACGAGACGCGCCGCACCGTCGCGCAGCTGCAGAGCTTCCTCAGCTACTCCGCCGGCGAGAAGGTCGCGCGCAGGCCGCAGGACGTGAACGAGCTGGTGAACGAAGCCCTGCAGATGGTGCGGCCGATGGCGCGGATCAAGGACCTGCAGCTCGAGCAGGCCGCGGGGGAGCCTCCGCGCGTG
>MNFJ01000101.1 GCA_001918155.1 Deltaproteobacteria bacterium 13_1_40CM_4_68_19
GGTTACCGTATCGGGGCAGTGCACCTGATACCAGAACGACAGCTTGCTCGAGCCCGAAGGCGCGGTGAACGTCTGCTTGATCGAGCTGTCGCCGCTGGTCGGGCTGGTGCCGCCGAGGCGCGCGGAGTACGTGCCGGAATGCGCGCCGCCGCTGACGACTGCGGTGGTCCCCGCCGTCGTCCAGCCCGTTAAATTGCCGGTCTCGAAGCCCGGGTTGACGATCGGGTTCGGCGGGGGCGAGCTCAGCGCCACGGCGTCGTAGAGCGTGTAGGTCGGGTCGCCCGGGTAGTTGTCGTCGTGGCTGATGAGCGTCAGCGTGTAGCTATGGCCGGCGGTCACTCCGGCGCTGGTCGAAACCCAGCTGCCCGAGTTGGTGCAGGTCCTGGCCAGGATGGTCGTGGTGGTGTTGGTCGTATTGTCCTGCAGCGTGGCTGTGGCCCAGTCGTAGGTGACCGTATCGGGGCAGTGCACCTGATACCAGAAGCTGAGCAGGGTCTGGCCCGTGGGCACGGTGAAGGTCTGGCTGATCGAGCTGTCGCCATTCGTCGGGCTGGTGCCGCCGATGCGCGCGGAATACGTCCCGGAGTGCGCGCCACCGCTGACCACTGCGGCGGTACCCACGGTCGTCCAGCCCGTGAAGTTGCCGGTCTCGAACCCGCCGTTGGTCATGCCGCCGCTCGAGGGCGCGGTGACGCCCAGGGTGACCGCGGTGGTGTGCGTCGCCGAGGCGCCGGCACCGGTCACCGTGATCGTGTATGTCCCGGCCGGCGTGGTGGCCGACGTCGCCAACGTGAGCAGAGAAGACCCGCCCGAGTTGATCGGGTTCGTTGCGAATGTCGCCGTGGTGCCTGCGGGCATGCCGCTGGCGCTGAGCGTGATCGACTGCGCGTTGCCCGAGGTGAGGACCGTCGAGATGGTCGAGGTGCCGGAGTTGCCCGCGGTCACGTTGACCGAGGTCGGGCTGGCCGAGATGGAGAAGTCGTTCGCCGGCACGGTCAGCGACACCGTCGTCGAGTGGGTGGCGGAAACGCCCGTCCCGGTGACGGTGATGGTGTACGTGCCGGGCGCGGCCGTCCCGGCGCCGACGGTCAGCGTCGAGCTGCCGCCGGACTGGATCGGGTTGGTGCCGAAATTGCAGCTCGCGCCGGTCGGGCATCCGTTCGTCGAGAGGGTGATCGACTGCGGATTGCCCGAGGTGACAGTCGTCGAGATGGTGCTGTTTCCGGAGGCGCCCTGGTTCACAGTCAGGCTGTTCGGGTTGGCGGAGATGGAGAAGTCGTTTGGCGGCGGAGGGCCGTTCACCGTCAGCGCCACCGTCGTCGAGTGCGTGTTCGAGGTGCCTGCGCCGGTCACCGTTACAGTGTAGGTTCCGCCGGCGGCGGTCCCGCTGTTGATCGTCAGGGTCGAGCCGTTGCCCGAGGTGATCGAGGTGGGGCTGACGGTGCAGCTCGCGCCGCCCGGGCATCCGCTGACGGTCAGGTTCACCGTCTGCGGGTTGCCGCTGGTGACCGCGGTCGAGATGGCGCTCGTTCCGGTCGAGTTCTGGTTGAGCGTCAGGCTGGTCGGATTGGCGCTGATGGAGAAGTCGTTCGGCGGCACCGTCAGGGTCACCGTCGTCGAGTGAGTGGCGGAGGTACCCGTGCCGGTGACGGTGATGGTGTACGTGCCGGGCGTGGCCGTCCCAGCGCCGACGGTCAGCGTCGAGCTGCCGCCGGACTGGATCGGGTTGGGGCTGAAGGTGCAACTCGCGCCACTTGGGCATCCGCTGGTGGAGAGGGTCACTGATTGCGCGCTGCCCGACGTGATCGTCGTCGAGATGGTGCTGGTTCCGGAGGCGCCCTGGTTGACCGTCAGGCTGCTCGGGCTCGCGCTGATGGAGAAGTCGTTCGTGGGAGCGGGCGGGCAGTTCGACAGCTTGAAGTTGGCGATTCGCGTCTTCCAGTTGAACGTGCCATTCGCCGGGATGTACTCCTGCGTGTACCACAAGGTGCAGTCGTCGCTCGGGTCGACCGCCATCATGCTGTAGTCGCCCCAGCGATTCAGGTTCGTCGTCTGCGAGCCCCCACCGGCGATGATGCTGCCTTCCCCCTGGGTCATGGTGCCGGCGACGTCGCCGGCCAGGCGGCCGGTGAACTTGATCTGCGGATGGATCGACGAGCTCGAGGCGCTGAAGCCCAGGCCGATGTTGCCCGCCTGGTCCATGGCGATCGATCCCATCCAGCGATAGGTCGAATCCGGCGCGTAGGTGCCCTGCTGGAACACGGTCAAGTTGTGGCTGGCGTCGGGGCGCAGCTCGTACCAGCGGATGCCGCTGGGACCGGTGTTGCCGCTGGTCGAGACGCTGTGATTCGTGACCAGCGCCTCGTGGTCGCCGAGGTTGCGATAGGCCAGGCGGAACATCAATCGATCGGAGAGCGCGTCGAGCTGCTGGTTCGTTCCGGACTGCGGAATGCAGGTGTTGTCGGTCGGGTTGTTGCAGGCGATGACGTAGCTGGGGACGGTAATCTCCGTCGGTCCGGTCAAGCTCGAGTTCGACGGCGTCGTCCAATCGACGTGGAACTTCCAGTACGCCAGCGTCGTCGTGAGGCTGCCCTGGCCGACGATGTAGTTGGGCGAGCCCGACGGAGGCAGCCGCGCGCCGTCGAGGTCCGCAGGCAACAGGCCGCCGTAGGTGGTCGAGGTGTTGGGAAAGCACTGCTGGGTGGCGGGGGCGCCGTTGATCATGCTGGCGCGGTCATAGGCGCAGAGCTTTGCGCCGGCGTATGTCGAGCCGTTGTTGAAGATGTTGAAGGTGATGTAATAGGCGTCGGGCCAGACGCCCATCTTCGGGTAGTCGGGGAACGCGGTGTTCCCGTACGAGAACGCGTAGCGGTTCCATGAACCGGTCGGGTCATTCGTCGTCGACACGGCCACGCATTGCAGATAGGGCGTGGTGGTGACCGAGAACTGCGAGATGACCCAGCGGTCCGCAATGGGATCGTACAGGACCACCGGGTCGCCGTCGTTGTTGGTCTGGCAACCACCACCGAAGCCGCTCCAGAGCGTGTTGATGGGCACCGGGCCATAGCGCACGGTCCCGACCGTCCCGCGCGAGGGGTCCTTGTTGAAGATCGCGAAGTCGGTGTTGACGGTCTGCACGTAGTCGCGCGGGCCGACGTCGCCGTTGGTGTCGGGCGGCGCGGCGTTCACCGAGAACGTCCCGTTGGGTCCGCTGAAGCCGTTTCCCACGCCGTCGAAGCTGTTGTTGATGGTGGGGACCAGGAGCAGGGGCGCCGAAGTCTGGTGCACCGGGTCGCGCAACTGCGCGCCCGCCGGGGGGCGGGGGATCCGCTTCACCTCGTGCTCGACGTTCGTGTCGCGTCGCTCGGGAACGGGCAGCAGCGTCAGCGGTCCGGACTGATCGTATTGCTCCGCGTGGCTGATCACGGGAGCACGCTGCACCTTTGCGTCGGATACTCCGTCGCTCTGGATCTGCCCGCCGCAGGCCGCTGCGAGTGCGAGCGCGAGTACGAGATGGAGACGGGCACGGTCGACGCGCGGGCAGTTCCCCTTCTGCATGGTATTGCCCCCTCAATGAGCGGTTTCGCTCGTGCGCAGCGGGAAAACTGTATGCTGCAATCAGCGGCCTGCTGACAAGACGGTTTGTTTCTGTGCAGCGTCTTTCGCACAAGACTTTGGTCGCGTAGCCCCTGACGCCGATCGTTTACTTTTCCAGCGAGAGCAACTCGATTTCGAAGATCAACGTGGCGCCGCCCGGGATCTGCGGCGGTCGACCTTGATCTCCGTAGGCCACGGACGAGGGGCAGATCAGGCGCATCTTCTCGCCGACCTTCATCTTCGGCACGCCCTCGCCCCAGCAGCGGATCACCTTGTCCAGGAGCAATTCGGCCGGCCCGCCGTGATCGGCTGACGCATCGAACTTCGTGCCGTCGATCAGCTTGCCCTCATAATTGACTCTGACCCGATCGGTCGGGGCCGGGTTCGGGCCCTGGCCGGGCTTCAGCGTGCGCACCACCACCCCCGAGGGAAGGACTTGCGCACCTTCCTCGGCCGCTGCTTTCCGGGCGAAGGCATCGCCGCGGTCCTTTTCGGCGCTGACCTTGGGATTGACCCGACGGGCCAACGCCGCATCGACGCGTGGGCCCCACCGCTCGAGGTCCGGATCGCGCAGCTTGAGCTTCCTTCCCGCCGCGGCGTCAGCGAACCCCTGCCGGACCAACGCCTGCTCCTTCTCGGAAAGCCCCAACCCGGCCACGCGCGCGCCCAGGAGCGCGCCCAGCGCATAGAGGATTTCCCGGTCGCTGACATTCTCGATCCGCGCGCGCCGTTCCTCACGCTCGCGCTCTTCGCTCTCTTCAGCCCTGCCGGCCGAGGCCAGAAGAGCGACTGTGCAGATCGCGCCAATGTGAAATTTCATCAGCACCCTTTGCAAGACTGACTACCTTGGCGAATCGTCCGGCGGGCCCGCATCGGGCGGCGGTTGCTTTCGTGGAAGTGGCTTGACGGGAATCACGCGCAGGCCGGGCTTGCGCTCGGCGGGCGGGATCTCGCGCAGCGGCGGTGAGGTACTCGACCGCGAGCCGCTCACCTCTGGGCCGCGCTCCACTTTCGGCTCGGGCGGCGAGGCGCCGTCGGACTGGCTGTGCGACAGCGCCGCGCGGAGCTCGCGCACTTCCTCGTGGAGTTTCTCGATCTCCATGTTCTGCGCCTGAAGGGCTGCTACCGCCATGCTCGCATAGCCATAGAGATCTACCTGATCCCGCGCCGGATCGACGCAGATCAGCGACTCGTGCCCGTCGATGAGAAAGCCGAGACGCAGGCGCGAATCGTCGGGTTCTTCACGATAGCGGTACGTGGCGAGAGGCAGGTGCAGCAACTGATCGCGGTAGGTCTTCAGATCAGCGGCCGAGAGATAGCGGATATCCTTCTTTGCACGGCCGCGAGAGACCGGGCAGGTCCCCTGCTTGGGATCGCTCGCGGCGCATACCAGCTCGACATTGCAGTTGTCGCCTGGATCGCACTTGGCGCCTGCGACCACGCAGGACGCGCCCGCCGATTCTGACCCGGTGCACGCGGGCAACCCTGCGTCTCGATGACCTGCGCACAGAGGATCGCCGCAAGTGGTCCACCAGTGGAGCCCGCCGTCCGGCAGGCCCGTCGATCCTCTGCCGCACGACAGCAAAAGGGCGACGACCAGCATCCGTCGCCACGGAATTCGCCGCTTTCCCACGCGTCACCAGCCGGATCCTGCATAGCACGGCGGAGCCTCGCAGGACGAACGCGGCGCGCCTTGCCCAAGCGGCTGCTTCTGCCCTGAACTCCGCGAGGTTGCCCGCTGGCGCGGACCCGGCCCGGATTCTCTGCCTGTTCGCACACGGACTGGGGGACCGGAGGACACTCCCCAGTGTCCTGCGGTGCACCGGAGGACACCGATTTAGAACCTCTCACAGGGAGAGAGCGCTGAGAGGAGTTAACAGAGACGAGCGATACAAGACCCAGTTGGGTACCGAATTAGCCGTGGGTGCGCTTTGTTCAAGCTGGTTGGGTTCGTTGCGGCAGTACCAGGAGACGACAATGCTCGAGTTGCGCCCCAACTGCGAATACTGCGACAGGGATTTGCCGCCGGAGTCCCTCGAAGCGCGCATCTGCTCTTTCGAATGCACGTTCTGCGCTGCGTGCGCCGCTGGAATGGCGGGCCGATGCCCGAACTGCGGCGGCGACCTCGTCAATCGCCCGCGCCGCCCAGCCAGCAAACTGGCCCAGCATCCTGCCTCGATGCAACGCATTCACAAGCTAGACGGCTGCGGGAACGCCGCGGCTCGCACCGCGGTTATGTAGCAGTTGCAACGCCTCAATGATCTGCGGTCGTCGGCCGGGAAGACGTCGTCTGCGAAGAGGACACTGACCGTCATCTTCGGGACGACAGCAATCGCCGGGTCATTCCTCGCGCTGACGAGAAAACGAACTCAGGGCGTTGCCGACGGAATTTCCCACGGCGAAGACCAGGCGTATTTCCCAGAGCGAGCAGCACCTGCGGCGGCGCCTGGCAGTCCGACCTGACGATTCGAAGGCCGCGACCCGAAAGCGACTAGCGAGCGGCGGCGCTCGACCGCGCGCAGGAGGCCTCTTCATGATGCTGCACGCTTCGCGGGCTCACCGCCTTCGGGAGTAGAGCAGGAATCTCCGGTTAAGCGAGTCGGTGACGAGGAGGTCCCGCCCCACGAACGCGACGCCGGTTGGGAGCGAGAGCGTCCGGGCCGTTGGAGGGCCGCTCACCCCGGTCTGCCCGTCGTCGGCGGCGGTGGCGCTGCAACCGCGGGCTGGCGATGCGGCAGCAACCGGATGAAAGTAGTCGCGCCACCATCGAACAACTGCTCCGGCTGGAGGCTAGACCAAAGCGATCCAAGGTGGCTTATCTGACTTAGGATCACGAGACGGGGCGGGCCGACCCTTGGGCCAGGCGGCTCGAAGATCTGCCCGTAACTTCCAGCGCCGACCATGTTGGGAAAGACTGACATCACGGGAGGGAAGGATGTTGTGCTGCTCCCTCCGGGCAAGCTGAGCGAGTGGCTGCTTGGGGTCGTGCTGGCCCTGCTCGCGGGACTGATCGCCTGGTTGCTGCGCCGCGCGGCCGTGCAGTTTCTGAGCTACGACCCGCTGCGGTACGGAGAGCATCTTTGGCAGCGTCGGCTGATTTTCCTGCCGCACCTTATAGGCGCAGCTCTCGCACTGTTCCTCGGACTGACGCAGCTCTGGCTCGGCCTTACCGGCCGGCACGGTGGCATCCACCGCTGGCTTGGCCGGCTATACCTGGTCGCCGTGGGCGCCGGATGCGTCGGTGGCTGCCTGCTCGCCGTGATGAGCATGTCGCGTGCACTGGTCTGGGCGTCCGGCTTCTTCTTCATGGGATGCGCGTGGGCGACGACGACCGGACTTGCCTTTATCGCAATCCGGCAGCGCGCCATTCGCGAGCATCGAGAATGGATGCTGCGCAGTTACGGGATCGCCCTGTCCTTTGTCTCGTTTCGGGTATTCAGCAAGCTGCTCGATCTCTGGAGGCTCGGTCCGCCTGAGCAGCGGGCTCCAGCGCTCGCCTGGATCAGTTGGGTCGTCCCGCTGCTTGTGCTGGAGCTTTTTCTTCAGTGGACCAGGCTGCGCTCGCTTAAGCGCTGAGGAGGGAGCTTGCCGACAACGGCGGCCGTAGGGCGCCCACCCGCCGGTTGTACTCGCCCTGGCGCGCCTTGTGCTGCATCGCCGTGGCGGTGCGTTCCCCGATCGCCTCCCGCTCCCACTGGTCACCGATGCGAGAACGTTGAGGACCAGCCGGCCCGCAGCGCTGCAGGTGTCGATCTGCTCGCCGACCGAGAGCAGCGCGGCCTTCCCCGGCGCGAAATAGCGCTCGACCAACGTGCCCAAGTCCACCACGCTGCGGGTGAGACGGTCCAGCGACTTCGCGCTGTGTCCGGCGTCGACGATGACGTCGACCAAGTCCAGCTCGTACAGTTCGGCGTAGGCCTTCAGCTTGGCCCGCTGGGCATCGAGACTCACCCCGCGGTCGGCTTGCTTGTCGGTCAAGACTCTCAGGACCGATGGTCTTGGTCGGCATGAGAGCGACGTTCGCTCTCTGGCGGTGAGAGTCAAGTCGGGCAGAGGCACTGGGGCTCGGCGTGGATCGGTGCTACAGGTCTCTCAACTAGGTCGTTCAGAGGTGACTCCCATGGAGGGTGACGTCTGCCGCTTGTGTGGTGGTGATGGCCGCATTGGGAACGCCCTCGGCCGCAGCACCGCGACCTGTCCCAGCTGCCATGGCTCGGGCCGGCGAGCCGACACGTCGTCCGGATTCCACGACGTCACCAAGACAAAGCCGTCGCACTTCCGACCCTCCGCGGCGGAGGCGTCCAAGGGTCCCAGGGGCCCCACGACGGCCGAAGGCGCGCAACTCGCCCGCGAAGTGAGCGAATCCACGGTCCTGGGCGAGGACGCGAAGGCGCGGCTGCTCGTGGAGATCGTGAATCACGAGAGCACGCACGGACGTTGCACGCAGACCTTCATCAAGAAGATCCGCAAGCAGGCCCGGCCGGGGCA
This sequence comes from Deltaproteobacteria bacterium 13_1_40CM_4_68_19, assembly GCA_001918155.1. Lineage (GTDB taxonomy): Bacteria > Myxococcota > Myxococcia > Myxococcales > 40CM-4-68-19 > 40CM-4-68-19. The sequence goes on from MNFJ01000101.1 coordinate 8,086, forward strand.
ACCGAACCTCTGACCCCGCGATCAGGCATGGCGCGAGCGGCGCGGCGCCGATGCGGGACGCCCGGTTAACGATCTCCCGACGAATTGTAGTTGGCGATGAAATAGTCGTCGATGGCAGTATGGGTATAC
>MNFJ01000015.1 GCA_001918155.1 Deltaproteobacteria bacterium 13_1_40CM_4_68_19
CTGCTCAACCGCAAGCGCGAGATCCTCAAGCTGAGCTCGAAGATCGACTCGCAGGTCAAGGGCGAGATGTCCAAGACGCAGCGCGAGTACTACCTGCGCCAGCAGCTCAAGGCGATCAAGGAGGAGCTGGGCGAGCTGGGCGAGGAGGAGGAGGAGCTCGACGAGCTCGGAGAGCGACTGAAGAAGATCGGCCTGCCGCCCGAGGTGGAGAAGGTCGCCAACAAGGAGCTGAACCGGCTCAAGAGCATCCCCACCGCCAGCTCCGAGTACACCGTCGCGCGCACGTATCTGGAATGGATCGCCGATCTGCCCTGGTCCAAGAAGACGGAGGACAACCTCGACGTCGAGAACGCGCGCGGCGTCCTGCAGAAGGACCACTACAGCCTGGAGAAGGTGAAGAAGCGCATCCTCGAGTACCTGGCGGTCCGCAAGCTGAAGAACGACATGAAGGGCCCCATCCTCTGCCTGGTCGGGCCTCCGGGCGTGGGCAAGACCTCGCTCGGCCAGTCCATCGCGCGGGCGACGAACCGCAAGTTCGTGCGCCTCTCGCTCGGCGGCGTGCGCGACGAGGCGGAGATCCGCGGTCACCGCCGCACGTACGTGGGCGCCCTGCCCGGCCGCATCATCCAGTCGATGAAGAAGGCGAGCACCATCAATCCCGTCATGATGCTCGACGAGATCGACAAGCTCGGCGCCGATTTCCGCGGCGATCCCTCCGCGGCGCTGCTCGAGGTGCTGGATCCGGAGCAGAACAACAGCTTCTCCGACCACTACCTCGACGTGCCCTACGATCTGTCGAAGATCATGTTCATCGCCACTGCGAACCAGCTCGACCCCATCCCTCCGCCGCTGCGCGATCGCATGGAGGTCATCGAGCTGCCCGGCTACACCTTCGACGAGAAGATCCACATCGCGCGCAACCACCTGATCCCGAAGCAGGTGCGCGAGCACGGCCTCTCCATCGAGAACATCGAGATCACGGACGACGCTCTGGCCAAGGTGATCGGCGGCTACACGCGCGAGGCGGGCGTGCGCACTCTCGAGCGCACCATCGCGGACGTCTGCCGCGCAGTGGCCGTGGACGTGGCCAAGGGCTCCTCGGCGAAGCGCACCATCATCCCGGAGGACCTGGAGATCATCCTCGGGCCGGAGAAGCATTACTCGGAGACCGCGGAGCGCACCGAGCTGCCCGGGGTGGCCACGGGCCTCGCCTGGACCGCCGCGGGAGGCGATCTGCTCTTCATCGAGGCCACCCGCATGCAGGGCAAGGGCGGGATCACGCTCACTGGCCAGCTCGGCGACGTGATGAAGGAGTCGTGCCAGGCGGCGCTCAGCTACACCCGCAACAAGGCGCAGAAGCTGGGGATCGACCCCCGCTTCCTGGAGAAGAACGACATCCACATCCACTTCCCGGCCGGAGCGATTCCGAAGGACGGTCCGTCGGCGGGCGTGACCATCTTCACCGCGCTCACCTCGCTGCTGACGGGGATCCGGGTCCGCGGCGACGTGGCCATGACCGGCGAGGCCACGCTGCGCGGACTGGTGCTGCCGGTCGGCGGCATCAAGGAGAAGGTCCTCGCCGCGCACCGGGCCGGCATCAAGCGCATCATCCTGCCCGAGCGCAACAAGAAAGACCTCGTGGACGTCCCCGATCAGGCGAAGAAGGAGATGGAGTTCATCTTTGCCCACTCGATGGACGATGTCCTCCGCTCGGCGCTGGAGGAAGATCCGTTCGTCAAGGCGGAGAAGAACCCGCCTCCGCCGGAGTCCGGCGGCGAGCAAAAGCAACCCGAGCCGCAGGCGCACGCGTAGCGCCCGCTCGCCGAGAGGCGGGCGGGAGCAACTCGCTCGGATATCGCTCGATAACGATGCCGCCGGGCTGCATGGCCGGGCGCCGCCGCAGGCAGAAACCGCCGGCGATGTTGCGGCCGGTGGACCGGGTACAGGAAGCGCGGTTTCTGATGACGGCGTCGCCGCGGCCATGCAGCCCGTCGGCTACTAGCGCGCGTCTCTTCCCTCAGGCCCTCCCGCCGCGCTCCCAGCGGGCGGCGACTTGAAACGGGAGAGATTGCATGTAGTTGGAGCTGAAGGCAAAGAGCTATGCTGCGCGGCGCCGGAGGCCTTCATGTCGCGTGATCAGCGCGTGGCGTGCTTCGCGATTCTCCTCGCATGCGGGTGCCGGAGTGCGCACCCTAACGGGCCGTCGCCGGACACGAGCCAGGGAGGGACGACCTTCGTTCGCGGAATGCTCGTGCGCGCCGACGGCAGCGTGGTCGACGACGCCGTGGTCGCGATCGAAGGAAGCCGGATCGCGCGCGTTGGGACGGCGCGTGAGATGCCGATTCCGTCGGGCGCGGCGGTGATCGGTGGGCCCGGGAAGTGGATCATCCCCGGGTTGATCGATGCGCACGTGCACTTCTTCCAGTCGGGCGGCCTCTATACGCGGCCGGACGTGATCGATTTGACCTCTCGCGTACCGTACGCGGAAGAAACCCGGCGGGTGCGGGAGGCGCTGCCCGAGACGTTTCGTCGCTACCTTCGTGCCGGCGTGACGTCGGTGATCGATTTCGGCGGTCCGGAATGGAACTTCGAGATGCGAGACCTCGCCACCCGCACCCCTTTCGCCCCGCGGGTCGCAACGGCGGGTCCGCTTCTCTCGTCGTTGGCTCGCCCTCAGCTCGACCTGGGCGACCCGCCCATCCGGCAGGTGACCGAACCCGCGGCAGCCCGCGCCATGGTCCGCGCTCAAGCGCCGCGCAAGCCCGACTTCATCAAGCTCTGGTGGCCGCTGGGACCTGGCCACACCCCGCAGACGTGGCAGCCGGTTGCCGCTGCCGCAGTCGACGAAGCGCACGCGCTCGGGCTTCGCGTGGCAATCCATGCCACCGAGCTCGAGGTGGCCCGGCTGGCGCTGAGGATGGGAGCGGACGTGCTCGTGCACAGCGTCGTCGACGCGGAGGTCGATGACGAGTTCATCCGTCTCCTTCGTGAGGGGAACGTCGGGTACGTCACGACCCTGGCGGTGTTCGGCGGCTACCCCAGGGTCCTCTCGCACAAGGTGCAATTGATCGCGGCGGAGATGGAGCTCGCCGATCCGAAGGTGGTGGCCACGGTGCTGGAACCGTTCACGGTGCCGGAAAGCCGCTACCGCGGGCCGCCCGGTCCGGCGGCGCGCCGCAACGTCCGGCGTGTGTGGGACGGCGGCGGCCTGCTCGCCGCGGGCAGCGACGCCGGGAACATCGGGACCTTCCACGCGGCAGGGCTGCACCGGGAGCTCGAGGAGCTCGTCGCGGCTGGGCTTACGCCGGCCGAGGCCCTGACCGCGGCGACGGCGAATGCCGCGCGCGTGATGGGACGCGCGGACCTGGGCGAGATCGAGCCAGGGAAGCTCGCGGACATGCTCGTGCTCGGTGCGAGCCCTCTCGATGACATCCGCAACGCGCGCCGCATCGAATGGGTGGTGAAGGACGGCGTGCCTCGTCGCCCGGACGAGATCCTTCCGCGCACGGCCGAGGAGATCGTCCAGGCGCAGGTGAACGCGTACAACGCTCAGGACCTCGAGGCGTTCCTCTCCACCTACTCCGACGACGCCGTGATCGTGCGCGCCGGGACGGGAGAGACGCTCATGGCCGGCAAGCAATCCATGCGCGAGCGGTACGGAAGCATGTTCGCCCGGTTCCCGGCCAACCGGGTCCGGATCGCGGAGCGCAAGATCGAGGGAACGAACACCGTGGTCGACCACGAGATCGTCACCGGCCGCGGCCCCGAGCGGCCCGATCCCTGGGACGTGGGCTGGGTCCGATATGAGCTCGGCGACGGCCTCATCCGCAAGGTGGCGCTGCCTTGATAATCGCGGCCGCCGAAGGCGGCTTAGCGACTACTGTTCTTAGGCTGTACCGGCTCCAGAGACGTGTTCTCTGCCCTGCACACCCGCGCGCGGCCCTCCTTCTTTGCGCGATACAGCGCGCGGTCGGCGCTCGCCATGAGCTCCTCGAGGGTCCCGCACTGCTCCGCGCTCGCGACGCCGATCGAGAGCGTGGTGGCGAAGCTCTGATCGAGCACGGTCAGCGGCCGTGAAGCCACTCGCGCCAGCAGGCGCTCCGCGGTCGCTACCGCGCCGTCCAGGTTCGTCTCCGGCATCAGGGCGATGAACTCGTCGCCTCCGAGCCGCGCCGGCAGGTCGCTGGCGCGCAGCGTGGCGCGGATCAGCGCGCCGATGTGCTGGAGCACGGCGTCGCCGGCGGCGTGGCCGAAGGTGTCGTTGATGTTCTTGAAGCCGTCCACGTCAATCATCGCGCAGCCGAGCGAGTGATTGTGCCGGCGGTGGCGGACCCACTCGCTATCGGCATGGTCGAGAAACGCCCGGCGGTTGAGGACTCCGGTGAGGGAGTCGACCCTGGCGAGCTCGCGCAGCCGGCCTGTCAGCGACGCCAGCTGCGAGACCGATTCGTGGTAGCGCCGCCGCAGGACGTCGACTTGATCGACGAGCTCGGTCGAAGTGGCCGACTCGCGGCCCACTCCGGCGAGATAGGGCCGCTCGACTCCGAAGAAGCGATACGCGGTGCTGATCAGACGCTCGCGGCCGCGATGGACCAGCTCGAGCGAGAGCGAGAACGCGGGATCGTGGTGAAGCGAGAGGGACTGCCGCAGCCGCTCCTGCGAGGCCTGGTCCAGCGAACGGAGGAAATCCTCGCCCGGCGCCACCACCGGGACGGCGGAGCGCAAGCCAGCGCTCGCCCTCACGACGCGCATCTCCGCGTCCAGAATCACGAGGAAATCCGGCGAACGCTCGATCAGGAGTGCGTCGAGACCTTGCACGTGCGGCGGCTCCCCGGCGTTGATTGGACAGCATATCGGGGCCAGAGCGCTCCGCGAAGTGTACGAATTGCAGTCTGGCCACCCACACTGTAAGCGCGGATTCCAACGGCAGCTCAGCGGGTTGCGGGCGCGGGCCGGCCGTGACAGATCCGGCTCGTGCGCGCAGTCCTCGTCACCGGCGCAGCCGGGCTGATCGGTTCGCACCTGTGCGAGGCATTCGCACAGGCGGGGTGGAAGGTGCGCGCGCTCGACAAGCCGGGAAGCGACTGCACCGCTGCGCGGTTGGCGGGCGCGACGGTTTCCGCCGCCGAGCTTGCGCAGCCGGACGGCGCCCTCGCCGCGGCGGAGCTGGCGAGCGGGGCGCGGCTGATCGCTCACGCCGCCTACCCCGGGCCGAACGAGCTCTACGAGGCCCTCGCGTCCGCCCGGGCAGCGATGGCGGCGGCGCTGCAGGCGCGCGCGTCGTTCCTCCTGCTCTCCAGCACGTCGGTCTACGGCCGCCCGCGCAACCTGCCCTGCGAGGAAGGCGAGGTGAAGCTGCCCGTCGACAGGCACGGCGCGATCCGCTGGGCGGTGGAGCGCGAGGCGTTCCTCTGGCGGCGGACGCGCGGGCTCGAGCTGGCGGTCCTGCGGCCCGCGCTCACCTACGGTCCCAGGCAGCGCCGCGGTCTGGCGGTGATCCTCGCCATCGCCGCGCTGGCCGCGAGATCCGGGCGCGCCCTCTGGCTCCCGCGGCGCGGACCGGTGGTGCATACCGTGCACGCACAGGACGTGGCCCAGGCGGCGGTGCTGGTCGGGTCCGACGCCGGCACCCTCGATGGCCGCGCCTTCAACGTCGCCGACGACGTGCCGCTGCCGCTCGAGGAGCTGGCGCGAGCCGTGCTGCAGGCCGCCGGCGCGCGCGAGGCGGGCAGGCTGCCTTACTCGCCGCGGCCCGCGCGGTTCGTCCTCTGGCTCGCGAAGCACCTGCCGGAGTGGGTCCTCTGGGCACCTCTCAACCGGCGCATCGCGCGGGCCTGGCGGATGGCGTTCGGAGGCCAGCCGCCGGTGCCGCCGCCACGGCTCGAGCCGGATCTGCTCGAGCAGCTCTCGGCGGACCGGTGGTACGACACGCAGCGGTTGCGCGCGCTGGGATTCGCGCCCCGGTTTCCCAGCGCGGTCGAGGGCCTGCAGCAGCTTGCGCTGCAGAGCCGGACGCATGGGCTCTTGCCGTCGGCGCAGCCTGCGCTCGCGCCCTGATCGAGCATCCGGTACAATCCGTACCGATGAGTCCCGCCGAACTCGAGCAGAAGGCCGAGAGGTCAGTCCGGCGCGGCGAGCTGCTCGCGGCCATCGAGCACTTCGAGGCGTACCTCGCCCAGCAACCGGACGACGAACGCATTCGCGTGCGCATGGAAGCCGTGCGGGCGCTGTTGCAGCCGAGCGAGCTGGTGAGTCGCCGCCGCCCGGAGCCGGAAGAGCCGGAGACGCGCGCCGCGCCGGTGAGCAGCGCCGAGGTCGGCGAGATGCACGCCAGCGCCGGGCGGTTCGCGGAGGCCGCGGAGGCATACCAACGAGCGCTGGGGAAGGATCCGGAAAACGCTCTCTTGCGCGAGCGTCTCGCCGAGCTGCGCGCCCTCGTCGATCAACCGCGCACGGCCGACCTCGACGGCGCGGAAAAGCTCGATACCTCTCCGGCGGCCCCGGGCGGCGGCTCGCCCGGACCGGGCGGGCGCTCCGAGAAAGCACACGCCGCCTCGTTCGCGCCCCTGCCGCACGCCCGCCCCCTCCCCCGGGAGCCGAAGGAGCTTCTCGAAGAGCTGCTCGAGCGCGTCCGGACAGGGCGGCGCGGCTGACGGGAATGTCCGGGTTGCGGCGAATGGCATCGCCAGGCATTTCGCTGTAGAAACGCGACACGCGCGTCAGGGTTCCCGCGGAGGTTCGGTGGAGCTGGGCCGGTACCGGCTCGAGGAGCAGGTCGGGCAGGGCGGAATGGCCGTGGTGTGGCGGGGCTGGGACACCCAGCTCAGGCGCACCGTCGCCGTGAAGGTGCTGCACGCCCACCTCCATTCGCGAGAGGAGATCCGCAAGCGCTTCGATCGCGAGGCGCACGCCGTTGCGCGCCTGCATCACCCGTACATCCTCGACGTCTACGACTTCTCCGGTCCGCAGGCGCAGCCGAGCTATCTCGTCACCGAGTTCATCCGCGGGCAGACGCTGCGGACATTCGCCGACGAGCATCCGTTCGATCCACCTGAGCTCGCGGCGGCTTGCCTTCTCCCCATCGCGGAAGCGCTGCAGCACGCGCACGCGGCGGGCGTGGTCCATCGCGACCTGAAGCCCGAGAACATCATGGTCCGCGACGACGGCGTGGTGAAGCTGACGGACTTCGGGATCGCCGCGCTCCTCGATCCGGACGAGAAGTTCACCGTGACCGGCAGCATTCTCGGATCCCCCTCGCACCTCGCGCCGGAGACCATCGAGGGCAAGCCCGCCGATCCCCGCGCCGACCTGTTCTCCTTCGGGACCATCTTCTATTGGCTGTCCTGCGGGAAGCTTCCCTACCAGGGGACCTCGCCGGCCGCGCTGCTGCGCAGCATCCTCGACGGCACCCGCCGCGACCCGCGCGCCGTCCGGCCGTCGATCAGCGACGGGCAAGCGAGGATCATCGCCCGCTGCCTGGAGAACGATCCGGCCAAGCGCTACCAGAGCGCCGCCGAGGTGAAGCTGGAGCTGACGCAGCTGCTCCGGGACTCGGGCATCGACGATCCGGTGCGCGAGCTGGCCGCGTTCGTGCGGGCGCCGCAAGCGCACGCCGCCAACGTGCGGGCGCGGCTGGTCGCGCGCAGCCTGGGCGCGGGCGAGGAGCAGCTTTCGCAGAAGCGCACCAGCGCGGCATTGGCCGCGTTCGGGCGCGCGCTGGCGCTCGATCCACAGAATGAGCAGGCGCGAGGGAGGGTCGATCGCATCCGCCGCCGCGAGCGGCTCGTCAAGCTGGCGCGGCGCGCGGTCGTGGCCATGGTTGTCCTGGCCGTACTTGTAGCCGTTGGTTGGGAGCTGCGCGCGGCGATCCGGCGGGTTCGGGCGACAGCGGCCGCCGAGCGAGTTGCGCGAGAGAAGACTGCGGCCGAGCGCAGCGCACGGCAGCAGGCAGAGGCAGCCAGCACGAGGATCGTTCCGCCGCCTCCGCCGCCGCCAAGCGCAACTGCCAGCGTCCCGACCTCCGAGAACAGCCGCAAGCGCACGGCCCCCCTGCCGGCGAAGCCAGCGGAGGCGCTGGATGTGAAGCTGCAGGTCCGCCAGCATGCGCAGGTCACCGTGGATGACCGCGACCTCGGCGACAGCAACGCCTTCTCCATCAAGGTCGCCCCCGGCCCGCACCGCGTGGTCGTGCGCCACTCTTGCTGCGAAGACAACGACCTCGTTCTGGTGGTGACGAAGAACCAGCCTGTGTACAAGCTCGAGTACGGCCCCCCGAGGCCAGCGCAGTTCAAGGTGCTGAATGCACCCCGCGACGCCCGGGTGGTGGTGGACGTCTTCGGTAGGGGACCGGTGCTGGTGGGAACGGCGTCGAATCCGCTGCCCTACTCCATGACGGCCCCCTCGCAGCCCGCCACCGTGACCATCGGCGATCGCACGCTGTCCATCGATTTGAAGGCCGGTTCGGTCAACACGCTCGACTACGCGCAGGCCACGCCCTGATGATCGCCCTGCTCGCCGTCATCCTCCTCTCGCAGGCCCAGCCCGCGCAGCCGCCGGACGAGGAGTCGCGCGCGGCCATCGAGGCGATGAACCGGGCCCGCGTGACGTTCGAGTACGGCGATTACGCCCAGGCTTCCAAGCTCCTTGCCGCGCTGCTCGAGGCGGGCCGCTTCGAGTCGCTGCAGATGCGCGCCGAGGCCTACCGGCTGCTCGGGCTTTCGCTGTTCTACCAGGGGCGCAAGGGCGAGGCGTACAGCGCCTTCCTCGAGTACCTTTACATCAATCCGGATGCCGAGCTCGACCCGTTCTACGTCCCGCCGGCGGCGATCTCCTTTTTCGCCCAGGTGAAGAAGGAGGCCGAGCCGCGGCTCGCCCCGCTGCGGGCTCAGAAGCGGGCGGAGCAGGACGCGCAGAAGAAGGCGGCGGCCGAAGAGGCGGAACGGCGGCGGCAGCGCGAGCTGGAGGAAGAGCAAAGGCGCCTGCAGAAGATCTCGCCGTCGATCGAGCGGCGCGTGGTCCAGCACGAGTTCTGGGTGACGATGATGCCGTTCGGGCTCGGGCAGCTCCAGAACGGCGACCGGAAGCTCGGCATCTTCCTCGCCACTTCCCAGCTCATCGCCGGCGCCGCCAGCGCAGGGAGCGCGCTGCTCATCGAGCAGCTCCGCGACAATGCCACCGGCCGCTTCGACGACCACGGCCCCGGGAGCACGCCGTACAAGACGGCGACGCGCCTCAACGTGGTGAAGTGGGTCGGCGCGGGGCTGTTCTACGCTCTCTGGGCGGGCGGCGCGATCCACGCCGCGATCAATTTCAAAGGCGAAGAGCAGCTCCCCGATCGTCTCCTCCAGCAAGGACAGGGGCGCTGATGGCGACGCTCGTGGTGCACGCCGCGGGCGCGGCGCCCTCCTTCGTGACGCTGGTCAAGCCGTTGACCACGCTGGCAGCGGCGCCGGACAGCGACGTGCGCGTCCCCAACCTGCGCGGCGTGGTGGCCATCGAGTTCGATGGCGAGTCCTTCACTGCCACGGCGCTCGAAGGCGCCCAATTGGTGGTGAACGGCAAACGGCGTGGGCAACACACGCTGGCGGACGGCGACACGATGGAGCTTGGCAGCACCCAGCTGGTGTTCCAGAGCGGCGAACGCGTCCCCGCGCCGGCGCAGGTCCAGCGCAACGAGCAGCGGGATCCGCAATCGCTGGCGACCGCGCGGCTGGCGGAGTTCGCGCGACAGCTCGCGAGCGAACCGGGCGTGGACACAGCGCTGACCCGGCTGCTCGACGCACTGATCGAGGTGGTCCGGGCGGACAAGGGATTCGTCCTCGTCGTGAACGAGGGCACCCCACAGGTCCTCAAGGCGCGCAACTTCCAGCGCGAGAACGTGGCGGACGCGGTCGAGCGGCTCTCCGACACGATCGTGCGGCGCGTGCTGGAGACGCGGCAGCCGCTGTGCATCGAGGATGCGCTCCACGACTCGCAGTTCAACGCCAGCGAGAGCGTCGTCAACCTGAAACTGGCGTCGGTGATGTGCCTGCCGCTGGTCATGCGCGGCGAGCTGCTGGGCGCCATCTACGTCGGCAACGACAAGCTCACGAACCTGTTCACCGACCGCGAGCTGGAAGTGGCGACGAGCTTCTGCAGCACGGCGGTCCTCCTCGTCGAGCTGGGCCGCCAACTGGACGAGCTGCGCGCGGACAAGAGGGCGCTCCTGGAGCGCCTCGAAGAGCATGCGTACGGCGACATCATCGGCGCCTGCGAGGCGATGCGGGACATCTTCCGCAAGATCGACAAGGTGGCGGGCACCGACATCAGCGTCCTGGTCACCGGTGAGACCGGAACCGGCAAGGAGCTGATCGCCCGCGAGATCCACCGGCGCAGCCCGCGCAAGAACGGCCCCTTCGTGGCGATCAACTGCGGGGCCATCCCCGAGACCCTGCTCGAGAGCGAGCTGTTCGGCCACGCCAAAGGGGCGTTCACCGGGGCGGTCGCGTCGCGCCCGGGAAGGTTCCAGGCGGCGCACGGCGGGACGTTGTTCCTCGACGAGATCGGCGAGATGCCGGCCGCGCTGCAAGTGAAGCTGCTGCGCGCCCTCCAGGAGCATGCGGTCACGCGCGTGGGCGAGAACAAGGCCGAGCCGGTCGACATCCGGGTGGTCGCGGCGACCAACAAGGACCTCGACGAGGAGATGAAGGGGGGCCGCTTCCGCGAGGACCTCTACTACCGGGTCAACGTCGTGCACCTGCACCTGCCGCCCCTGCACGATCGGGGCGAGGACGCCGTGACGCTGGCGAAGTGGTTTCTCGGCCGCGCGGCTCGCGAGCTCGGGAGCAAGGTGAAGGGCTTCTCCCCGCAGGCGTTGGTCGCGATCAAGCGGTTCCGCTGGCCCGGGAACATCCGGCAGCTCGAAAACCGGATCAAGAAGGCGGTGGTGCTCGCCGAAAAGCCCTTGATCAGCCCGGACGATCTGGAGCTGCGGCCCGAGCAGCTCGAGCCCATCCTGGCGCTCGCCGAGGCGCGCGACGAGTGGCAGAAGCGCTACATCAACGAGGTGCTGGAGCGAAACGGCGGGAACCGCACCAAGACGGCGAAAGACCTGGGGGTGGATCCGCGGACCATCTTCCGCCACCTCGAGCGGATGGAGGCGGAGAAACGCGGGGAGACGCTTCCCCCCGACGAAGCGCTGGACGAGCAGTGACAGGAATGTCGCGCCGGGAGACGTTCGCGCACCTTTGCACGTCGTTCAGGCTGCTGTTTTTCCGTCGCTTTGTACGTGGCGCAGCCCTTGCGTCGATCCTGGGCGTGGTCGTGTGTCCACAGGTCTCCTGCATGGTGCCGCAGACGATCGACGCAATCGTCGAATCGCCGCACCCGGCGCCGCATATCGTCCTCGAGAGCATACAGCCCTACCTTCTCGCCCGCGTGCTCACCCTCTATCAGCAGGGCTCCACCGACCTCGCCGCGTCGCCCCAGTGTCATTGCCGGCTCGAGTTCGACAGCCTGAGCGTGCAGGAGCAGGACTCCACGGTCACGCTGGAGGCGCGCTGGTTCATCGACTACGACACCGCGAACATTCCCTCGACGCGGATTGCGTTCTCCGACCAGATCGCGCCCAACTTCGACAACGTCACGCAGACGATCAGACCGCTGCGCACGTTCGCATTCGACGCCGCGGCCGCTGGAATCGTGAGCAGCGGCGTGCACGTGGTGGAAGTCGTCATCGGAGAGACGACCGGATTCGACCCCGCTTCCACCACGCTCCCCAATCGCGCGATGAAGCAGGGCTTCACGGCCAGCACATACAAGTTCGTGGTGGACGTCCATCTCGAACAGTTCTCCGGCCAATGTGACGGCCCCACCTTTTCTCCCAGCCCGCCTGCGCACCGGGTGTGCCAGTGAGGCGCGCGATCCCGCTGGTCGCCACCCTCGCCGCGTGCTCGCTGCGAGAACCGCGCGTGAGCTACACCGCATGCTCCGCCAGCAGCCAATGCTCGAGCGCGAACGTCTGCTTCCTCGGACAGTGCCGCGCCCCCGCCGCGAACCTGTCCGTGGTGCAGGTCGAAGTGCGTCCCCCGAGCGGTTCGCAATTCGCGCTGAAGGAGCTGCAGATCGATCTGCGCCACGGCGTGCTGAACGACTTCTCCCTGGCCGCTCCGCTGGCCGCCACGGGCAGCGTGACGCAGGACGGCGCCGCGGTGGACGGCGGCGCGACGGTCACGTTCACCGATTCCGCGCCCGTGATTCCGGACCGCGTCGATCAGGTGGTGTCGGTCACGGATACGTCGGGCACGTACCGGGCGCAGCTCCCGCAGCGGACATGGAACGTGCTGGTCCAGCCGGCCGCGCCAAACCCGCCGCTACGCGCCGGCCCGATCGACTCGTCTTCATCCTCTCCGATCCTCGATTTCGCGCTTCCCGGAGCGGCGACGCTGAAGGCGATCGGCGGTGGGCTGCTCGTACCGGACGGTGGGCCCGCTGCCGGCGCGAGCGTCATTGCCGTCGACGCGCAAGGCGCGGCGCTCTCAGCGCCACAGATCTCGGACGCCAACGGCGGCTATACCCTGCTGCTTCCGCCGGATGCGGGCGATCCGTTGTTGCAAGTCGGTCCGCCTCCTGATCCCGATGGGGGACTTCCGCTCGACCCGCTTCCCGTTTATCCACCGCTGATGTACGCGAACGTTCTCACGCTGCCGTTGCCTCCCGTGGCAGGGCTCGACGTCAACGTCATCGATTCGGCCGGCGCGCCGGTGCAGTCCGCGCGCGTCTATGTCCGCAGCGTGGAGACGTCGTGGACGCTCGCGCGCTCGGTGGTCGCGGACGGCGGCGTCTCGACGATTTCGCTGCGCGAGGGCGGATACCTGGTGCAAGCGGCACCGCCCTCCGACGCCAGCGCTCCCGCGTTGTCCGATGCGAAATCCATCACCTTGCCGCAGGCGGCGCCGGTCGTGCTCTCCTGTCCTCCCAAGGTGAAGCGGTTCGGCAAGGTCGTCGGCCCCGACGGAATGCCGGTGGGCGCCAACTTCCAGATCCTCGCCACGCGCCTCGCCGACGCCCTCGTGCCCACGCGGACGGCGTTCACCACCCCGACCGACGGCTTTGGCGTCTTCCACCTCGTCGCGGACGCCGGGAACTGGCGGTTCGAGATCGTGCCGCCGGCCGGCACTGCCCTTCCCCGCGCCATCGTGGGCGTAGTTCTCGACGGAGCGGACCTCGGGGAGTCGGAGATGGGGCCGCTGCGGATCTCGAATGCGCTGCACGTCGGCGGAACCGTCATTGGACGGCTGTCGCCCGGCGCGGCGGATACGCTGGTGGCGAACGCGATGGTGAGCTTCTTCTCCGTCGATCTGAACGGGCAGCACAGCGTCTTCCTCGGCGGCAGCCGGACGGACGCGCAGGGTCATTACGACGCGTACCTGCCGGACGTCGCGCAGCCCGGCCCTTGAACACCCGCCTCGCCCAAGCTAGACCCTGCGGGTGCCGCGCGACCCTGCGCTGAAGCCATTCCGGATCGCCGTGTACTGCATCTATGGGGCCTTCTGCGCGGTGCTCTTTTTCCAGCTCGTGCGCAGCGTCGTCGCCGACCTGTACGGCCGCAAAGCGCAGACGGCCGCGGAACAGACTCCCACCGCCTGCCTGGACGACGTCGAACGGCTCTACGCGCAGATCTCGGCGCGCGCGGTGCAGCCCGCGCCCGGCGGCCTCGAGGGTGGAGCGCTTGCCCGGGAATGGGACGCGTGGTCGCGGCGGTGGGACGACGATCTGGATCGGGTGAGTCAGCGCTGCCGGCTCGTCTCCGACAACGAAGCGGCCTCGCGGGCGATCGCGGACGCGCTGGACGGCATCGAGGAGTTGCGGCGGCGGCTCTCCCAGTCAGGAGCGGATGCCGCCGAGGAGGCGCGCCGGGTCAAGGACGCGCTCGCGCAGGCGCGAAAGGAGCTGAAGGTGCATTAGCCGCTCCCGAGGCGCGGGTATGCGGCTAATGTTGTTGGACTGTACAGGTGTAGCAGCCGCGACTACTGCGGCTTCGGAGCCGCCGCCGTGGCCGGCGGCGTACCGAGAGGCGCGGCCGCTGCCGCGAGCCGCTTGAGCCGGTTGCGGAGTTGGGGCGCGAACTCGCTGCCGGGATAGAGCGTAACGGCGCGCTCGTACACCTCGCGCGCGCGGTTGGCGTTGCCGACCTCTTCGTATGCCTGGCCGAGCAGCAGACCCGCGTATTGGGCGGTCTTGGTGCCACCCGCGCTCTTGAGGAACGTCTCCAGCGGGTGGAGCGCGCCCTGGAATTCCTTGGTCTGGATGCGCGCGCTGCCCAGGTGGAACCAGATGATGTTGTCGCTCACCTTGGGCTCCAGCTCCACGTAGCGGCCGAGGTCCTGGGAAGTCGCGTTCCAATCCTGGCGCCGGTACGCGGACTCGCCGGCGCTGCGCGCCGCCTCGGCGAGCTGGCGCTTCATGCCGGCGGCCCGGTCGTCGATGGCTTTGCCCTCGAGCGCCGAGAGCTGACCGCGGTCGAGATGCATGGCCTGCGTCATGGCCTGGTTCAGGGCAGGTCCTTCTTTCTCGCTGCCGAGAAGCTCGTAGACGCGGAGGGCCTTTTCCGAAGAATCGCGACGCGTCTGCTCGGCAGCCTTGATCTTCTCGGCATCCTTCTGCAGCGCCGCGGCCCGGGCCTCGTTCGCCTGCGCATCGCTGCGCGCGGTGCGCACCTCGGCGTTGGCGTACGCGATCGCTCCCACCCCCGCGATCACCGCGAAACCGATATAGGCGGTCACGCTGGTCATCCAGTGCCGCTTCTCCTGCTCCTCGTGCTTGCGGCCCATCTGCTTGAGCTCGGCATGCAGGTTCTTGAGCAGGTTGTCGGTCTTGATGACGAGGTTGCGTGCCTCGATCAGCTCCTTGCGCAGCGTGGAGATGTCGCCGTCGCGGCCTCCCTCTGCATGGGGCGGAAGGCTGCGCGGAGAGGAGGTCTCGTCGGTCATCGGCATCATGCTCCCTTGAACGCCTGGGGTGCGGCAGAGCATCCCATGGCGGGGACTTCCGTGCACGTGTTTGTTGGCGCTGCCTACGGCGCTTTCGGCTTGCCGGCCTCGTCCGGTTCGAGGAAATGGAACATGAATCCGAGGGAGAAAAGATTACCGCCCACGTTCAGCCTCTGGGTGCTCTGCGGATCGACCTGCGCGCTGGCGAGCGTGTACCGCTCCTCGATCACCAGCGAGACCGGGCCGGCGAGCTGGTAGCGCAGTCCGAGCGCGACGTAACCAGCGGTGGAGTTGGCCTCGTTGCTGACGCCGTTGCGGGTGCCGGTGTTCAGCGAATAGCCGATGCCGCCGCCTCCGTAGAACGTAAAGGAGCGCCCGTGAACGAGCACGGTGTCGAGCGCGAGGAATACCGGGATGCTCTTGACCTCGAGATCGCCGCCCGCGATCCGGTAGCGGTCCCAGAGGTATCCGACCTCGATCTTGAAATGCAGCTCCTCGTCGTACTGGTAGCCGAACG
The DNA here is from genome assembly GCA_001918155.1 of Deltaproteobacteria bacterium 13_1_40CM_4_68_19. Taxonomy (GTDB): domain Bacteria; phylum Myxococcota; class Myxococcia; order Myxococcales; family 40CM-4-68-19; genus 40CM-4-68-19. Next base: position 15,487 of record MNFJ01000015.1, read on the forward strand.
AAGCGAGCCCACCGGGCTGCAGCGTCCGGTGCGTGGCGAGTTGCTCCGTCAGGTAATCGCCGTTGCCGGGAAGCAGTGTGCGGACCCCTCCGAGGAGGGTGATCGTGCCTTCGCCTTTCTCCGGCACGGCGGCTGCGGCGGACGAGGCGGCGAGGAGCAGCGCGAGCGCAAGGCGCATCTGCGGTAAGATACAGGAGTTGCGCCGCTCTTCCATTTTCGTTTCGTGTCGGAGTGTGATGGCCCGCGCGCCCGAGACCGGTTTCTACTTCGAGCCCGTCGCCGAGCGGCTCGCGCTGGTCCTGGAGGGCGCGCCGTTTCCGACGGGCGGCGAGTGGGCGCATGTAGGTGATCCGGTGGAGATGCCACCGGACCTGGCGCGCCTGGAAGTGGCGACGCGCTGGCCGGGAGTCGACCCGGAAGCGCTGGAGATCGAGTTCCAGCTGGATTCCGCGGCTACTTCGCGGGAGTCGTGAGCTGCTCGAAGGCGGCGCTGCCGCGCAGCGATTTGAGGTCCTCGTCCTGCCGCGCATGCGCGGCCAGCTCTCCGTCGAGGCGGAGCGCGGTGCGGAGGTGGTCCATCGCGGCCTGTGCGTCGCCCAGCCGCGCCAATGCACAGGCATAGTTGTATTGCGCTTCCGCCAGATCGGGCGCGCGCACCACCAGCTCCGCCAGCGTGTCCGCGGCCTCCCGCACCTGGTTCTCCGCCAGCTGCATCACGCCGACCGCGCGCAGGGCAAGGTGCCGCTGCTCCGGCGTGAGATCGCGTTCCGAGCGCAGCGCCAGCTTTCCGTGAGGAAGGGCGCGCGCGTACGCCTCCTGGCCCAGCTCGAAGCCGGCCATCAAGGCGCCGAAATGCGCCTTCGCATTGTCCGGCTCGCGGTGGGTGAGCGCCTCGAATCGCTCCAGCGCGGAGGCGGGTTCGCGACGCTCGAGGAAACCCATCCCGGCGAGCAGATCCACGTCGCGCTGCCGCTCCGGCGGCAGGGGCAGCACCTGGAAGCTGCGCGCCGCGGTGTCGAATGTCTGGTCGGCGAAGGCGTCGCCCTTGGGGCCGGTGACGTAGAGGACCAGGCAATCCGCGTCGCGCGTGAAGAACGCCCACCGGTTCCGCACCGGCGCAGACGCGGCGCCGCTGGTGAAGCTCCAGGCCACCACCGGCGCATCGGACGAAGCCTGCTCGCGGGGAGCCTCCGCGCTCGCGCCGCCCGTGTCCGCAGGCGCGGCGTTCTTTCCCGACAGGCGCGCGCGGGCGTACTCGCGGCACTGCTGCGGCGTGCCCGGCCTGGGCAGCGGGAACGAGCTGATCTCCGTCTCGACGCCCGACGGAGACCGGGCCGTGCCCTCGCGCGTCACCTGCCACGTCTCCGATGCGGCCGGAAGCGCATACCGCACACCGTGCACCGCGTCCTGCACCTCCAGGCTGGCGGCGCGCGCTTCCTTCGCCGCCGGCGCGTGCGCGCAGGCGAGCAGCGCCAGCGCGAGCGCCGCGGCGTGCTTCACTGCAGCTGCTCCGGCGGATCGTCCACGAGTTTCCCCCCGATGGAGTGGTAGCACAGCTTCATGACCCGTGCGGTCCGCGAGGGCGGATCGTAGGCGATGCAGGTGTCGTAGGGGCGAGAGTAGACGTGCAGGCTCACCGCGCGCTCTTCGAACGGGTTGGAGACGCGATGGATCGCGTTCTCGCCTTGCTGCAGGTCCAGCGCGCCTTCCGTGGCGCGCGCGAGGCCGCCATTCGGGACCAGCCGGATTCCGTCGCCGGGTCCGGGGCCGTCGAGGCTCTTGAAGTTCTCAAGGCGCAGCGCCCCGCGCTGGATGGACAGCCAGCAGAGCTGGCCGGAGTGGTTGTGGATCGGGCTCTGGCTGTGCGGCTCCCAGCAGAGCGCGATGAGCTCGAAGATCGCGTCGCGATAGATCAGGTTCCTGGTGTAGCGGCGCGGCGCGAAGTGCAGGTAGGGCTGCAGGGTGCGCGGATCCAGCAGAAGACCGCGCAACCGCGCGCATACCTCTCCAGGCTGGAACCGGGCGGGCGGCACTCCGCGCAGCGTCTCGACGATACCCTCGACCGCGACCTGCATGCGTGGCCCTCCTTCGTCCCCATCATAATGCGCTCGGCGGCGCGCGGACGTCGTATTTCAGACGGCCTCGGGCGGCGCCGCGTGTGCGTGAGATGCGTAGTCGCGCCCGAAGCGGCGCTCGATCTCCGCCTCTGTCCATTCCGCGACCACGGGCCTGCCGTGCGCGCAGCGGGCGCCATAGTCGGTCTCGTCCAGCGCATCGAGCAGCGCCTGCGCCTCGGCCGGGGCGAGAGCGTCGTGTGCGCGGATGCTCCCGTGGCAGGCGGCGCGCGCGAGCAGCGCATCCCGCAGGCGGTCGAGAGACTCCCCGCGGCCGTGCGCGGCCAACTCGTCGGCGAGATCGGTGAGCAGCGCGCCGAGGCCGGCCTCGTCCAGCCTGGCGAGCGCGTGCGGGAGAGCCTTGACCACCGCGCTATTCGCGCCGAAAGAGTCCAGCTCGACGCCGATCGAGGCGAGCATGTCCGTCGCTTCCAGGACACGGGCCGCCGCGGCGGCGGCAAGCTGCACGACCTGCGGCACCAGCAGCGGCTGCGCGGGTGCTTTGGCGGCGCCGCGCAGGCGCTGGTAATTCACCCGCTCGTGAGCGGCGTGCTGATCGACGAGCACCAGCCCCTGCGGGCCTTCGCAGACGAGATAGGTGCGATGCAGCTGGCCGAGATATCGCAACCCGCGGAAATATGGCGGGCGGACGACGAGGTCCGGCTGCGTCTCGCGCGGGCTCGGCGCGTGCGCCGGCGGCATCCACCACGTCGAGGGCATCTGTCTGCCGTAGCGCTCGATCGCTTCCGCGACGCGCTCGACCGGATCGCCCAAGGCGTACACGCGACCCGGCTGGACGGCGTCCGTAGCGCCCTGGCGGCGCGGCATCCATTCGCCTCGGGCCAGCACGTGCGTCAGGCCCTCGTAAATCGCGTCCCAGGCGGCTTTGGCGTCGGCGAAGCGCACTTCGGCCTTCGCCGGATGGACGTTCACGTCCAGCTCCGCCGGCGGCACCTCGAGGAAGACGAGCGCGCCCGGGTAGCGCCCGTGGGGCATCAGCTCGCCATAGGCGCGCAGGACAGCATGGGTGAGCGAGCGGTCGCGGATGGCGCGGCCGTTCACGAACAGCCAGACGTTGCGCCCGCTGCCGTACTCGATGGCGGGAGACACCGCGAGCCCGTGGGCCCGGATGGAGCGCGACCCGCCGGAGAACGGCACCAGGCGATTGCGGACTTCGCGCCCGAGCGCCTCTTCGGCTCGAGCGGCCAGCACGTCGGCCCCGGCGTGGAGCTGCGCGAGCGTCCGGTCGCCTTCGCGGACCACGAACGTGACCTCCGGACGCGGCAGGGCGAGCCGGAGCACGGCGTCGAGGCACTGCGCCTGCTCGGTCTGCGCCTTCTTGAGGAACTTGCGCCGGGCGGGGACGTTCCAGAACAGGTCGCGCACTTCGACGGTGGTTCCCGCGGGCGCGCCGGCGCCGGAGATGCGGACCATCGAGCCACCCTCGACCTCGATCCGGGTGCCCTCCAGCGCTCCCGGCTCGCAGGTGAGCAGCGCAAAACGGCTGACGGCGGCCATGCTGGGGAGCGCCTCTCCACGAAACCCGTAGCTGGAGATGGCGAAGAGATCGTCCTTGCGGCGCAGCTTGCTCGTGGCGTGCCGCTGCAGGCTCAGCCCGGCATCCTCTCGTCCCATGCCGCAGCCGTCGTCGCGGACGCGCATCAGGCGGCGGCCGCCGTCCTGGAGGTCGATCTCGATCCGCTTCGCGCCGGCATCCAGGGCGTTCTCGACCAGCTCCTTCACCACCGCGGCGGGGCGCTCGATCACCTCTCCGGCGGCGATCTGGTTCGCGAGGGTCGCATCCAGCACCTGGATCCGCGGCACCGGTGCACAGTAGCAGGGAAAGCCAGCCGCGGTTCAGATCAACCGCCCTCAGGGGATGCCGAGGTCCGGGGCGAGGGGGCGCCTTCCCGCTTTGCATCCCTCCGCCCGGACGATCGCGTCCAGATCGGCGTAGGCGTGATCGAGGTCCTCGTTCACCACCCAGTATTCGTAGCCCGCCGCGATGGCGACACCGATCTCGATCCGGGCTGCATGAAGGCGGCGCCTCACGGCGGTGTCGTCGTCGGTCGAGCGCGCGCGCAGGCGCCGCTCCAACTCCGCCAGCGACGGCGGCAGGATCAGCGCCCGCACCGCTTCCGGGTGCTGCTTCTTGATCGCCTGACCGCCTTGCACATCGATGTCGAACACCACCAGGCTCGCGGCACTGGCGATCGACGTGCGCGGCGTCCCGTAATGATGGCCGTGCACCTGCGCCCATTCGACGAATGCGCCTGCGGCGATCATCTTTTCGAAGCGCTCCCGGCTGACGAAGTGGTAATCGACCCCGTCCTTCTCGTCGCCGCGCGGCGGACGCGTGGTGTAGCTGACGGAGAACAGCGCCCCCGGGTGCGCCGCGACCAAACGGCGCGCGAGGGTGGTCTTCCCCGTCCCCGATGGTGCGCTGAGGATGAGCAGCAGCGGCGTCATTCGACGTTCTGCACCTGCTCACGGATGCGCTCGAGCTCCGCCTTGAGCTCCACCACCGCCGCGGCGATGGCCGCGTGCTGCGACTTGGAGCCGATGGTGTTGATCTCGCGGTTCAGCTCCTGGACGAGGAATTCGAGCTTGCGTCCCGCGGGCGCTTCCGAGCGGATGAGCCCCCGCGCCTGCGCCAGGTGGCTGGCAAGACGCGTGAGCTCTTCGGCGACATCGGTCCGGTCCGCGAACAGCGCCACTTCCTGCGCGAGGCGCGAGGGGTCGAGTGGCACCCCGCGCGTCAGCTCGGCGATGCGCGCGGAGAGCCGCTCGCGCACTGCATCGACCTGCAGCGGCGCGAGACGGGACACTTCGCGCGCGCCTTTTTCCACGGTGTCGAACCGGGCGGCAAGATCGTGCGCCAGCGCTTCGCCTTCGCGGCGCCGCATGACGTCGAGCGCCTCGATGGCGGCGTCGAGGGCCTTCTGTAGCGCGGACGCAGCCGCCTCGGCGTCGGGCGCCGCCTCGCCGAGCGAGATCACCCCTTCCATCGCCGCGAGGTCCTGCACCGTCGGCTCCCCGGCGAGACCGAGGGAATCCTTCAGCTCGCGCAGCGCCTTGGCATAGGCCGCCCCGAGGACCAGATCGGCTCGCGGGGACGAGGCGGGTCCCGGCGCGGTCTCGCGGCGCACGAACGCCTCGATGACGCCGCGGCTGATGCGCGCCTTGATGCTCTTCACCAGCTCGGCCTCGAGTGGAATGAGCTCCCGCGGCAGCCGCGCCTTCACCTCGCAGAACTTGGCGTTGACCGCGCGCAACTCCACGGAGACCGTCTCTCCGCCGGCCTCGCCGCGTCCCGCGCCGAAGCCGGTCATGGAGCGGATCAAGGAGTGTCCTCCCGAGACCTGGGAGGTTGTTCCGGCGGACGGGCCGTGTCAAGAAGACGCCCCGCCGCGGCCAGCAGCGGCGTCTCGTCGGCAGGGGCCACCACCGCTTCGAAACGTGGACCCGGATGCGCCCAGCGCAATCCGGCATCGTCGAGAAACACTGCGATGACCGCTGCACCGCAAGCGACGGCGAGGTGCAGCGGACCGGTGTCGTTGGTCACGACGAGAGCGGCACCGCGGAAAGCGGCAGCGAGTTGATCGAGGTCCGTCGGCGGCGCGAGCGCCGCGGCCCCTCCGGCCGCCGCGACGACTTCCCGCGCGAGCGCCTCTTCGCCCGGGCCCCAGAACACCACCGAATCGATCCCGCGCGTCCGCTGCAGCTTCCTCGCGAACGAGGCGAATCCGGCCGCCGGCCAGCGGTGGTCCTGCTTGCGCGCGCCGGGATTGAGCGCCGCGTACCTCCCCGCCACTGGAGACGGTCCGCGCCCGAGCGCCGTCTCCATGGGCGCGGGAGAAAGGCGCAGGCCGAGCGGTGCTCCCAGCCGCAGCTTCGCCACCACGTCCGGCGTGCCTGGGTCCGGAAGCGGAGCGATCCCGGAGTACACCAGCCGCGACGGCCCGCGGTCGGCTCCCACCACCCATTGCCGCGCCGCCCACCGCGAGAGCAATGCCGAGGTGAGCGAGAACGCGTGCCAGTGGGCGGCGTCGATGACGACGTCGTAACGCGCGCGCAGCCCGCGCAGGAACCGGAGGTACCGGAGCGGCCCGGCGCGCTTTTCGAAACCGATCGCGCGCAAGTTCGGCAACCCCTCGACGAGGTGCACACGCCGCGCCGCGACCAGCAGGTCGACGCGGGCCTGCGGGAGAGCCGCCTGCAGAGCGCGAACGAGCGGAAGCGTCAGCAGCGCATTCCCCACCCGGTCGTCCGTGCGGACCACCAGGACCGACTGGATCCGTGCCAAAGGCGGCGGCTTCGCCGGGAGCGGAAACAGCGCGTGCGCCATCCGCGCGACCGCCCGCACCAGGGCCCCCGAAGGAGGATCCAGACGCGGGTCCATCAGGCGAGGACTTCCCGGCAGGCGGACGCCACCCGCTCCGCGTCGAGATCGTCGAGACAGCGGTGATGCCCGAGGGGGCACCGCTGCGAGCCGTGCACGGTGCAAGGCGAGCAGGAGAGCCCGAGGGATACGGCGCGCTCGCGCGGCCCGAACAGGTGAACGTCCGAGGGCGTGGGCCCGAACACGGCCACCGTCGGGATCCCGAGCGCGCGGGCAGCGTGAACGAGGCCGGTATCGCCCCCGACGGCGAACGCGCACATGGAGAGGATGGCCAGGGCTTCCCCGACTGAATTGCCGGTCGTGTCGATGCAGCCGCCTGCCGCGCCCACCTCTTGCGCGAGCGCGCGTTCGCGCGGTCCGCCGAGCAGCACGGGGCGAAAGCCGTTGGAGGCGAGCCGGCGCACCAGATCCGCGACATGCCGCGCAGGCCAGATCTTCGTCGCCCATTCGGACCCCAGGCAGATGGCCGCGAGCTTCTCTTCCCTGGACTCCCGGAGAGCCGAGCGGGCCGCGGACAACCATTCGGCGCGAGGCACGAGTTGCATGGCGCCCGGCGGGGCGCCGAGGGCGGCCGCAAGATCCGCCTCCCGGCGCAGGAAGGCCTTCTCGCGCGTGGGCACCCGCGCAGTGTAGAGCAGCGAAGCAGGGGTCCCCGCGAACCCGATCCGCTCCGGAATCCGCGCCAGCCAGGCGAGCAGCGCCGTGCGCATCGATCGATGCGGCAGCACCGCAAGTTGGTACTGCCGTGTGGCGAGCCGCGCGGCGACGCGGCGCAGACCGCGCAGTCCGCGGTCCCGCCCGCGCTTGTCGTAGACGTGGACGTGCCCGATCCCTGGAAAGGCCAGCGCCACGTCGAGTCCGCGCGGCGCGACGCAGGCGTCGATCACCGCCGGGAAAAACCTGCGAGCCACCGCCGAGAATAGCGCGGAGGAGAAGACGGTATCGCCCAGGTACGCCGTCTGGATCACCAGCACTCGCGCCGGCGGGTGCGCGGCGAGCTTCGCCGCGAGCGTCACGTCCGCAGCGGCTTCGCCTCGTCCACGAGCATGACGGGGATGTCGTCCTCGATCCGGTACACCAGGCTGCACGTCTTGCAAACGATCTCCTGCTTCTCCTCGTGGAACTCGAGCTCGCCCTTGCACTTCGGGCAGGCGAGGATCTCCTTGAGCTCCGGCGCGATGGGCATCGGGGCCTGGATATCACGAAAAATGCGACAGCTCCCAGAGGCGGGAGTAACGCCGGAACGCCTCGTACGCCCGTGCCCAAGCCATCGCCGCGCCCGCCGCGCCGTCGAGGAAGCCGAGGCGCAGCACGTATCCGCGCACGAAGCGCCACAGCGGCCGCGCCGCTACGTCCCAGGCCGTGGCGCGAACCCCTCGCGCATGCAGCATCCGCGCCGACTGCTCGCCGTACCGCTCCATCTTCACCAGGCAGTCCTGGAGCGACTCGAACGTGTAGTGCAGGATCGGCGCGTCGAGGCTGCCGATCGGACCGTCCACGATCAGCCTCTCGTGGACGGTGCGGGCGGGGTCGTAGCGGCAGGCTTCCCGCCGGAACAGACGCACGTGGCGATCGGGCCAGAAGCCTCCATGGCGAAGCCAGATGCCACGGAAGTGGTTCCTGAACGGCAGCGAGTAGGCCGCGGCTCCGCCGAAAACCGCGCGGCGCAGCTCGGTCGAGGCCCGCTCGTCGGCGTCGATGGAGAGCACCCATTCGCCGCGCGCTTCCACCCTTGCGAACTCGTGCTGGCGCGCGAAATCGTCGAAGGGCCGCTCCAGCACGCGTGCGCCGAGCGAGGCGGCGATCTCCCGCGTGCGGTCGCGCGAGCCGCCATCCACCATCAGGATCTCGTCGCAGAAGCCCTGCAACGACGCGATGCAGTCCGGCAGATCGCGCTCCTCGTCTTGCGCGATGATGGTCGCCGACAGCCGCGTCACAAGAGCGTCTTCAGCCTCGCGATCAGATCGGTGGTGGAGTGGTCCTTGGGATCGCCGGCGACGATGGTGCGGCCGCCGAAGCTCGTGACCAGCTCGCGCTCGGGCACCGTCTCCGCCGTGTAGTCCGTCCCCTTCACGTGCAGATCCGGCCGCAGCGCCGTGAGCAGCCCGGCCGCGGTCGGTTCGCCGAAGAGCACCACCCGGTCCACGCACCGCAGCGCGGCGACGAGCTCCGCGCGCTCCTGCTCGGGCACGAACGGGCGGCGGGGCCCCTTGAGGGCCCGCACGGAGGCGTCCGTGTTGACCCCGACGATGAGAAGGCCCCCTGCCGTCGCCTGCTTCGCGCCCTCCAGGTAGCGCAGGTGGCCGACATGCAGCAGATCGAACGCGCCGTTCGCAACCGCGACCAGCGCGCCGCGCTTGCGCGCTTCCTCGCGCAACGCCTGCGCCTCGGCGAGGGTGCAGATCACCGTCGCCCCCGCGATGCGGCTCGCGGCGCTACCACGAGCGTGGGCTGCGCCACTTCGACGCGGGCGAGCTCGGTGCGCAGCTCCTGGGCGGAGACGGCAACGGTGCCCGGTTTCTGCACCTTGAGGGCGCCAGCCACGTTGGCGATCCGCATCGCCTGCACCGGATCTCCGCCGGCGGCGACTGCGGCAGTGGCGGCGGCCATCACCGTATCGCCCGCGCCGGTCACGTCCACCGCATCCGCCGATCCGTGCACGGGAACCAGGGCCGTCGGCGCTCCCGGCCGCAGCAGCGCCATCCCGCTGCGGCCTCGCGTCACCAGCAGCGCTTGCGCGCGCAGCGACTTGAGCAGCTCGCGGCCCGCTTCCTCGAGCGCGAGGGGGTCGTCGCCGATCCCGCGCCCGACCGATTGCTCCAGCTCGACTTCGTTCGGCTTGACGACGGTCACGCCCCGGTACTTCGCGAGCCCGTATCGAGCGTCGACGCAGACGGTGCGGCCCTGCCCCGCCAACGTGCGCACGGCCTCGACCAGCGAAGGCGTGAGCAACCCCAGGCCGTAATCGGAGATCATGATCGCGTCGCACTTCGCCGCCGCCTGCGCCAGCGCCTTGACCAGCTTCTGCGCCAGCGCCTGCCCGGGCGGCGCCGGCCCGTCCCGGTCGATGCGCAGCATCTGTTGCCGTCGGGTGTTCTTGCCGCCGGCGAGCACCCGGGTCTTGGTGGAGGTGGGTCCGTCGACGGCGAAGATGGCGGAGTCGTCGGCGCCCGCGTCGACCAGTTGAGCGCGCAGCCGGCGGCCGATCTCGTCGTCGCCGATCAGGCCGATCGCCTGCACCCGCGCTCCCAGGGCGCAGAGGTTCATGATCGCGTTCGCCCCGCAGCCCGGCTTCAGCTCGGCGGACTCGTAGCGGACGATGAGCACCGGCGCCTCGCGGCTGATGCGATCCGTCTCGCCGTACACGAACTCGTCCGCGACCAGATCGCCCACGGCGACGATGCGCGCGCGAGAGAAGCGGCCGAGAAGATGCGCGAGATCGGCGTTCATCGCGCGCTTCCTCTCACACTTTGTTCCGGTGGGCCAGTCGCGGCCGCCGAAGGCCGCGTCTTCCAGCGCCGGTGAACCCAGAACCAGTGGTCGGGATGCTGCCGGATCTCCTCCTCCACCATTCGCGTGACCTGCTGCGTGAGATCCGCCACCGCCGCGTGGCCGGACAGCGCTGTGCTGAACGGCCCCCGGATGCGGATCAGGTGCGTGCCGTCCGCTTGCCGGATGGAGAAGGCCCCGACCAGCGGAGCGCCGCTCCGGAGCGCGAACACCGCCGCGGCGGGGGTGGTGCAGGCCTTCTCGCCGAAGAAGTCCACGAAGATCCCGCGGGCCGGACGCATGTTCTGATCGACGGCGATGGCGAGCGTCTCGCCGCGGCGCAGCACCGCCAGCGCCTCGCGCGTCGATCCGCGCTCGAAGAGCTGGCCGATGCCCATGCGCGTTCGATCGGCCAGCAGCCAGCGCCCGAACGGATCGCGCAGCCGGCGGACGATGACCGAGAGCTTCAACCCGCGCCGGACGCTCACGCGCGCGAGCAGCTCGAAATTGCCGAAGTGCGCGACGGCAGCGACGAGGCCCCGGCCTCGCGCGAGCTCCCGTTCCAGGATTTCCCAGCCCTCGTTCTGGACGCTCGCCAGGTCTTCGTCGCGCAACGGGAGGAGGATCTCGGCGAGGCTGCGCCCCAGCTGCAGGTAGCTCGCGCGGCCGATCTTCCTCCTCTGCGCATCGGTGAGATCGGGAAACGCGCGGCGCAGCCCGTCGAGGGCTACCGCTCGCCGCAGGCGCAGGAGCCAGGCCAGCGCTCCGAGCCACTCGCCCAGCCGCAGCAGCGCCGCCCTCACAGGATGGCTTCCAGCGCCCTGTCGAGCACGTCGGCGCCGCTGAGGATGCGCACGTCGATGCGCACGGCGGCGACGCCTGCGGGATCGGCGATCCGGACCAGGTCCTTCTCGGTGGTGACGAGCAGCGCCCCCGCCGCGAGACGATGAAGCTGCGCGAGCTCGCGCGCGGTGAAGAGATGGTGATCGCGGAACCAGCGCGCGCCGGCGATCTCGCCGCCGAGCGCGCGCACCGTCCTGGCGAAGCCGTCCGGACGTGCGATTCCCGCGAAGAGGAACACTCGCTTGCCCCGCAGCTCGGCATTGGCGTCGTAGGCGCTCTCGACGGCGGGAAATGCGCGCAGCTCGGCGGTGCGCGGATCGCGCGGCAGCTCGCAGCGAGTCCACCAGACCAGGCCGTGGCGCACGCGGCGCAGCGCCGCCACCGGTTCGCGCAGGGGCCCCGCCGGAAGGAGGCGTCCGTTCCCGAAGGGGTTGGACGCATCGGCGACGATGATGTCCAGGTCCCGGGCGAGGCCGTAATGCTGTAGCCCGTCGTCGAGCAGCAGCACATCGGCGCCGCGCTGGATGGCGAGCTGCGCGAGCGCCGACCTTCGCGGTCCGACGAAGACCTTGCATCCGCGGCGCGCGAGCAGGAGCGGCTCGTCGCCGGCGGCTTCGACGATCGCCTCCGGGCCGACTTCGAGCGGCTCGCGCGAGCGCCGTCCGAAGCCGCGGCTGAGCACCGCCGGCTTGCGGCCTCGAGCAGCGAGGCGCTGCGCGAGGTGAAGCGTCACCGGCGTCTTGCCCGCTCCGCCGACGGTGAGATTGCCGATCGAGATCACCGGCACGCGCACTTTGAGCGGCCGGGACGCGGCCCGATGGAGCGCCGCTCCAGCCGCATACAGCGGAGTCAGCGCCCGCAGCGGGACCGACCATGCCGGAGGATCCGGATGCCACCAGAAGTTCACGGCAGCAGCTCCGCGATCAACCGGGCATCGCGCGCCGATGCGCCGCGCACGGAAGAGACTGCCTCGCGCGCCAGCTCCCCGAGCTTCCGGATCTCCTCCGGGCGCGCCAGCAGATCGCGCATCAGCCGCAGCAGCGCGAGCGGATCCTTGACTTGAAGACCGCCCCGCCCGACCAGCACCTGCACGCTGTCCTGGAAGTTCTCCATGCGTGGCCCGAACAGGACCGGCTTTCCGCACGCCGCCGGCTCGAGGATGTTCTGCCCGCCGCGCCTTCCGAAGCTGCCGCCCACGAACACCACCGTCGCCAGCTGGTAGGCTCGCACCAGCTCTCCGATGGTGTCGAGGATGATGACCGGCTCCGCCCCGCCGGCCTGCGAGCGCAGGCGCGCGCGAAGACCCATCGAGCGCGAGAGGGCGAGGACCCGCTGCGCGCGCTCGATGTATCGCGGCGCGATCAGCAGGCGCAGATCGCCGTGCTCTCGCTGCAGGATGGAAAACGTCCGCAAGAGGCCGCTCTCCTCGCCTTCGTGCGTCGATCCGCAGACCCAGAGCCGCTCGCTGCCCAGCGCGAGGGCCCGGCGCAGCGAGGCGTCCTCCGCCGCCGGAACACTGACGGCGAGCGCGTCGAACTTGGTGTTTCCGGTGACATGCACGCGCTCCGGCGGCGCGCCGAGCAGCAGCGCGCGCTCGGCCTCGTCGTCGGCGCGCATCATCAGGACGTCGAACTTCTGCAAAAGATTTCCGGTGAGCCGGAATAGGAGCCGATAGCGCGGCACGTTGCGCGGGCGGAGGCGGCCGTTGGTCAGCGCGAGCTTGACCCCTGCCTGGGAAGCCGCCTCCACCAGCTGCGGCCAGAGCTCGGTGTACTCGAGCACGAGAACGTCCGGGCGGACGGCCGCGATCGCCCGCCGGCAGGCTCCGGGTAGATCGTAGGGAAGGAACGTCACCAGCTCGGCGAGCCCCTGAGGGGCGAGCCGCTGGCGCGCCATGGATGCGCCGGAGTCGGTGATCGCGGACACGATCACCCGCGCGTCGGGCCGCAGCGCCTTGAGCTCTTGGACGATCGGCACCAGGCCGAGGACGTCACCCGCCGACGCGCCGTGCAGCCACACCCGCGGCCTGCCCTGCGCAACCGGGGCGGGTCGGTACAGGCCGAGCCGCAAACGGATGCCCTGTCGCACGCGCGGGTGCAGCAGCAAGAACGGCAGGATGAGCCAGAAGACGACGTATTCGATGGCGATCGCCGCCCAGGTCAAAAGCGGGTCCCCACGCACACGCCGGGCTCGAAGAGAAAGCGCGTCGCCGCGTTCGGACCCGGCTTCGTGGCCAGCTCGATCGCCGCCCCGGGGGAGAGCTGCACCGGGCCGAGATCGAAGGCGGCGGCCGCGCCAAAGCCCGCCGACAGCACCGGGGACCACTGCAGGACGGCTTGCGACGTGGTGAGCCCGACGATCTTGTCGTGCCAGGCGCGGATCCAGTACGCGCGCAGGAACGGCGAGGCGGTGACGGCGAACAGCGGATTCACGCGGTAGGTGGCGATGACGGGCACCTCGATGCCGATGGATCGGTAGGCCCAGACGTCCGTCTGCGACCGGCCGCTCGCCGAGCGCTCGATCCGCTGCTCGGCGCCGACCCCCACCACGCGGGCGCCGAGCTCGACCGAGAGCCCCCCTTCCGGAGACCGCTCGTGCACCCGCAGCCGGGCGCCGAGCGCTGCGCCGGAGACCAGGGGCGCGAACGGCACCACCGGGTTGGTGAGCTTGAGCTGCGCCTCGAGCGTGAGCCGCGAGGCCGCCTGCCAGCGCACCGAGATGTCCGAGGCGACCCAGGTGGAGACGTCGTACTGCTCCGCTTCCGGAGGGGTCGCAGGCAGATCGTGCACATCGCTCGGTCCGGCGAGCACCCTGCCCGATTCGAGGGAAATGCTGGCGTGGATGTCGCCGGTTTCCAGGTCGCCCGCCGGCAGGAAGGTCCCCGCGCTCACCACCGGCAGCGCACATCCGCAGCAACAGAGCGCCACGAACGCCGCTCTCACCCGGCGAGCCCCGGGAAGGTGTCCCGCACGCCGTCGAACATGAACTGCACCGCGAGGGCGCCGATGACGAGCCCGATCACGCGGTTCATCACGTTGAGGCCGGTGACGCCGAGGACGCGCGCGATCCGGTCGGCCGCGACCAGCATCAGGTAGCTCGCGATGCAAGTGAGCGCGATGGAGAGGATCACCGGCACGGCGAACAGCTTGCGGCCGGCGCGTCCCATCAGGGCGGTGACGGTGGCGATGGAGCCCGGGCCTGCCAGGAGCGGGATGGCGAGAGGAAAGATGGCCACGTCCTCCTTCTCGAAGCCCTCCTGGGTCTCTTCCGGCGTGACCCGCGTGCGCTGGGGCTGGGCGCGAAGCATCTCGATCGAGGTGAGCAGCAGCAGCACCCCACCGGCCACCTTGAACGCCCCGAGGGTGACCCCGAACACCTTGAAGATGAGCGTGCCCGCCACCGCGAAGGTGGTGAGCACGAAGAACGCGGTGATCGACGCGCGCAGTGCCATGTCCCGCCGCTTCTGGGGGGAGTCGTCGCGCGTCATGGCGAGAAAGACGGGAATGGCACCCATCGGGTCGACGACGAAGAAGATGGCCGAGAGCGACAGCAGGCTGAAGCTGAGCCATTCCTTGATCATCTGGAGCGCCGCCGGCTGTTCACCTTCAGCGGTGTGTACCATCCTTTGCTTTCCGACGCGCAGCGCCGCAGATACCATTCCCAACGGTGGAGGAAGCGACCTATCGGGAGCTGGTGGAGAACGCCAGCGACGTCATCTACGCCCACGATCTCGAGGGCCGGTTCACGTGGGTCAACCGGGCTTGCGAGCGCATCACCGGCTATACGCGGGACGAGACCCTGCGGCTGCGGATCTGGGACCTGGTCGCGCCCGAATATCGCGCCGCGATGGAGAAGGACCTCTCCGGCGAGATGCAGACGTTCGAAGTGGAAGTGGTGGCGAAGGACGGCCGGCGCATCCCGCTGGAGCTGAAGAGCCGGCTGGTCTATCGCGGGCACATGCCGATCGGCGTGCAGGGAATCGCGCGCGACATCAGCGAGCGCCGCCGGGCCGCCGAAGCGATGCGGGAGAGCGAGGAACGCTACGCGCTCGCCGCGCTGGGCAGCAACGACGGGCTCTGGGACTGGGACCTGCGGGCCAACCGCATCTTCTTTTCCGCCCGCTGGAAGGAGCAGCTCGGGGCGAAGGACAGCGAGCTCACCGACGACCCGGACGAATGGTTCGACCGCGTCCATCCCGACGATCGCGAGCGCTTGTTCGGGGACCTCTCGTTGCACCTGGAGGGGCGCACTCCGCACCTGGAGGTCGAGCACCGCGTGCGCCATCTCGACGGAAACTGGCGCTGGATGCTGGTGCGCGGTGCGGCGGTGCGGGACGCGGAAGGACGGGCGTACCGGCTGGCGGGATCGCAGACCGACATCACCGCGCGCAAGCTCGCGGAGGAGAAGTTGCTGCACGACGCGCTGCACGACGGCCTCACCGGGCTGCCGAACCGCTCGCTGTTCATGGACCGGCTCGAGCAGGCGCTGGCGTTCCAGCAGCGGCGCGCCGACTACCGCTTCGCAGTTCTCTTCCTCGACCTGGACCGCTTCAAGACCGTCAACGAGAGCCTCGGCCACACCATCGGCGACGTCCTCCTGGTGCAGGTCGCCCGTCGCCTGCGTGCGATCGCCCGCCCCGGCGACACCGTGGCGCGCCTCGGCGGCGACGAGTTCGCCCTTCTCCTCGGCGACTTCATGGACCCGGACGAACCGGTGCGCACCGCCGGCCGCGTGCAGGAGGCGCTCGCCGCCCCTTACGATCTCGACGGGACCGAAGTCTTCGTCACCGCGTCGATCGGATTGGCGGTGGGATCGCGCGCCTACACGCAGGCCGAGGAGCTGCTGCGGGACGCGGACACGGCCATGTACCATGCCAAGGACCTGGGCCGGGCCCGGCACGCAGTCTTCGACCCCGCGATGCACCTGCACGCGCGCGCCCGCCTCCAGCTGGACACGGACCTGCGGCGCGCGATCGAACGGGAAGAGCTGCGGCTGCGCTACCAGCCGGTGGTCTCGCTGCGCTCCGGCCAGATCGTCGGCTGCGAGGCGCTCGTCGTCTGGGAGCACCCGACGCGCGGGACAATTCCGCCGGGCGACTTCATTTCCACCGCCGAGGAGACCGGCTTGATCGTCCCCATCGGCCGCTGGGCCCTCTCGCAGGCCTGCCAGGACGCGAAGGCATGGAACGACGCCCTCGCCCGCGGACCGGGGGTCTACGTGGCCGTGAACCTCTCCGCCAAGCAGCTCCTTCCGAGCGATCTGCTGGAGGACGTGCGCGGCGCCCTGGCGGCCAGCGGACTCGAGGCGCGCCGCCTGAAGCTGGAGTTGACGGAGAGCGTGATCATGGAGCAAGCGGGCCCCGCCGCGCTGCTCTTGACCCAGCTCAAGGCGCTCTCCGTCGGGCTGCTCCTCGACGACTTCGGCACCGGGTACTCCTCGCTCAGCTACCTGCACAACTTCCGGTTCGACACCCTGAAGATCGACCGCAGCTTCGTCGCCCGGCTGGAGCAGTCGGGCAAGGAAACGGAGATCGTCCGCACCATCGTGAGCCTCGCCCGCGCGCTGCAGATGGAGGTGGTGGCGGAAGGCGTGGAGAACGCCGCGCAGGCCCGACAGCTGCAGCTGCTGCAGGTCGACTCCGCGCAGGGTTACTGGTTCTCGCGAGCGCTGGACGCGAAGGGGTTTCTCGAGCTGGCGCAGGCGCGCAAGTCGTTCACGCTGCCGGCGCCGGAGCTTGCGCCGCAGGCGCATCACTGACGCAGGGTGGACCTCCTCCCGCCTCGGGGGGCCGCTGTGGTAGACAGCGCGCCATCATGGCCAGCCCTCCTCCGTCGCTCGCGGACGAGCTGAAAAGCCTCCGCATCGACCGCGGTCCGGCAAGGCGATCGCTGCCCCGCTGGGTCCCGGTGGCGGCGGCGATCGCCCTGGCCGCGGTGCTGGCGCTGATCGGCTGGAGGGCGCTGGGCGGCCGCCTCTTCGCTCCCGAAGTGGACACGGCGA
The DNA here is from genome assembly GCA_001918155.1 of Deltaproteobacteria bacterium 13_1_40CM_4_68_19. GTDB lineage: Bacteria > Myxococcota > Myxococcia > Myxococcales > 40CM-4-68-19 > 40CM-4-68-19. The sequence goes on from MNFJ01000015.1 coordinate 32,335, forward strand.
CGGTCGCGCTGATCACGCCGGCGCAGGGCGCGCAGCTCCTGGTGGCGACGGGATACGTGGTGCCGCAGCGCAAGGCGAACATCTCGCCGCGCATCGGCGGGCGGGTGGCGAAGATCTTCGTCGAGGACGGCACGGTGGTGAAGGCCGGCCAGGTGATCGCGGTGCTGGAGGATGCGGACTACCGCGCCCAGGTCGCGCAGGCGCGGGCGGATTTGAAGGCGGCCCAGGCGCGCGAGACGCGCGCCCAAGTCGATCTGCAGGACGCGCAGCGGCAGTACAACCGCGAGCAAATCCTACAAGCCAACGGAGTGTCGACCCCGGCCGCGCTCGACACGGCCAGTGCGCGGCTGGGGACCGCGAAGGCGACGCTGGCGGCTGCCGAGGCCGACGTCGCGGCGGGCCGGGCGCGGGTGGAAGTGGCGCGCGTCAACCTCGACAACTGCTACGTCCGCGCGCCGTTCTCCGGCCGCATCACGCAGAAGCTCACGGACATCGGGGAGATCGTCTTTGGCTTCACCAGCGCGGGCAACGCCGGGAACGGCGGCATCGCTTCGCTCGCCGACTTCGACAGCCTGCGGGTCGAGGCGGACGTTTCCGAGTCCCAGGTGGCGAAACTGGCCATCGGCACGCCGGCGGAGATCGTGCTGGACGCCTTCCCCGACCGGCGGTACCGGGGAAAGGTGGCGGAAGTCCGTCCGCGGGTCGATCGGGCGAAAGCGACGGTCACGGTGAAGGTGGCGTTCGTCGACGAGCCCAAGGACGTGTTGCCCGACATGGGATCGAAGGTGACGTTTCTCACCCGCCAACTCGACGAGGCTGCGCAGAAGTCGCCACCCACGCCGGCCGTGGCCCCGGACGCGGTGGTCGATCGCGGAGAAACCAAAGCCGTGTTCGTCGTACAGCAGAACGAGACCGTGAAGAGCGTCCCGGTGATCACGGGCCCGGCGCTCGGAAATCTCGTGACGCTCCGGGAGGGCCCCCCGCCCGGCACGCGCGTCGTGCGCTCACCGCCTCCACAGCTGAAGGACGGCATGCGAATCAAGGAGAAACAGTGATGGCCGAAACGGTTCCCGCGGCGCAGCTCGCCAGACCCATCATCGAGATCCGCCACTTGCGCAAGGTGTACCGGCGCGATCGGCAGGAGCTGACGGTGCTCGACGGGATCGACCTCGACGTGCCCGATGGCGCCTTCGAGGCGCTGATGGGACCCTCCGGTTCCGGCAAGACGACGCTGCTGAACCTGATCGCCGGCATCGATGCCCCGACCAGCGGCTCCATCCGCGTCGCGGGCGTGGAGATCGCCAATCTCTCCGAGACCAGTCGCGCCGATTGGCGGGCCCACAACATCGGGTTCATCTTCCAGTTCTACAACCTGCTCCCGGTGCTGACGGCCGCCGAGAACGTCGAGTTGCCGTTGCTCCTGACGCGCCTGTCCAGGGCCGAGCGCCGCCGCCGCGTGGAGGTCGCGCTCAAGCTGGTGGGCCTTCTGGACCGCATGCATCACACGCCGCGCCAGCTCTCGGGCGGCCAGCAGCAGCGCGTGGCCATCGCGCGCGCTTTCGTGGCGGACCCGAAGATCATCGTCGCCGACGAGCCTACCGGCGATCTCGACCGCCGCAGCGCCGAAGAGGTGCTGGCGCTGCTGCGCACGCTGAACGAAACGCTGGGAAAGACCGTGCTGATGGTCACGCACGACCCGCACGCCGCGGAGGCGGCCAAGGTGCGCCGGCGGCTCGACAAGGGACAGCTCACGTGACGCTCACCAACCTCGCCGTCCGCAATGCATTCCTTCGCAACCCGACGCGCTCGGTGCTCACGGTTCTCGGGGTGATGGTCACCGCCGTTGCATTCCTCTTCCTGCGCACCATTCTCACCGCCTGGTACGCGAGCAGCGAGGCCTCGGCGGCCGATCGCATAGTCACCCGCAACGCCATCTCTTTGACGCAGTCGCTGCCACTCTCGTACGGCAGCCGCATCGCGCAGGTGCCTGGGGTTACTCGGGTGACTTGGAGCAACTGGTTCGGCGGGATCTACAAGGACCGGCGGAACTTCTTCGCGCAGTTCGCCATCGATGCTCGCTCGGCGCTGGAGGTGTTCGACATCCGCTTCGTGCAGGGAAGCGAGGCGGACTTCCTCGGCGACCGCAACGCCTGCATCGTCGGCAAGGGGCTGGCGGAGAAGTTCGGCTGGCGCGTGGGCGACACCGTCCCGCTGTTCAGCGAGATCTATCCCGGCGACTGGAAGTTCCGCATCGCGGGGATCGTCGAGGGCACCGACGACGCCAGCATCGCAAACACAATGTACTTCCACTGGGCCCGCCTCAACGAAGGCCTGCCCGACCGGATCAAGGACACCGTCGGCGTGTTCACCTCGAAAGTGTCGAACGCGAACGACTCGCCTCGTGTGGTTCGGGACATCGACGCGCTCTTCGCCAACAGCGACGCGGAGACGCACACCGAGACGGAAAGAGCGTTCAGGCTACAGTTCGTCCGCGGGTCCTCGGCGATCCTCACCGCGCTGCAGATCGTCAGCGGCGTGATCCTCGTGATCATGGCGCTCATCCTGGGGAACGCGCTGGCCATGGGTCTGCGGGAGCGAACGGGTGAAGTGGGAGTGATGCGGGCGATCGGCTTTCTCCCCCGCCACGTCCGCGCCCTCGCGTTCGGCGAGGGCGCCATGCTCGGTGCGCTCGGCGGTGTGCTCGGGTGCCTGCTGGCGCGGCCGGTCCTGCACGCCGTGGGCAAGTTCGCGGCAAGCATCGGGTTTCTCTCCAATGTCTCGTACACGGTGACCACGGCGCTTGCGACCGCGGCGGTTGCCGCGATCATCGGGGCGGCGGCCAGCGCCCTTCCCGCCGTCCAAGCGGCGCGCATGGAGATCGTCAACGCGCTGCGGAGGCAGGAGTGATCCCCCTCTCCTACAACGTCCGTTCCATCCTGCGGCGTCGCTTCTCCGCGTTCGCGGCCGCTGGCGGCCTCGCCCTGGTGGTGTTCGTGTTTGCGGCGGTCCTCATGCTGGTACGAGGCGTGCAGGAGACGCTCAAGGCCACCGGCTCACCGCAGAACGCGATCATCCTGCGCAAGGGGAGCACCTCGGAACTGACGAGCTTCCTTCCGCGCGAGGCCGCGAAGACCTTCGCCGCCGATCCCTCGGTCGCCATCGAGGGTGGGCGGCAGGTGGCCTCTCCCGAGCTTTTCGTCATCTTCCAGCTCCAGCGCGTGGACGGAAGCGGGACCGCGAACGTCGGATTCCGCGGCGTGACGAAGGACGGATGGGAGCTCTTGCGCTCGAATACCGTCAAGGTCGTCGAGGGCCGGCTCCCGCAGTGGGCCACCAACGAGGTGATGCTCGGCAGATCTACTGTGGGCCGGTACAACGGGGCCCAGGTCGGGCAGTCGATCTCGATCGCACGTCGCCAGTGGCAAGTCGTGGGAATCTTCGACGCGGGGGGCAGCGGATTCGACAGCGAGATCTGGGGCGATGCCGACCCGATCGCCGACGCCGCCCGCCGCACGGGCTATTCCATCCTCACGGTGAAGCTCCGCAGCCCCTCAGAGTTCAGCTCGTTGCGCGCCACAGTGGACGCCGACCCGCGCTGGAACCTGGAGGCGAAGCGCGAGGATCGGTTCTACGAGGAGGCGGCGGGTCCGATGGCCACCTTCATCCAGGTGCTCGGCACGGCCATCGCCCTCTTCTTCGCCATCGGCGCGACGCTCGGCGCGAAGATCACCATGTACGCGCAGGTGGCGAACCGCGTCCGCGAGATAGGAACGTTGCGGGCGATCGGGTTCCGGCGCCGGTCGGTGCTGGGAAGCTTCCTCACCGAGGGGCTGATCCTGGCGTTGCTCGGGTCGGTCGCAGGGTGCGTGCTGGCTTCGCTCCTCGGCGCGACGACGTTCACGACCACGAACTTCGGATCGTTCACCGAGATCAAGTTCAGGTTCCACTTCGAGCCGGCGATCGCGGTCAAGGCGACCATCTTCGCCGTCCTCATGGGCCTGCTCGGCGGCCTTCTGCCGGCTGTGCGCGCGGCGCGGCTGCCGATCGCGGAGGCGACGAAGGGATGAAGACGCGCGCGGACGCCCTGGCGCTGCTGCACGAGTTCACCCAGTCCGATGCGCTGCGCAAGCACGCTCTCGGCGTGGAAGAAGCGATGCGGGCATACGCGCGCTGGTTCGGCGTCACCGATCCGGCGGAGATCGAGAAGTGGGGGATCGTCGGGCTCCTCCACGATTTCGACTACGAACGGAACCCGACGGAAGAGACGCACCTGCACGTCGGCACCAAGGTGCTGCGCGAGCGCGGCTGGCCGGAAGAGATGATCGAGGCGGTCGCCTCGCACGCGGACTACATGAAGATCTCGCGGTTCCCTCAGCACAGCTTGCGACCAATGCCGCTACACAGATGATGAACCGTCGCATTTCGAACCCCCATGAAGCTTGCGCACACGCATCCGGGGGTACGAGAGAAGTGCGCCTGCCTGGGCGTCCGGCGTGGAGTAGCATGGGCGCGTGCGCTTGCGCCGCGGTGAAGGCCTCCTGTTCCTGCTGCTGCTCGCCGCGTACGGATGGCTGTTCGTCTTCTTCGAGCGCATCAACAATCCCAATGAGCTCGTGCGCGTCTA
>MNFJ01000029.1 GCA_001918155.1 Deltaproteobacteria bacterium 13_1_40CM_4_68_19
TACAAGAGCGAGTTCCTGGCGAACATGAGCCACGAGCTGCGCACGCCGCTCAACTCCCTGCTCATCCTCGCCAAGCTGCTCTCCGACAACAAGGACGCCAACCTCTCGGAGAAGCAGGTCGAGTACGCGAAGACGATCTACGCGAGCGGCGGCGATCTCCTCACGCTGATCAACGAGATCCTCGATCTCTCGAAGGTGGAAGCGGGCAAGATGCAGATCGAGCCGCGCGACATCGTCCTGGGCGAGCTGCGCGACTACTTCGAGCGCACCTTCCGCCCGGTGGCGGAGCAGAAGGGCCTGCAGTTCGAGATCGAGCTTCGCGAAGACCTGCCCTCGCACATCCGCACGGATCCGCAGCGTCTGCAGCAGGTGCTCAAGAACCTGCTCTCGAACGCATTCAAGTTCACGGAGCATGGCAGCGTCCGCCTGCTGATGGAGGCGGTGCCCGATCGCAGCCACTTCGAGTCCGACGTCCTGCACCGGGCGCGGACCGTCCTCGGGTTCTCGGTGACCGACACGGGCATCGGCATCCCCCGCAACAAGCAGAAGATCATCTTCGAAGCGTTCCAGCAGGCCGACGGGACCACCAGCCGCAAGTACGGCGGCACCGGACTGGGTCTTTCCATCTCGCGCGAGATCACCCGCTTGCTCGGCGGCGAGATCCAGGTGAAGAGCGAACCGGGAGAGGGCAGCACCTTCGTCCTGTACCTGCCCGATACCTGCGTCGGATCGGAGCCCGAGCCAGAGGAAGACGCGCCCCGCGCGCGGGCTCGCGCCGAGGCGGAGCAGCTTGGCCAGCGCGAAGAGGCGTGGCGAAAGCCGGCGGCGGGCTTCCTCCAGGTGGCGCCACCGCCCGTCGAGGAGGTGGTCCAGCGCCCGATCGAGGACGATCGCGAGCGCCTGCGAGAAGGCGACTGCATCCTCTTGATCATCGAGGACGACGTGAAGTTTGCCCGGATCCTGGTGGGAATGGCGCGCGAGAAAGGCTTCAAGGCGGTCGTGGCCACCCGCGGCGATACGGGGCTCGCCCTGGCGAACGAGCTGCAGCCCGCGGCCATCACCCTGGACATCCAGCTTCCGGTGGTCGATGGCTGGAGCATCCTCGATCGTCTCAAGCGCAACCCGCGCACGCGCCACATCCCCGTGCACGTGATCTCCATCGTGGAGAAGACCAAGAAGGGCGCCGCGATGGGGGCGTTCGCCTATCTGGAGAAGCCGGTGAGCAAGGAAGCACTGGAGGGAGCGTTCACGCACATCTCCAGCTTCGTCGACAAGAAGGTGAAGAAGCTGCTGCTGATCGAGGACGATCCTGCGCAGCAGCGGAGCATTTCCGAACTCTTGGGCGGCGAGGACGTGGAGGTGACGGCGGTCGCGACCGGCCGGGCGGGCTTCGAGAAGCTGGAGGCGGAGACGTTCGACACGGTGGTGCTCGACCTGCTGCTGGCGAACGAGGATGGCGAGCGTTTCCTCGAGGACTTCAAGAGCCAGCCCAGGTTCCAGGACGTCCCGGTGGTCGTGTACACCGGCAAGGAGCTGTCGAAGAAGGAGGAGGCGCGGCTGAAGAGATCCGCCGAATCGGTCATCCTCAAGAGCGGCGCGAGCTCGCCGGAGAAGCTGCTCAGCGATACCGCGCTCTTCCTCCACCGGATCGACGAGAAGCTTCCGGCGACGGCGAAGGAGGTGTTGCGGGGCCAGCGGGAGCAGGGCGAGAATGTGTCGGGAAAGAAGGTGCTGATCGTGGACGACGACGTCCGCAACATCTTCGCCCTGACCAGCGTCCTGGAAAGCTACGGGCTCGACGTCCTCTACGCCGAGAACGGAAAGGACGGCATCGCCGTCCTCGACCGGCACCCCGACGTCGATGTCGTGCTCATGGACGTGATGATGCCGGAGATGGACGGGTACGAGACCATGCGGGCCATCCGCCGCGATCCGGCGCACAAGGCATTGCCCATCATCGCCATCACCGCGAAGGCGCTGAAGGACGACCGCGAGAAGTGCATCCAAGCAGGCGCCTCCGACTACCTGGCGAAACCGGTGGAGGCAGACAAGCTCCTCGAGCTCATCCGTCTCTGGGTGAGGTGATGAACGGAAAGGCCCCATCGACGGCGCCGCCCGTGGTCATCGGTGGCGGCGCGCGGCCCTTCGAGGCGGATGCGCCGCCCGCGCGCATCCTGATGGTCGACGACCATCCGCCGAATCTGGTCGCGCTCGCGGCCATCCTCGAGCCGCTCGGGCAGGAGCTGGTGCACGCCCATTCCGGCGAGGAGGCGCTGCGGCAGCTGCTCGAGTCGGACTTCGCCCTGATCTTGATGGACGTGCAGATGCCGGGGCTCGACGGCATCCAGACGGCCAAACTGATCAAGGAGCGCCGGCGCAACCGGCACATCCCCATCATCTTCCTCACCGCCATCCACAAGGACCCGGCGTACATCTTCCGCGGCTACAAGGAAGGGGCGGTCGACTACCTGCTCAAGCCGTTCGATCCGGAGATCCTGCGCGCCAAGGTGTCAGTATTCGTCGATCTCTGGCGCAAGAACGAGCTGCTGCGCCAGCACCAGGCGATGCTGCGGGCGCGCGACGTGATGGAAGTGGAGAGGCGGGGCGAGCTGCGCTTCCGCGTCCTCACCGACTCGATGCCCCAATGCGTCTGGGCGGCCAGGGCCGATGGCGAGATCCACTACTGCAACCGCGTCTGGCGCGAGTACGCCGGCGACGCCGCGGGGCTCACTTTCTTCGACGCCGTACCGGAGGAGGACGCCGAGGAGGTCCGCAGGACCTACCGCACCGCCATCCGCTCCGGCCAGCCGCTGGAGCGCGAGCAGCGCCTGCGCCGCGGGGACGGCGAATGGCGCTGGCATCTCTGCCGGCTGGTGCCGGAGCGCGACGAGTACGGCCGCATCATGGGCTGGATCTGCACGGCGACGGACATCGACCAACAGAAGCGCATCGAGGAGGCGAATCGGCTGCTGCTCGCCAGCGAGAGCGAGGCGCGCAAGCAGGCGGAGATCGCGAACCGCACCAAGGACGAGTTCCTCGCCACCGTCTCGCACGAGCTGCGCACGCCCCTCAACGCCATCCTCGGCTGGACGCGCATGCTGCGGACCGGCGCCGTGGAGCCCAAGGCGCTCAGCCGCGTCCTCGAGACCATCGAGCGCAACGCGCGCGCTCAAACGCAGCTGGTGGAGGACATCCTCGACGTGTCGCGGATCATCGCCGGCAAGCTCCGGATGGACGTGCGGAGGATCGACCTGCACGCGGTCGCGCGCGGGGCCATGGACGCGGTGCGTCCGGCCGCCGAGGCGAAGGGCGTGCTGCTGTCGGCCGACCTGCAGCCGGACACGGAACAATTCTGCGGCGACCCCGACCGGCTACAGCAGGTCGTCTGGAACCTGCTCTCCAACGCGATCAAGTTCACGCCCAGGGACGGGCGAGTGGACCTGCGCATCGAGCGCGTGCGGTCCTACGTGCACATCTCGGTGAGCGATTCCGGAGTGGGGATCGCGCCCTCGTCGCTCGACCATGTCTTCGACCGGTTCTGGCAGGCGGACAGCTCGATCACGCGCGCGAGCGGAGGTCTCGGGCTCGGCCTCGCCATCGTCCGACACCTCGTGGAAGTTCACGGCGGGACGGTCCGCGCCGAATCCGGAGGCGAAGGAAAGGGTGCGCGCTTCACCGTACAGATGCCGCTGCGCGCCGTCGTTCCGGCGCCGGAGCCGGAACGGCCGAGCGCTGAGATCGAGCCCCCAGCGCCGCCGCGCGAGATGCCGGCGGAAACGCTGCTCGAGGATCTCGAAGTCCTCGTGGTCGATGACGAGATGGACGCGCGTGATCTGATCGCAGCGGTGCTGAGGAAGTGCCGTGCCCGCGTCCGCACCGCCGCAACCGTCGACGAAGCAATCGCCATGGTCCGCGAACGCCGCCCGGACGTGCTCCTGTCCGACATCGGGCTTCCCAACGAGGACGGATATGCGCTCATCCGGCGGCTGCGCGAGATCGATCCCACGATCCGTTCGGCCGCCATCACGGCCTACGCCGGCGCGGACGCCCGGCACCGGGCGCTGGAGGCGGGATTCGACGCACATCTGGAAAAGCCCGTCGAGCCGGCCGATCTCACGCTGGTGGTGGCTTCGCTCGCGGGCCGCGTCGCTGTCCCGTTGCCCGAGCGCGAATCGCTGGAGCGGAACGCGAGCGCTGGGTAGCCCCGGCCACCGAAGGAGGCTCAGGGGCTACTCTTGAGCGCAAACATCCGCAGGCAGGGTTATGAGATGGGTTCCAGTCCCTCCGTGAAACGGAACGCCATGGAGTTGCCGCCGCGCGCGCCCGGCCTCTTGCGCACCCTCGTCCTCCTCCACGGCTACGGCGCCGACGAGCGGGACCTTCTCCCCATCGCGCACGAGCTCGACCCCCGGCTGCGCGCGGTCTCGCTGCAGGGACCGATCGCCCTGGGCGGACCGATGCGGGCCTGGTTCAACCTGTGGCAGGACGCGGCCGGGCGAATCTCGTTCGACTCCGAGGAAGCGCGCGCCGCCGTGAGGACGGTCTCTGCGGAAGTGGAGGAGATCGCGGCGCACTCGCCACGTCCCCTCTTGCTCGGGTTCAGCCAGGGAGCCGGGATCGCCCTGGGCGTCGCGCTGCTCCGTCCGGATCTGGTCTCGGGGGTCGTGTCGCTCTCCGGTGTCGCGCGCGCCGTGGAGGACCGCGATCACGCCCCAGTGGAGGACCTGCGCGGATTCCCGGTCTTCGCAGCCCACGGTCTCCACGATCCTTTGATTCCGATCGAGCTCGGCCGCGGCCTCCGCGACACCCTGACCTCACTGGGCGTTTCCGTCTCCTGGCACGAATACCCGATTGGGCACACGGTCATCCCGGAGGAAATCGAATCCGCCAGGTCATGGTTGAAGGACTGTGCATGAGGTGCCCATGGGTCTCGAGATCGAGCGGAAGTTTCTGGTGAAAAAGGAGCTCCTCCCGAAGCAGCTCCCGGAAGGCGACGAGCTCGAGCAAGGCTACCTGAGCGTGGAACCGACGGTGCGCGTGCGGCTGGTCACCGGCCACGACGGGACCCGGCACGCCGAGCTGACCATCAAGGGCAGAGGCCAGGTCTCGCGCCCGGAGTTCAATTATCCCATCCCTCACGAGGATGCGGAGGCCCTGCTGCGCATGTGCTCCCGCACGCTGCGCAAGGTGCGCCGCGAGCTGGGCCGGTTCACCCTCGATCACTTCCGCGAGCGCGACCTGTGGTTGGCCGAGATCGAGCTCGGTGACGAGCGGGAGAGCTTCGAGCGTCCCGCCTGGCTCGCCGAGGAGGTCACCCACGATCCCGACTACTCGAATTCGCGGCTTGCCACCCCCCGGCGAGCGGGATAGAGGCCATCCATGCACAGGATCGCAGCGATCTGCTCTCTGCTGCTGGCGTTCGCGGCCCGCGGCGCGGACCCGGAGATCAAGTTCGAGAAGTACAAGCTGCCCAACGGCCTGACCGTGATCCTGAGCGAGGACCACCGCCTGCCCCAGGTGGCGGTGGACATCTGGTACCACGTCGGCGCCGCCAACCAGACGCCGGGCCGAAGCGGATTCGCCCACCTGTTCGAGCACATGATGTTCTCCGGCTCGAAGCACGTGCAGCCCTCCCCCTGGCAGGTCCTGGAGAGCGTGGGCGCCTCCGGCGTGAACGGCACCACCGATTTCGACCGGACCAACTATTTCGAGGTGGTCCCCTCGAACCAGCTGGCCGCCGCCCTCTGGATCGAGTCGGACCGCATGGGCTACCTCCTCGACACCCTCGACGAGCAGAAGCTGCGCACGCAGCGCGACGTCGTGTCCAACGAGAAGCGTCAGAGCTACGAGAACCGGCCGTACGGGACCGCCGGGCTGCGCGTGTGCGATCTGCTCTTTCCCAAGCCGCACCCGTATTACGAATGCGTCATCGGGGACATCGCGGACGTCCAGGCCGCATCGGTCGCGGACATCCGGCAGTTCTTCCGCACCTGGTACGGGCCGCAGAATGCGTCGCTCGCCGTCGTCGGCGACTTCGATCCCAAGGTGGCCAAGGAGCTGGTCGACAAGTACTTCGGCCCCGTCCCGCGCGCCCCGGATGTGAAGCGTCCCGAGCCGTTGCAACCTTCCATCGGGCGGATGGTGAAGGAGACCCTCGATGACAAGCTCGCCGAGATGCCCAGGCTGATCCTCGTCTGGAAGGGCGTTCGTCAATATTCCGACGAGGAACCCTCCGGCGACGTCCTCGCGGACGTGCTCGGCGCCGGGAGGACTTCACGGCTGTACAAAGCGCTGGTTTTCGAGAGGCAGCTCGCGTCCGGGGTGAGCGCGGGAAACGCGAGCTACGGGCTCGGAGGATGGTTCCAGATCACCGTCACCGCGGCGCGCGGCCATACCATCGAAGAGATGCGTCCCGTGGTCGACCAGATCATCGCCGACCTGCAGCAGGAGGGCCCGACCCGCGCGGAAGTGGAGCGGGCGAAACGGAACATCATCGCCAACCAGCTGCGGTCGGTAGAGAGGATCGGCGGGTTCGGGGGCAGGGCCGACCTGCTCAACCACTACGAGACCTTCCTCGGCGACCCCGGATACCTCCCGCACGACATCGCCCGTTACCGGGCGGTGACTCCGCGGTCCGCGCAGGACTTCGGGCGAAAGTTCCTCCTCCCGTCCGAGCACATCGAGCTGGACGTGATCCCCGCCCCGAAGCGGACTGCCAGCGCCGAAGGGGGGAAGCAATGAAGCGCCTCCTGATCGTCGCATTCACGATCGCCTGCATCGGGTCGCGGCAGCAATCGAAGGGCGCCGCGCAGCAGGGTGCTCCCCCGTCCGAGCAGCAGCCGGCGCCGATCGCGGCTCAAGGTCCCGCGGCCCAGCCGGACGGCGGCGTTTCCGCGCAGATCGGCAAGCAGACCGGGAAGGCCCCTGAACCGGCGGCTGCCCCGCCCCCAGCGGCGCAGATGGCGCAACCCGCTCCCAACGCGGTGGCGGAAACGCCGCTGATGCCGGACGAGCCCTTTCGGGCCCGGGTCCCGCCCCCGCTCGCGCGCCAGCCGCACTTCGATCCGCCCTTTCCCGTGCAGAGGAAGCTCAAGAACGGCGCCAGGGTCCTGATCGTCGAGAACCACAGCCTGCCGCTGGTCGCGGTCAGCGTGCGCTTCCTCCACGGAATCGACGCCGATCGGAGGCAGAAGCCGGGGCTCGCCGATTTCGTGTCGGACATGGTCGACGAGGGCACGAAGACTCGCTCCGCCGTGAACCTGGCGGAGGAGATCGAGGACCTCGCGGCGCACCTCGGCGCGGGCGTGTCGCTCGAGACGGCAAACGTGGGCCTCAATTGTCTCACCGAGACGCTTCCCAAGGCGCTCGAACTGCTCGCGGACGTGGTGGAAAACCCCGCTTTCCGCGACGAGGACGTCGAGCGGGTGCGCGTGCTCAAGCTCACCGCGCTGGAGCAGAAGAAGGCGAATCCCGGCGCCCTGGCCGCGGACGAGGCGGCGCGGATCCTCTACGGTCCCGGCCATCCCTGGGGCCAGCCCGCCGGGGGGACACCGCAGTCCATCGGCTCGATCACCGCTGCCGATCTCGCCGCCTTTCACGCCCGCTGGTGGGTGCCGAACGACGCGGTGATCTCCGTCGCGGGCGACGTGAAGGCCGGGGAGCTCGTCCGGCTCCTCGACGAGAAGCTCGCTTCCTGGAAGCCGCACCCGCTGCCCCGGCTCTCCTTGCCGGCCTTTCCCAGGCTGACCCGGCGCGAGATCGTCGCCCGGGAGAAGCCCGGAACGACCCAGGCGCAGGTCTGGGTCGTGGGCCGGCTCTTCAAGGCGACGGACCCCGACGCGATCCCCATGCGCGTCGCCAATCTGACGCTGGGAGGCCTCTTCACCAGCCGGCTGAACATGAACCTGCGCGAGACCCATGGGTACACCTACGGAGTGGGCTCTTCCGTTTCGCTCATGCGCCGGAGCGGGACGTTCGCGGCGCGCGGCGGCATCGTGGCGAAGAACACGGTCGAGGCGGTGGCCGAGTACGAGAACGAGCTGCAGACGTTCTCCAACGGCGAGATCTCCGATGCGGAGCTTTCGGCATCCAAGGAAGCGCTGGTGCGCGGCCTGCCGGCGGCGTTGGAGACGAACGACGCGGTGGCGAGCGCGATGGGAAACCTCGTTTCCCTCGGCCTGCCGCTCGATTACTACCGGACGTTCCCGGCGAGGGTCGGCAAGGTCTCGCACGCGGACGTGAAGCGGGTGGTGAAGAAGTGGATCACGCCGGGGCGGTGGCCGGTGGTGATCGTCGGGCCAGTGGAGCAGAGCAAGGAGGCGCTGGAGAGGCTGAATCTCGGGCCGGTGTCGATTGCGCCGGCGGTGCCTGGGGGAAAGCCGTCGGCGGCGGCTCCATAGCACCGCGCCCTTCAGGGCGCGGAAGGCGAGTGCGGGTTCAGTCGGAAACGCTTCGGCGCTCGAGGGTACGCGGGTCTATCAGGCGGTCCCGGGCGCGCTCTAAAGCGCGCGGTGCACGGAATACCTCGCGATCGCTCGCAAGTCGTCTGCCACGTGCTCGGGCACGGCCGGCGAGTCGAGCGCGCGCAGCGCGTCGTCGCAGAGCCGCTCCGCGTCCGCGCGGGCGGACGCCTCCGCCCCGCTGCGGCGGAGGATGCCGCGCAGCTCCTCTACGTCCGCGTCGGCCTTGCCCAGCTGCGAGCGCAGCCGGTCCGCATCTTTCTTCGCTGCGCTCTCCAGTGCGCGGGCGACCAGCAGCGTCCATTTGCCCTCGCGCAGATCGCCGGCGTTCGGCTTCCCGGTCACTTCCGCAGCGCCGAAGGTTCCCAACAGATCGTCGGCGATCTGGAACGCGACCCCGAGCGGGCGCGCGTACGCGCTGAGCGCGTCGAGGAGCACCTGCGGGGCCGCCGCCAGCGTCGCGCCCAGATGCAAGGGCAACTCGAACGTGTAGGTGCCGGTCTTCGCGCGCTGCACCTCCAGGATCTCGCGCGCGGAGAGCTCGCGCCCGCGCGGCCCGCGCAGGTCCGCCATCTGCCCGGCGATCACCTGTTCGACGGTGCGCGCGGCCAGCGGCGCCCCCGGGCCGAGGAGCTGGTACGCCCAGGACTCGCAGAGGCTTCCGCAGAGCAGGGCGAGGCTCGCCCCGAGATGATCCCCGCCGAGGGCGCGGTGCAGCGTCGGCCCTCCGCGGCGCACGTCGTCCTGGTCCATGAAATCATCGTGGATGAGCAGGTAACCATGCAGCAGCTCCACGCCGATCGATGCGTCGAGGGCCGCCTCCGGCCGCCCGCCGGCGGCCTGGTGGCCGGCGATGAGCAACGCGCCGCGCAGGCGCTTTCCCCCGCGCAGCAAGTAGTTGCGCAGCGCGGCCGCCACGTCGCGCAGATCGACGGGCAGCGCCTGCAGCGCCTGCAGCTTGCCGTCGAGAAACGCGCGCAACCGCGGCTCGGCGATCCGCGAGTACTCGACGATGCAGCCCGGCGCGTCCAGAGGTTACGTCGCTTCGGCGGAAGGTCCGCGGGCGGCCACCATCTTGGCGAGGATCTCTTGCGCGCGGTGCAGCTTGATCTCGCCGGCGGCGATCAGCGCGCGGGCGACTTCCTCGACCGCGGACCCCTTCGCCCCGGCGCTGACGGCGACGTTTCGCGCATGCAGCGCCATGTGCCCCTTCTGGATGCCGACGGTCCCGAGCGCGCGCAGCGCGGCCATGTTCTGCGCCAGCCCGACGGCTGCCATGATGCCGGCGAGCTTGCGGGCGCCCGGGTTTCCCATGGTCCGCAGGAGGACCGGGATCAGCGGGTTCGCCTTCACCGCGCCGCCCACGGTGCCGACCTGGATCGGCAGCTCGATGCGCCCGAGCAGCGCCCCTTCCTCGATCCACCAGCGGGTCAAGGGCTCGTACCGGCCGTTTCGCGCGCAGTACGCGTGCGCCCCCGCCTCGATGGCGCGCCAGTCGTTGCCGGTCGCGAGCGCCACCGCGTCGACGCCGTTCATCACGCCCTTGTTGTGCGTGCAGGCGCGGTACGGATCCGCGTCGGCGAACCGCGACGCCTCGGCGATCCCGTGCGCCACCTCCGCGCCGGAAAAGCCGAAGTCCGCCAGCGCCTCGAAGGGGATGCGGCAGGAGGCGCGCGCGAGCCGCAGGTCCGCGAGGTTGGAGAGGATGCGCAGCCGGACCCGCCCGCCGGTGATGCGCTCGATCAGCGGCGCGACGCCTTCGCACATCGTGTTGATCAAGTTGGCGCCCATCGCGTCCTGCGTGTCGATGATCAGGTGCACGATCGCGTGCGTCTCGGCCCCGACCGCCAGCAGGCGCACTTCGACGTCCTGGGCGCCGCCGCCTCGCGACTTCATGGCGGGATGCAGGCCGTTCGCCACGGCGAGGATCGAGTCCTTCTGTCGGAGGATCGCCGCCTTCGCCGCCTCGGGGTTGGAGAGCTCGGCGACCTGCACCTGGCCGATCATGCGCGGCGCGTCGGAGTCCGCCTTGAACCCGCCACCCTCGCGGACGATCTTCGCGGCGAGCGATACCGCCGCGATCACCGAAGCCTCCTCCACCGCCATGGGGACCAGGACATCCTCGCCGTTGACGAGGAAGTTGAGGCCGATGCCCACGGGGAGCCCGAGCACGCCGACCGCGTTCTCAATCATCGCGTCGGCATTGGCGAGCGGCAGGGTGCCGCTTTCGCCCAGACCGTCCATCTCGTCGCGGGAGAGCTCGAGCTGCTCGGCAAGGCGCCGCAAACGCTCTGCCATCTTCATCTTGTAGAAGCCCGGCAGCCTGCTGGAACCCATCCCGGTGACCTCCTCGGCGGCCGCAGTGTGGCGCAGTCCCGGCCGTACCGCACCGGAAAACGCCCAAACCGGCCAACAGCACTCCCTACTCAAGAATGCGCGGCGTACATGAAAGTCGCGCCGGGAATCGATGAAGATTTCGGGAAGGCCTCGCCCGACCGTCCTACGGCGCTGCGTCGCCGGCACTGCCGGCGGGGACGGTGAGGACTTTTTCGCGCGCGGCGACGGGCGCTTCGCGCCGCAGGCCGAAGAACAGCGCCTTGCTGCCCCGGCGGACGTACAGGCGGGCGATGCCGCTCATACCGGAAACCACAGTGCGGTACACCACCTTGTCCGCCATGGCGTGCCCGTCGATCTCCAGGATCACGTCGCCTTCCCGCACTCCCGCCCGATACGCGCAGCTGCGCAAGTCGACGCTGGTC
>MNFJ01000122.1:0-7578 GCA_001918155.1 Deltaproteobacteria bacterium 13_1_40CM_4_68_19
CCAGGATTCCCCGCTTCAGCGCCCGGCCGTAGTTCGGCTTCTGCTCGTGCAGCCAGCGCACCCGTGGAAGCGTCGCCGGCAACTTTTCCAGGAGCTGCAAGGTTCCGTCGCGCGATCCGTTCTCCGCCAGGATCAGCTCGTACTCCCAGCGCAGATCGTCGAGCTTGCGGCACAGCTCGGCGGCGGCGTCCCGGACGATGCGCGCCTCGTTGTAGACCGGGATCACAATGGAGATCATGCGAGGCTGCGGGCTGCCTCGCGGCCGGAGAGGAGCGCGTCCTCCATCGAGCTGTACTCCCACTTCCCGTAGCGCCCCGCGAGCTGGACGCCGTGCCGCTCGAAGTGCTGCTGCACGGTGGCGCGCGCCTGCGCGTGATCATGGTCGAAGAGCACGTAGGCGACTGGAATGGTGCGCGCGCGGGAGAGCACGACGCCGCCGCGATCGATCAGGCGGCAGCGGGAAAGACCCTCGAGCGCTTGCTCGATGAACCGTTTCGTTTCCGGCGTGCCGCGGTGAGCGAATTCTACCGCGAAGCTGCGGAACCCCGCGGGCGCGAGCGCCGGATTGACCTCGGAAGGCGAGCCGATCCGGTAGAAGGCGAATTCCTTCTCGGGAAAGTAAGCCCAGTGGAACCGCTCGCCGCCGAGGTCCTTGGCTCCCACCTCCACCACCGTCACCGAAACCGCGCGCAGCCGCGAGGCCGCATCGCGCACCTCGGCCGGCGCCTCCGCGAGAAGTCGCGCGCAGGCCGGCAGCGGCGCCGTGAGCACGAGCGCGTCGTACTCGAGTTCTTCCCCGGAAACGAGGCGGATGCGCCGGCGCGCCAGGTCGACGCTCTGCACCCGCGACGAGAGTCGGACGTCCGCGCGCAGCTCGGCGGAAATGCCGCGGGGCAAGGCCTCGATTCCGCCCTCTCGTGGATACCAGAAGGTGGCGTTGTAGCCGACGTCCTCGCGCGCGGGGCCGGCGGCGCCGTTCACCACGTCCTCGAGCGAAGGCCGGGGGATGAAGCGGCCGCCCCATTCCGGCGAGAGGTGTTCACACGCCACCGTGTAGAGCTTCTCGTTGTACGGGAACATGAAGTGCCGGGCGATTCCTTCACCCAGGTGGCGGAGGATGAACTCCGCGGCGTTCGCCAGCGGGCGCGAGCGCAGCTCCTCGCCCTCAGGGCCGAGCGTCGCATCGATGAAGCCGAGCACGCAGTCCGAGATCGTCCGCGCGGGGAGTCCATGGAGATGAAACTGGTAGGGAAACGTGGTCCAAACGCCTTCACTGTAGATGCGCGCGCGGCGCTGAACCTCGAGAAGATTTCCGCCGAGCCAGCGTTCCTGGATCAGCTTGCGCATCTCTGGATCACGCGCGTGCAGCCAATGGCCGGTCCAGTCGAACGAGAAGCCATCGATCACGTCGGTGCGGCAGAGTCCGCCCAGCCGGTCCTCCGCTTCGAGGAGCGTGCACGCGTTTCCCAGCTCCCGCGCGCACGCCAGTCCGGCCAGTCCGCCGCCGATCACGATGGCTCTCCCACCCCGGCGCATACGCACCCGCCTCTACCACGAAACGCGCCGCCGTTTCGTTGGCGGAGCCGGAGCCCGATGCTAGCGTGGCCGGAGTCTCATGAGCGAGATGGTGTCCAGCGTCGAGCACCTCGTCCGCAGACATCCGTCCGGGACGGTGCTGTTCCGCGAAGGAGATCGCGGGCAGACCATGTACGTGATCCGTTCCGGCAGGGTGAACATTTCCAAGAGGATCGGAGATAGCGAGATCACGCTCGCGGTGCTCGGACCCGGGGAGTTCTTCGGCGAGATGGCGCTGCTCGAGGGCCTGCCCCGGTCGGCGGGCGCCACCGTGGTCGAGGAGGCGCTTCTGATCGAGGTGGAGCAGGGCGCGTTCGCCACCGTCGTGCGCCGCAACAGCGAGATCGCCGTGCGGCTCATGCGCCGCCTCAGCTCGCGGCTGCGCGAGGCGGACCGGCAGATCCAGGCCCTGATGAGCCGGTCGGGCGCCGCCCGCGCCCTCTCGCTGGTGCGCAACCTCGCCGGCGCGCCGGATGCGCAGGGGCGCCGCGCGCTCCCGGACGACCTCAACCCCCACGCGCTCATGAGGCGCGTGGGACTGACCGGTGACGAGGCGCTGCGCGTCGAGCGCGTCTTCGCGCGCTCCGGCCTGCTGGTGCCGCTCGAGAGCGGCCGCTGGGCGCTGGGCCCGGAGCAGCTGGTGAAGGACTTCCTCCTCTACGTCGAGATGCAGGAGCAATACGATCCGATCAATCTCCACCAGCTCGCGGAGCTTGCCGGGCTCGATGAGCGCGATGCGGCGCAGATCGCCTGCCGGGTCCTGCACGCGCGCCTCGCCGAACGGCGCGGATCGCAGGACGGCTCCGACGCGTACGGCACCTATCTTGCGCTCAAGCAGCGATTCGAATACGCGGAGGGCTGAGCGGCGTGAAGATCTCCTGCCCAAACTGCGCCGCTGCCTACGAGCTGGACGATTCGCGAGTCCCGCCCACCGGTCTCTCGATCAAGTGTCCGAAATGCAAGAAGCCGTTCACCGTGCATCGGCCGAAGGCAGATGCCGCGAAAGAAGCAGGCAAGCCGGCCGTGCCGCTGCCGGGTCAGGCCGGTGCGAAGCCAGCCGCTTCCAAAGCGCCCGCGGCGCGTCCCAGCATTCCGGCGAAGCCCGCGCGGGGCGGAGCCATTCCGCTGCCCGGCTTCGGCGAAGCCGCGGCGCCTGCTGCGGCCGCATCGCCTTCGCTGCCTGATCTCGATCCGCCCGCGACGCCGGGGGCGGTCGCGCTTCCCGGCCTCGATGAGCCGCAGCGCACCGCGATGGACTTCCGGCCACGGCCCCCCGCCGCGCCCCCTCCGCATGAAGGAGCGGATGCCGTGCCGCTGCCGGGATTCGACGGCGCGCGCGAGGCGCCGTCTCCAGCGCCGGCGGACGACCCGTTCGCCGCGATCGAGGTCGAGCTGCCGGCGAGCAGCGGTCCGGCCCCGTCGGAGCCTTCTCCTGCCGCCGCCGGGGATGACGCGTTCGCCGCGGATCTCCCGGAGATTCCCGCACCGGACCCCCCATCGGGCGCCCCGGAGCAAGAAGAGGCGATGAACTTCGATTTCGTCGAGTCGAAGCCGAAATCCTCCCCGGCTCCCGACATGCTCGATTTCGTCGACGACGCGCCCAAGGACTCGGACAGGAAGAAGCGGCCACCTCCCCCGGTGATCGGGAAGCCCGCTGGGGGCAGCAGCGAAGAGACGCTCGACTTCGCCGATGACCTGGGCGGAACGGGCCCTGCGGACAGCGCCAGCTCGAAGAAAGCGGACAAGGAGCAGAAGAAGAGGGAGCGCGAAGAGCGCGCGGCACAGGAGCGCAAGGAGCGCGCCCGCCGGAAGGAAGCCCGCGGACCCGGCGCGCTGCAAGCGGGCGTGCGTTCCGTCATGCGGCCGGGGCCGCTGATCGCGCTCGCCGTATTGCTCGGCCTTGGGGCCGTGGGCGTGCTTGGGTATCGCGCGCGGCGGACCCCTGCGGGATTGTTCTGGATGAATCTCTATCTTCCCGCGAAGAAGGCCGTGACCGCGGCGGAAGCGAAGGTGATCGAGCAGGGACTCGAAAAGCTGAATCGCGCGGACTTCGCCGGCGCGCGGGAAGCGGTCGCCGCCGCCGCGGAGCTGGTGACGGTGTTGCCGGACGATGACGATGTGAAGGCGTTCTTCGTGCTCGCGGCGTCGGAGCTGAAGATCGAGTACGGCCAGGTCGGAGCCGACTGGGACCAGGCGAAGCGCGTGGTGGAGAAGATGAAGGGCACCCGTCCGGCCCAGAACCGCGCCCGCGGCGCCTTCGCCCTGGCGGGCGGCGAGTTGGCGAAGGCGAAGCAGTTTCTCGCCGCTCTCGGCGACACGCCGGGCGCGGACGGGGACTCGACCTGGCTCTATGCCGTGGCGCTCGTCTACTCGAGCGAGTCCACGCGCGCCGCCCAGGTCCTCGACAACGCGCTGAAGGCGCGAGGCCCGTCGACCCGCCTCCTCCTGGTGCGCGGGGCAGTGGCCCGCGATCGGGGCCAGCTGCCCGAAGCCGCGGATTTCTTCGAGCGTGCCCTGAAGGGCGCACCCGACAACGCCCGCCTGATGGTGGAATTGGCCTCGGTCCGACTGCGGCAGAACGATACGAAGGGTGCCGGGGAGCTGCTGGTCAAGGCGCTCGACCCCGACGCTCGCAAGACGCTCGATGCCGCTGCGGAAGGGCGGGCGAACATGCTGCGGGGCAACCTGGCGGCGAGCGCCCACGATCTCAGGAACGCGGAGGCGGCTTACGAGCGCGCGGTGGCACTCGATCCGAACTCGCCGGTGGTGCATGTCGCCTATGGCGAGTTTCGCCTCCAACGCCTCGAGTGGGACAAGGCCGCGCGCCAGTTCGAGGCGGCCATCCAACTGTCCGCATCGGGGCCGGCTTACGCGGGGGCCGCCCGGGCGTATCTCGGACAGAACCGGCTGCTCGAAGCGGACAAGGCGATCAACGAGGCCGTCGCGAAGGACGCGACGAACGCGCGCTACCTTTATCTGCAGGGCCGGGTCGCCGACGCCATCGGCAAGGCCGAGGAGGCGTACCGCAAATACGAAGCGGCCTTGATGGCCAAGCCCGACCTGGTCGAAGCGCTCGCCGCGGAGGGCCTGGTGTGGGACTCGCGCAACGACAAGGCCAGGGCGCAAGAGAGGCTCGACGCCGCCCTCAAAGTGCCCGTCGGCGGCCTCACCGCGGTGGAAAACGAGGCGATCGGCGAGTTGGCGCTCGCGATGGGACGGCGCGACAAGGCCCGCGAGGCGTATGCGCGCGCCATGCAGATCGACCCCGACGATCCGATCGCGCACGCGGGAATGGGCAAGGCGCTCGCGGCGCAGGGCGAGTTGGAGGCGGCGCGCAAACAGATGGAGACTGCCCTCGTCCAGCTCGATTCCGATGCGTCGCTCCAATACGAGTACGGGTCCTTGCTGCGGCGGATGGGCCATTCGGAAGCCGCGCTCCAGTCGTTCCGCAAAGCCGTCAAGCTCGACTCCAAGGACTCGCGCTATCGTACCCGGCTCGGCGGCATCCTGGTGGAGCGCGGGGACCTCGAGGAGGCGGAGCTGCAGCTGCGCGAGGCGGTGGCGATGAACGACCGCCATGCGGAGGCGCTGTATTTCCTCGGGCGCGCGCTCGCGGGCCGCAAGAACCTGGGCGAGGCGATGGACGTGATGAAGAAGGCGGTGGAGATCGAGCCCGACAACGCGGAGTTCCACTATCACCTCGGCCTGATCTTCGAGAAAGGGCTCCAGGTCAGGGACGCCATCGAGACGTTCACGCGCGCCATCGACAAGGGCAGCAGGAACGCCGACACGTACGAGCATCTCGGCATCAATCTCATGGTCGAGAACCGGTTCCCGGAAGCGGTGAAGGCTTTTCGCAGGGCCGTGGAGCTCGATCCCAAGCGCGCGCGCCTCTGGGCGCTCGTCGGCGACGCCGAGCAGCAGTCAGGCGACGTCGACGGAGCCATCCGCGACTTCCAGAGGGCGCTGACTCAGGACCCGAATCTGCCGGCGGTCTGGACGAAGCTCGGGATCGCCTACAAGGACAAGGACTGCCGGGGGTGCCGGACGAAGGCGGTGGACGCCCTGCAGCACGCCACGCGGGTGGACCCCGGGGACGCGCTCGCCCACCACGAGCTCGGCTACATCTTCAAGGACGACGGCCGGCGGAGGGACGCCATCGCGGAGTTCCGCCGGTATCTCGACCTGCGCCCCGACGCGGGGGACGCCCCCAGCGTTCAGGACGACATCTACTACCTGCAGGAGGAGTCGCGGCGAACGCCGTGATCTGGTCGGTCTCGGTAGATCTGGACGGGCTCGGCTGCTACGCGGCCATCCACGGCCTTTCGCTGCGCCTCGACGAGCGCGCGCAGCGCGCGGTCCCCGAGGTCGCGGTGCAGCGCCTCTGCGAGCTGTTTCACGGCCTGGGCATGCGCGCGACGTTCTTCGCCATCGGCCGCGAGGCAGCGATTGCGCCCGGCAGCCTGAAGGCGGCGGCCGGCGGCGGCCACGAGATCGGCTCCCATTCGCATGCGCACGATTACGCGCTCTCGCGCAGGACGCGCGAGGAGATCGCGCAGGACCTCGCGCTGGCGGAGTCCGCCATCGAGGACGCCTGCGGTCTGCGGCCGCGGGGCTTTCGCGCGCCCGGTTACACCCTCTCGGCGCCCCTGCTGGACGCGGTGCGGGAGCGAGGATACGCGTACGATTCCTCGCTGCTCCCGAGCCCTCCATACTACGCCGCGAAAGCGGCGGCGCTCGCCGTCTACGCGCTGCGCGGCCGCGGCAGCCAGAGCATCCTCGGCGGAATCGGGCAGCTCTTCGCGGCCCGCCGAGCGCATCGGCGGCGCGGGGTCCGCGAGCTGCCGGTGGCGACGCTTCCATTCCTGAGGGCGCCGGTGATCGGCACCACCGTGCTGCCCTTTCCCTGGCTCGCGCAAAGGGCTTTTGCCGGCGGTCACCTCAACCTCGAATTGCACGGCATCGACGCTCTCGATGCCAGCGACGTGCCCGGCGAGATCGCGGCAGCGCAGCCCGGGCTGCGGATGCCCGCTGTGCACAAGCTGCGGCGGCTGCGCGGTCTGCTCGAGGCGCTTCCTGGCGACCCCTGCACGTTGTACGAGGCTGCGATCCGCCTCTTGCCCTGAGGGCCCAGCGGCGTTACAGCGCGTGCATGTCCACGGCTCTCGTCCGCTATGACCGGGACCGCCCCCGGGGCCTGTTCGGCCGCCTGCGCGGCGCGATGGAGAAGTGGACCCTGTCCCAGGGCGGGCCGGAGCTGGAGGCGCGTCTGGCGCGGCTGGTCGCTCCCCAGAACGAATACGGCGTCGATCCCTTCGGGCTCGAGCTGGACTTCGCCAAGGCCGCCATCGCTCCCGTGCTCTGGCTCTATCGCACCTACTTCCGGGTGGAAACGCACGGCATCGACCAGGTGCCGACCGGCCGGGTGATGTTGATCTCGAATCACTCCGGACAGCTTCCGTTGGACGGCGCGATGATCGCCATGTCTCTGCTGCTCGAGGCGGAGCCCCCGCGCGTGGTGCGCGCGATGGTGGAGAAGTGGGCGCCGACTCTCCCGTTCGTGGCGCCGTTCTTCGCGCGCATCGGCCAGGTGGTCGGGACGCCGGAGAATTGCCGGCGGCTGCTCGCAGCCGGCGAGACCATCATGGTGTTTCCCGAAGGCACGCGCGGGCTCAACAAGACCTACGACAAGCGGTACCGGCTGCAGGAGTTCGGGAACGGCTTCATGCGCATCGCGCTCGAGACGCGCACGCCCATCGTCCCCGTGGCCGTGGTCGGCGCCGAAGAGCAGGCGCCGGCATTCTTCGACTTCAAGTCGGTCGCGAAGGCGATCGGCTTTCCCGCTCTTCCCATCACGCCGACGCTGGTGCCGTTGCCGCTCCCGGTGAAGTACCACCTCTGGTTCGGGGCTCCGCTGCGCTTTTCCGGGTCGCCGGACGACGACGACGCGGAGCTGGAACCGAAAGTCTCCGACGTGAAGCGCGCCATCGAGAGGCTGATCGC
>MNFJ01000122.1:7898-9213 GCA_001918155.1 Deltaproteobacteria bacterium 13_1_40CM_4_68_19
GGCTGCACGACGGCCGGCGAGTTCACCGAGCGCGGCTTGATCCACGGCGGCGTCGCGGTGCTGCTCGTCTCCACCGATTCTCCGCTGCTCGCTCGCGCCGCGCGGGACGTAGCCGCCGCGCCGCAGGACGCCGCGCGCGCCCTCTGCGAGGGTTTTCACCGTGCCGCGGAATCGGCCCGTCAGAAGGGCTTCGTCTGCTCGACCACCATTGCGCTGGTGGACGGATTGAGCGGCGCCGGCGAACGGTTCGTGGAGTCCATCGTCGAGAGCACGCAGGCGCTGCACCAGGTCGTCGGCGGCGCGGCGGGAGACGAAGGCAAGTTCCAGGCGACCCACGTGGGAGAACCGGAGCGCGCCGGCAGCGACATGGCGGCCGCCATCCATCTCTTCAGCCGCAGTCCCTGGGGAGTGGGGATCGGCCACGGCCTCGAGGCCACCACCGCCAAGATGCGCGTCACGCGCGCCAAGGGAAACGTGGTGCAGGAGATCGACGGCCGGCCCGCCTTCGCCGTGTACCAGGAGCACGCGAGCAAGCGCGGCGTCCAGCTCTCGGCTGCGACGGCCGGCGAATACCTGATCGCCAACGAGCTCGGCATCATCGTCGCCGGCAAGGTCACGCGCGCCCGCGCGCCGCTCTCGGTGGGCAAGGACGGGTCTCTCAACTGCGCGGCGGAGGTGCCGCAAGGCGCGCATGTGGCGATCCTCGACGGCAAGCCGGACACGATGGTGGCCGCCGCGAAGCAGGCCGCGGAGGAAGCGCTGCAGAACCTCCAGGGGCAGAGTCCGGCCGGCGTCCTGCTCTTCGACTGCGTCTGCCGCGGCTTGATCCTCAAGGATGGCTTCCAGCGGGAGATCGATGCCGTCCGCGGCGTGATGGGCGAGGTGCCGGTGGCCGGCTTCCTCACTTACGGCGAGATCGCCAGCTACAGCGGCCGCATCGAGTCCTGGCACAACACCACCGCGGTAGCGCTGGCGATCCCGAAGTAGGTCTCCATGCTAAGGTAACGGGATGGCGCGCGACGCCGTCCTCGTCACCGGGATCAGCGGCAATCTAGGCCGCGCGCTCGCGCGCGTGCTGCACAAGACCGATCGGGTGATCGGCGTCGATCGCCGCCCGTTTCCGGGAGCGCCCAAGGACCTCGAGGTCCACAACCTCGACATCCGCAAGCGCAAGCTCGAGGACTTGTTCCGGCGCGGCGACGTGCAGGCGATGATCCACATGGCCATCGTCCACGATCCCCGCTTGTCGCAGAGCGAGCACCACAGCTTCAACGTGCTCGGCACCAAGGCGGTGCTCTCGTTCGCGGCGAAGTAC
>MNFJ01000141.1 GCA_001918155.1 Deltaproteobacteria bacterium 13_1_40CM_4_68_19
TCGAAGCGGTGGGAGACGGTCGAGAAGGAGTAAGGAGGCACGCATGATCCGGGTGGCCAACGCGCCCTGCTCGTGGGGCGTGATCGAGAACGTGGAAGGCGAGCGCGGCGGCTACGCCCGCGTGCTCGACGAGATGCACGAGGCGGGCTACGCCGGCACCGAGCTCGGGGATTGGGGCTTCATGCCCACCGATCCGCGCGCGCTGCGGCGGGAGCTGGACAGGCGGCAACTGAAGCTCCTGGCCTCCTGGGTGACTGTCCACCTCCATGATCCTTCGCGTCTGGGGGCGGACGAGACCGATGTCCTGCGCACCGCGCGCCAGCTCGCCGAGGTGGGTGGGCCGGACAACCTGGTTGTCCTCGGAAACGACCCTTATACCGACGCGCTGCGGACGCTGATGGCCGGGCGGATCCTTCCCGAGCACGGAATGAACGAGGCGCAGTGGCGCACGTTCGCCGACGGCGCGAATCGGATCGCCCGGACCGTGAAGAAGGAGACCGGGCTGCGCACCGTCTTCCACCATCACATCGGCACCTGGGTGGAGACGCCGGAGGAGACCGCCCGGTTCTTGTCCATGACCGATCCCGAGGTGCTCGGGCTCTGCTTCGACACCGGCCACTACCGGTTCGGAGGGGGCGACTCGGTCGAGGGCGTGCGGCGGCATGCCGACCGGATCTGGCACGTCCACTTCAAGGACCACGATCCGAAAGTCGCCACCCGGTCGAGGCGCGAGGGCTGGAATGCGGTGAAGGCGGTCGAGAACGGCGTCTTCTGCGAGCTCGGCAAAGGCGACGTGGACTTCAAGGGCATCGCCGCGGAGCTCGGGCGGCGCGGGTATCGAGGCTGGATCGTGGTGGAGCAGGACGTGCTGCCCGGGATGGGAAGTCCAAAGGAAAGCGCCCGCCGCAACCGCGAGTTCCTCAGGAACATCGGGCTCTGAGGCCGCGCATGAGTCCTTCCCGTCCATCCGCCCCTCCACCCGCGAAAGGCCGCGCGCTCGACGTCATCTGCCTCGGCCGCCTGGCCGTGGACCTCTATGCCCAGCAGCTCGGGGCGCGCCTCGAGGACGTGGCGAGCTTCGCCAAGTACCTGGGCGGCTCGTCGGCGAACATCGCCTTCGGCTGCGCCCGGCTCGGGCTTCGCACCGCCATGGCGTCGCGCGTCGGCGACGATCACATGGGGCGATTCCTCACCGAGACCCTCGCCAGCGAAGGCTGCGACGTCTCCCACGTCTCCGTCGACAGAGACCGGCTCTCCGCGCTGGTCCTTCTCGGCATCCGCGACCGCGAGACCTTTCCGCTGGTCTTCTACCGCCAGGACTGCGCCGACATGGCGGTGCGCGACGAGGACGTGGAGGAGCCGTTCGTCGCCTCCAGCCGGGCCTTCCTGGTCACCGGCACCCACCTCTCCACCGAACACGTGCACCGGGTCAGCTCGGCCGCGATCGATCGCGCCCGGCGCCACGGGGTGGCGACGGTCCTCGACATCGACTACCGCCCCGTGCTGTGGGGACTGACGCAGCCCGCGGCGGGCGAGCAGCGCTTCGTCCGCAGCGATCGGGTGACCTCTCATTTGCAGCAGATGCTGCCCCGCTTCGACGTCGTCGTCGGCACCGAGGAGGAGTTCCGGATCGCCGGCGGCCGCGAGGACGTGGTCGACTCATTGCGCGCCGTTCGCGCCCTCACGCCCGCCGTGCTGGCCGTGAAGCTCGGCGCGCGCGGCTGCGCGGTGTTCGACGGCCAGATTCCGCCACGCATCGAGGAGGAGGACGTCGTTCCCGGTTTCCCGGTAAAAGTGATGAACGTCCTCGGCGCCGGCGATGCGTTCATGGCCGGGCTCCTCAAGGGCTGGCTCACGGGCGCGAGCTGGCGGGAGGCGGCGCGGATGGCGAACGCCTGCGGCGCGCTGGTCGTGGCGCGCCACGCCTGCTCCGCCTCGATGCCCACGCCCGAAGAGCTCGAGTATTTCATGGGCCGCCCGGGCCTCGATCGCCCGGACCAGGACGCGCACCTCGCCCGGCTCCATCGCGTCAGCCGCAAGCGCGAGCGTTGGGACGATCTCGCCGTGCTCGCGTTCGATCACCGCGCCCAGTTCAAGGACCTCGCGCAGGAAGCGGGCGCGGCGGAATCGCGCATCCCGGAGTTGAAGGCGCTGCTGGTGCGCGCCGCTGCCGAGACGGAGGAGTCGCTGGGTCTGCAGGGACACGTCGGGGCGCTTCTGGACGACACCTACGGCGAGGACGCTCTCTTCGCCGCCAGCGGGCGCGGCTGGTGGGTCGGGCGCCCTGTGGAAGTGCCCGGCTCGCGCCCCTTGCAGTTCGAGGGTGGCCGCTCGATCGGCAGCCGCCTGACCAGCTGGCCCCGCGATCACGTGGTGAAGTGCCTCGTGCGCTTCCACCCCGATGACCCGGCCGATGTGCGGGCGGAACAGGAGACGCAGCTGCGCGCCCTGTACGCCGCCGTCCAGGCGAGCGGACACGAGTTGCTCCTCGAGGTGATCCCTCCCAGCGAACTTCCCTGCGACGACCGGACCATTGCGCGCGCCCTCGACCGCATCTACGAGATCGGCATCTACCCGGAGTGGTGGAAGCTCGCCCCGATGAGCCGCGAGAGCTGGAAGCAGGTGGACGATCTGGTCGCGCGGCGCGATCCCTGGTGCCGCGGAGTCCTCGTCCTCGGCCTGAACGCGCCCATCAAGGACCTCGCGGCGGGTTTTCGCCAGGCCGCGCTGTCTGCGACCAGCCGCGGATTCGCCGTCGGACGGACCATCTGGCACGAGCCGAGCCGCGAGTGGCTCGCGGGCCGCATCGGTGACGCGGAGCTGATCTCGCGGGTGCGGGCGAGCTTCGAAGCGCTCATCCGCGAGTGGCGCTCGGCGCGCGCCAGTCGGAAGGAGGCGACGGCATGAGCACGATCCGGCTGACCGCTGCCGAGGCTGTGGTGCGCTACCTCGCCTCCCAGCGGGTCGAGACCCCCCAAGGCCCGGCACCCCTCTTCGGCGGCGTGTTCGCGATCTTCGGGCACGGCAACGTGGCCGGCCTGGGCGAGGCGCTGTACCGGCACCGGGAGACGCTGCCGACCTTGCGCGCCCACAACGAGCAGGGGATGGCGCACGCCGCGATCGCGTTCGCGAAGGCCCATATGCGCCGGCGCATGATGGCCGCGACGACGTCGATCGGCCCCGGCGCGACGAATCTGGTGACGGCCGCGGCCACGGCGCACGTCAACCGGCTCCCGGTCCTCTTCCTGCCGGGCGACGTGTTCGCCTCGCGCGCCCCGGACCCGGTCCTGCAGCAGGTGGAGGACTTCCACGATGCCACGGTGACGGCGAACGATTGCCTGCGGCCGGTGTCGCGCTACTTCGACCGGATCGTGCGCCCCGAGCAGCTCATCGTCGCGCTCCCCCGCGCGATCCAGGTGCTGACGGACGCGGCGCTCTGCGGCCCGGTGACGCTGGCGATGCCGCAGGACGTGCAGACGATGGCGTGGGAGTACCCGGCGGAGCTGTTCGAGCCGCGCACCGTCCGGTTCCGCGCGCAGCCGCCGGCAGATGACGAGCTTGCTGCCGCGGCCGAAGCGCTGCGGCGAGCGAAGCGGCCCGTCATCGTCGCCGGAGGAGGCGCGCTGTACGCGCTCGCGACCGACGCTCTGCGCCGCTTCGCAGAGGCGCACGGCAGCCCGGTTTGCGAGACGCAGGCGGGAAAGGGCGCGCTCCCCTGGGACCATCCGCTTCAGCTCGGCGCCGTCGGGGTGACGGGTTCGCCCGCCGCCAACGAGCTCGCGCGCGACGCGGATCTCGTGCTCGCGGTGGGCAGCCGGCTGTCTGATTTCACGACCGGTTCGCACAGCCTGTTCGGCCAGGCAAAGCTCGTCGGCCTCAACGTCAACGCTTT
Organism: Deltaproteobacteria bacterium 13_1_40CM_4_68_19; assembly: GCA_001918155.1. GTDB lineage: Bacteria > Myxococcota > Myxococcia > Myxococcales > 40CM-4-68-19 > 40CM-4-68-19. Next base: position 3,893 of record MNFJ01000141.1, read on the forward strand.
CGACGCGGCGAAGTGGCATGCGCTGCCCTTGCAGGCGGACGCGCGGCTCGGGCTCGAAGCGCTCGCTGGACGTCTCTCCGGCTGGAAGGCGGACGAGGCGTGGACCGTGCGCGCCCGCAAGTCCGCGGCGGCCTGGCGGGATGCGGTCACGGCGCTCACTTCGCGCCGCGACGTCGCCCTGCCCTACGACGCGGACGTGATCGGCGCGGTCCAGCGCTCCTCCGCCCGCTCGTCGGCGAACGACATCGTGGTCAACGCGGGCGGGACCCTGCCGGCGGAGCTGCACAAGCTGTGGCGCACGAGCGTCCCGGGCGGGTACCACATGGAGTACGGCTACTCCTGCATGGGGTACGAGATCGCCGGAGGTCTCGGCGTGAAGCTCGCGCATCCCGACCGCGAAGTGATCGTCATGGTCGGCGACGGCAGCTACCTCATGCTCAATTCCGAGATCGCAACCTCGGTCCTCCTCGGGAAGAAGATCATCGTCGTGGTGCAGGACAACCACGGGTACGGGTGCATCAACCGGCTCCAACAAGAGGTCGGAGGCGAGCCGTTCAACAACCTGTTCAAGGACTGCGTACAGGGTCCCTCCGGCCCCCCGGCGATCGACTTCGCCAGGCACGCGCAGTCCATGGGAGCGATCGGCGAGAACGTGAAGACCGTCGGGGAGCTCGAGGCCGCGCTCGCGAGGGCACGCGCGGCGGATCGGACGTCCGTCATCTGCATCGAGACGGATCCGCGGCGGACCACCGAGGACGGGGGCTGCTGGTGGGAAGTGGCCGTTCCCGAGGCCTCGCCAAGCGACAAGGTCCGGCGCGCGCGCGACGCCTACGAGAGCGCGAAGAAGGGACAGAGGGCATGAGCCTGCTGGTGAAGGGCGCGCGCAAGGGGCGCGAGATCGTGGACGTGAAGCCCGCCGCGTCCGGCCTCCGCTACGTCGGGTTCTCCGCCCACCGCCTCGCCGAGGGCGAGGCACTCGACCTTGCGGCCTCGCGCGGCCGCGAGGTCTGCGCCGTCGTGCTCGAGGGCGTCGTGACGATCCGCTCCGGCGATGCCGCCTTCGAGCAGATCGGCAAGCGGCGGAGCGTTTTCGAGGATCAGCCTCCGTTCGCGGTCTACTTGCCTGGCACGGCGCCGGTCTCGGTGACGGCCCACTCCGCCGCCGAGATCGCCATCGGCACCGCGCCCGGCGCCGGCAGCCTCGCGCCACGCCTGATCGCGCCCGAGACGATGCGGCGCTCCGTGCGGGGCAAGGAGCTCAACACGCGCTACGTGACCGACATCCTGCCGGAGTCCCAGCCCGCGGACAGCCTCCTCGTCGTCGAGGTCAAGACGCCGACCGGACATTCCTCGAGCTACCCGCCGCACAAGCACGACAGGCTCGAGCCACCGGAGGAGACGCTGCTGGAAGAGACGTATTACCACCGCCTGGATCCCCCCCAGGGGTTCGTCTTCCAGCGCGTGTACACCGACTCGCGCGACATCGACGAGTCGCACGCGGTCGAAGACCACGACGTGGTGGTGGTGCCGCGCGGGTACCATCCGGTCGTGGTGCCCTGGGGGTACCGGAGCTACTACCTGAACGTGATGGCCGGTCCGAAGCGCTCCTGGCACTTCAAGAACGACCCGGCGCACGAATGGATCATCAAATGAAGAGCGAAGGATGAGAAGATGAGTCAGCCCGCAGAGCGCATCGTTCCCGCCGATCAGCCCCGGGCGATCGGCCACTTCATCGCAGGTCAGCCGCGGCCCGGTCAGAGCGGCCGTGCGTCCGATGTCTTCAATCCCGCCACCGGCGCAATCACCAGCAAGGTCGCGCTCGCGAGCGCCGCGGAAGTGGACGCGGCAGTCGCCGCAGCGCAGAAGGCCTTCCGGCCCTGGGCGGAAACCTCGCCCCTCAAGCGCGCGCGGGTGATGTTCCGGTTCAAGGAGCTGATCGAGCGGGACCTCGACAAGCTCGCGGCGATCATCACCTCCGAGCACGGCAAGGTGCTCTCCGACGCCAAAGGCGAGGTGCAACGCGGCCTCGAGGTGGTGGAGTTCGCCACCGGCATCCCCCAGCTGCTCAAGGGCGAGTACACCGAGCAGGTCGCCACGGGCATCGACGCCTGGAGCGTCCGCCAGCCTCTGGGCGTCTGCGCCGGGATCACGCCGTTCAACTTCCCGGTGATGGTGCCGATGTGGATGTTCCCGATGGCCATCGCCTGCGGGAACTCTTTCGTGCTCAAGCCTTCCGAGCGCGATCCGTCCGCGTCCCTCCGCCTCGCTGAGCTGTTCAAGGAAGCGGGGCTTCCCGACGGCGTCTTCAACGTCGTGCACGGGGACAAGGTGGCGGTGGACGCGCTGCTGACGCATCCCAACGTCGCGGCGTTGAGCTTCGTCGGCTCGACGCCCATCGCCCGATACATCTACGCGACGGGGACGGCGCACGGGAAGCGCGTGCAGGCGCTGGGCGGCGCGAAGAACCACGCGGTCGTGATGCCGGACGCCGACATCGACAACGCCGCGGACGCGCTGATGGGCGCAGCTTACGGGTCGGCGGGCGAGCGCTGCATGGCCATCTCCGCGGTCGTTGCGGTGGGCGAAGCAGGCGACAAGCTCGTCGAGCGGCTGATCCCGAAGGTGAAGGCCATCAAGGTGCGCGACGGCTGCGATCCCGCCGCGGAGATGGGGCCGGTCGTGACCGGCCAGCACCGGGAGAAGATCCTCGGCTACATCGAGGACGGAGTGAAGTCGGGCGCGAAGCTGGTGGTGGACGGCCGGGGGCTCACGGTCCCGGGACGCGAGAAGGGCTTCTTCCTCGGTGGCTCGCTCTTCGACAAGGTGACGCCGGAGATGCGGATCTACAAGGAGGAGATCTTCGGCCCGGTGCTCGTCGTCCTGCGGGCCCCGGATCTGGCCACCGCGCTCGACCTGGTGAACAAGCACGAGTACGGCAACGGCACGGCGATCTTCACCCGCGACGGAGCGACGGCGCGCGAGTTCGCGCACCGGGTGCAGGTCGGGATGGTGGGCGTGAACGTGCCCATCCCGGTGCCGATGGCCTTCCACAGCTTCGGCGGCTGGAAGCAGAGCCTGTTCGGCGACCACCACGCCCACGGGCCAGAGGCGGTGCGCTTCTACACGCGCGGCAAGGCCATCACTCAGCGCTGGCCGACGACGCCGATCGGACCGGCGTTCTCGATGCCGACGCTGAGCTGACCCGGCCGCGCCCCCCGCGCTCCGCCCTACGCCGCGCGATCGCGCGACGGATCGGAGTTGTCCGGCTCCGCCAGACGAAGCTCGTGGCGAGCGCCGTCCGGTGTGATGAACGTGAACCCGACGACGCGGTCGCCGTGCGTTTGTCCCAGCAGCTTCAGCGTCTCCTCGAAATCGCGGGAGAGCCCCTCGGGCACGCCCAGCTCGCGCAGCGTCTTGATGCCTTGCTTCTCGTTCTTCGCCATGATCTTCCACGCTCCCTCTGTTCTCCATCGTGCTTCTCCGGGGATCCGCAATGGTCCCCTTCCGGGCACGAAGCATGTGGCCGCTTCCCCCCGGCGTCCAATCGATTGATCGGTGGGGTACGATTACTTATGGTTATCGGATGGAGATTCGCCTTCTTCGCTCATTCCAGGCACTTGCCGAGCAGGGCCACTTCGGGCGGGCTTCCCGGGCCCTCCACCTCTCGCAACCCGCGCTCAGCAAGCAGATCCGC
>MNFJ01000031.1 GCA_001918155.1 Deltaproteobacteria bacterium 13_1_40CM_4_68_19
GGGCGGAGTGATGGCGCCGGAGTTCTACAACCAGCTGGGCGCCATGCATGGCACCATCATGGTGTTCCTCGGCGTGGTCCCGCTGGCGGTGGGCGGCTTCGGCAACTTCGTCGTGCCGCTGCAGATCGGGGCCCCGGACATGGCGTTCCCCCGGCTGAACATGGTGAGCTACTGGGTATTCCTCCCCGGCTGCATCCTCATGGTCTGCTCGTTCTTCGCGAACGGAGGGGCGGCGCAGTCGGGCTGGACCAGCTACCCGCCGCTCAGCGACATTGCTCCGGCGGGGCAGACGATGTGGTGCCTCGCGATGGTGCTGATCATCACCAGCTCGCTGCTGGGCTCGATCAACTTCATCGTCACCATCGTGCAGCTGCGCGCCAAAGGGCTGACATACTGGCGCCTGCCGTTCTTCGTCCACGCGCAGCTGGTGACGGCCTTTCTGCTCCTGCTGGCCTTTCCCCCGCTCGAGGCCGCTACCGTCATGCAGCTGATGGACCGGCTCGCCGGCACCTCCTTCTTCCTTCCCTCGGGACTGGTCGTCTCGGGCGAGCAGCTCAAGGCGGCCGGCGGCGGAAGCCCGCTGCTCTGGCAGCACCTCTTCTGGTTCCTCGCGCACCCGGAGGTGTACGTCCTCATCCTCCCGGGGATGGGAATCGTCGCCGAGGTGATCGCCAACAACACGCGCAAGCCGCTCTGGGGCTATCGCCTGCTGGTGTACTCGGTGATCTTCATCGGATTCATGAGCTTCGTGGTCTGGGCGCACCACATGTTCATGACGGGCATGGGCACCACCATGTCCACCTTCTTCCAGACCACCACGATGATCATCTCGATCCCGAGCGTGGTCATCCTCACCTGCTTCATCATGTCGCTCTACGGCGGAAACATCCGGTTCACCGCTCCGATGCTCTTCGCCACCGCCTTCTTGCCCATGTTCGCCATCGGCGGGCTCACCGGGCTCCCGCTGGGCCTGACCGCGAGCGACATCTACCTGCACGACACGTTCTACGTGATCGGCCACTTCCACTACGTGGTCGCGCCCGGGACGCTGTTCGCGCTCTTCGCCGGCATCTACTACTGGTACCCCAAGGCGACCGGCCGGCAGCTGAGCGACAAGCTCGGCAAGGTCCATTTCTGGCTCAGCTTCGTCGCCATCAACTTCGTGTTCATGCCGATGTTCTTCCAGGGCATGGCCGGCCTTTCGCGGCGCCTCTACGACCCGACCGTGTACGCGCACGGGCGCGGAGTGCAGGCGCTGAACGTGGTGATCTCCTGGGGCGCGTGGGGGCTCGCCCTCGCGCAGCTCCCCTTCGTCGTCAACTTCTTCATGAGCCTGAGGGCCGGCGCTCGGGTCGCCGAAAACCCGTGGCACTCCACCACCCTGGAGTGGGCGGCGCCGTCGCCTCCGGGGCATGGAAACTTCCTCACCGAACCGGTCGTGTACCGCGAGCCGTACGAGTACAGCGTGCCGGGAAAGACCAAGGACTACTCGCCGCAGTTCCAGGCGGAGGGCTGAGATGAGCGAGACCGTCATCCCCTACATGGTGAAGCCGCACCCCGTGACGGGGCTTCCGAACGGCAAGTTCGGCATCTGGCTCTTCCTCTCCAGCGAGGTGATGCTCTTCGGCGCGCTCTTCTCCAGCTACGTGCTGATCCGCATCGGAATGCCGCACTGGCCGCCGGAAGGAGGGCTCTCCAGCGAGGTTCTCAGCGTGCCGTGGGGCACGTTCAACACCGCGGTGCTGATCACCAGCTCCATCACCATGGTGCTCGCCTGGGCCTCCTGCAAGATGGGAAGCCTGCCCCGCTTCAAGAGGTGGATGGGCGCGACCGTCTTCCTCGCGCTCGTCTTCCTGGTGGTGAAGTACTTCGAATACTCCGACAAGTTCCACCACGACCACTTCCCCTCGCACGACAACTTCTTCGCCGTCTACTTCCTGCTCACCGGGCTGCACGGTCTGCACATCGTCGGCGGGATCATCGTCAACACCTTCCTGCTCACCTGGGGCAGCAGGATGTGGAAGACCGATCCCGAGCATTTCACCAACCGGGTGGAGAACGCCGGCCTCTACTGGCACTTCGTCGACCTGGTCTGGATCTTCCTCTTCCCTTCCCTCTACCTCCTCTGAGGTGCGCATGGACGCTGCGGGTCACGAAGACGTCAGCAAGCACATGGGGCCGTACTACGCGGTGTTCGTGGCGCTGCTCTGCCTGACGGCGGTAACGGTGGGCGTGAGCTACCTGCACCTCAATCGCCCCCTCGCCATCACGGTGGCGCTGATCATCGCCTCGGTGAAGGCGGGCCTGGTCGCCGCCGTGTTCATGCACCTGATCTCGGAGAAGAAAGTGATCTACGCGGTGCTGATTCTCACCGCGCTCTTCTTCGCGCTGCTGCTGGCGCTACCGAACCTCACCACCTTCGAGCACCACAGCGGGATGCCGGGGACGTAAGTGTCGCTCAAGGCCTTCCATGTCTTCTTCGTGATCGTCTCCACCCTCTGCGCCCTGGGGTTCGGAGCCTGGGCGATCGGCGATTACTTGAGGACGGGGAACATCGGGGTGCTGGCGCTGGGCGTGCTCGGCTTCGCCGCGGCGGCGGCGCTGGTGTGGTACGGGCTGTGGTTCCTGCGCAAGCTGAAGAACGTGAGCTACCTGTGATGTCGTTACTGCTCGCCTGCCCGATCTGCTTCGGCGCCGCGGACTCCGATCAGGTGCGCGCGGCCAAGGTCGGCGTGCTGGTCCTGCTCGGCTGCATCGTCCCGCTTCTCGTCGCCATCGCGTTCATCGCGCGTTCGTGGGCGAAGCGGGCCCGGGCCCTGGCTTCTCGGCAATCACCAGCTTCGTGAGGAAGGCGAGCTGCGAGCTCGTCGCGCGCAGGCCCGCCTCGGAGATCCGCGCCGCCAGATCGTCCTTCACGTAGCCGGTGTAGAACGGCTCGTGGAACCGGGAAGGGAAGGCGAGGATCTCGCGCTGCAGCTCCGGCGCGTCGGCGAGCTGGATGCTGTCGGCGACCGCCACCAGCCCGCCCGGGCGGAGGACGCGCGCCATCTCCGCCAGCACGCGCGCCCGCACCTCGGCGGGCACCTCGTGCATGAGGTAGGCGCTGGTGACGACGTCGAATGACGCGTCGACGAAGGGAAGCTTCTCCGCGTTGTCGCAGACCAGCGAGACGTCCAGGTCCCGGGGGAGGACCTCGCGCGCACGGGCGATGTAGTGAGGCGAGAGATCCACTCCGAACAGCTTCGCCTCCAGGGGCAGCGCCGCTCCGAGCATGTTCAAGAGATGGCCGGTGCCGCAGCCCACGTCGAGCAGGCGCAGCGGCTGGGCTGGCGAGGCGCCGCGGGCCCGGGCGGTGCGGACCACGGGCGGCACGAGCCGGCGGCGCATCGCATCGGCCGTGCCGCCGAAGAGCAGCTCGACCTGCAGGTCGTAGAGGGCGGCGCTGGTGTGTCCGAGGTAGCCGTCGGTCTGGTAGTGGAAGTTGCGCGCGTAGTAGTGGGGATAGCGGCCCTGCGCTGCGTCTTGCGGCAGCTCGCGGAAGTCGCCCCGGCCGATGCGGGCGCGCGTGCGCGGCAGATCGGCGAGCAGGCGCGGAACCGCCTGCGCGTACTCGCGCCAGGGAAGCGTCTCGATCAGCGAGCGCGGGTAGTAGCCCGCCTCCGCGTCGCGGAAGTCCTGGTCGAAGAGCTCCTCCAGCCTGCGGCGCAGCGAGGCCGCCGCCTCGGGCGAGGAGGGGTCTTCCCAGCGAAGCAGGGCCCGCGAGTAGGCGAGGTACGCGAGGCGGACCGCGCCGGCGCGCGCGACCCGGGATCGGACGTAAATGCGGCGCGACAGCTCGCGGCGAAGCCCGGCGACGGCCATGAGAAGATGATCCTTGCCTGCGGAGGTCCATCGCGCAACTCTTCCAGTCGTATGGTGCCGCTGACGAAGATCGCTCCAGGCAATGAGTTCCCGGCGCTTCCCGTCGGCGCCGGCGACAGGGTCTTCGTGCTGACCGGCGCCGGGATCAGCGCCGAGAGCGGGGTGAGGACGTTTCGCGACGCGGGTGGGCTCTGGGAAGAGCACCGCATCGAGGACGTCGCCACGCCGGAGGCATTCGCCCGCGACCCGGAGCTGGTCTGGCACTTCTACTCGCAGCGCCGCAAGCAGGCCGGCAGCGTACAGCCGAACCCGGCCCACCTCGCGCTGGCGAAGCTGCAGGCGCAGATCGGCGAGCGGCTGTTCCTCTGCACCCAGAACGTCGACCCGCTGCACGAGCGCGCCGGATCGCGCGACGTGCACCACATGCACGGGGAGCTGCTGAAGACGCGCTGCGACTCCTGCGAGCGGCTGCCCTTCCACGATGACGGCGCATACCTCGATGAGGTGCCGCGCTGCGACCGATGCGGCGGGCGCCTCAGGCCCCACGTGGTCTGGTTCGGCGAGATCCCCTTCGGGATGGGCCGGATCTACCAGCAACTGAACGAGTGCGATCTCTTCCCCGCCGCTGGATTCGTCTCCCACCTGCGGCACAATCCGAACTCGCGCGGCCGCTTCGCCCGCTGCATCTACGTCGGCCTCGAGCGGCCGGAAAATGCCCATTCGTTCGACGAGTGCCGCCTGGGAAAGGCGGGAGAGCTCCTTCCCTCGCTCTTCGAGGTGGGCTGATGCGCGACCTGCTCGCCCTGTACGACGACGTGGTGCGGGCGCTCGACGCACGCGCGTTGGCTCGCGCCGCCTCCGCCCGCGCTCCCCGCCCTGCCCCAGGAGGACGGCTGGTCGTCCTCGGGCTCGGCAAGGTCGCCGCGGAGCTGTACGAGGGCGCGCGCGGCGAAGGAGAGGCGCTCCTGGTCGTGCCGCCGGATGCGCCTTCTCCCGCGGGCGCGCGCGTCCTGCGCGGCAGCCATCCGCTGCCGGACGCCGGATCGATCGCCGCCGGAGAGGCATTGCTCGCCGCGGCTGCGGTGCTGGGGCCCGACGATGCCGCGCTGCTGCTGATCTCGGGAGGCGGCTCTTCGCTGGCGGAAGCGCCGCACCCGGATCTCTCGCTCGCCGACCTGCGCGCCGTGAACCAGGCTCTGCTGACCTCGGGCGCACCGATCGAGGAGATGAATTGCGTGCGTGCGCATCTCTCCCGCCTCAAGGGCGGCGGACTCGCCCGCGCCTTGCATGCCGCCGGGGTCACGCGGGCCCGGGCCTTCGTGGCAGTCGACGTGCCGATCGGCGGGGTGCGGGCGGTCTCCAGCGGCCCGGCGATCGCAGACGAGACCACCTGCGCGGATGCGCTCGCGCTGGCGCGCAAGTACGGGCTCCCGCCGGCCGCGACTCGCGTGCGCGAGACGCTGAAGCCCGGCGACCCTGCCGATTTCATCGAGCACGAAGCGCTCTGCGACCTGCGCTCTGCCGCGCAGGAAGCCGCGCACCGTGCGCCGCTGCGCATGCTCGACTCTCCGGTTCGGGGCACGATAGAGGCCTTCGCCGACACGCTTTCGCGGGAGCGCGGATTCTCTTGCGCTAGCGGGGAGCTGGAGATCCGCGTGCCACCGGGAGCGCCGCCCGGCGGCCGCGATCAGCACCTCGCCCTCCTCATGGCGCGCAAGCTGCGCGGCGAGCGCGGAGCGGCCTTTCTCGCCGCCGGCACCGACGGGCGTGATGGCCCGACCGGCGCTGCGGGGGCGACCGTGGACGGCGCCACCTGGGACGAGGCGGAGCGCCGCGGCCTCGCGCCGGACAAGGGGATCGATCAATTCGACGCCGGGCGCGTTCTCGGAGCGCTCGGGCTCCTCATTCCCGAGCGTCACACCGGCGCGCATGCCGGAGACCTGTTCCTGCTTCGCCGTTGAGGTATGGTTCGCAGATGAACCCTCGCCTGCTCGCGGCGCTCCTGCTCGCCGGCGCTCCGGCGTTGTCCGCTCAAGGGCCGTCGACCGAGGAATGGAGCTCGCTGCAGTCGAACCTGGAGGGCCTCTATGCCGCCATCGGCGGAGGCGGAAACCTCCTGATCATCCCCGGCGACAACGCCTTCGGATACGACGCCGAGCTTCGCCTCGGCTACAGCTTCAACCCCGTGCTGCAGATCTACCTCTCCGGCAGCGTGGATGGCGCCAGGCTCTCGGGCCGCACGTTCCGGTCCGGGCAGATCGTCGCCTTCGTGCAGTACCACCTGCTCGTCAAGCCGGCGGTGATGGTCTACGGGCGCGGCGGCATCGGCGTCGGTCTGTCCCGCGACGTGGTTCCCGATTCGACCGCGGTTGGCCTGGCGGAGGCCGGCGGACTGGGCGTGGAGATCCGCGTGGCGCCGAACCTGTTTCTCGGGCCCGAGTTGTTCTACCGGAACGCGAGCCTGAGCACGCAGGGAATCGACCAGCAGCTGCATACGATCGGGCTTCAGCTCGCGCTGGTCTATTACTGAAGCGCGACGTGGCGCGCCTGCCATTTCCCCTGGAGGCGCTCGAACAGGCCGACGCATACCGGCAGCGAGAACCTGCGCGGGCCGGCGCTGCCGGGATTGAACCACCAGATGCTGTCCTCGCGCTCGTCCACCGGTTTGTGGCTGTGGCCGAAGACGACCACGTCCGCCGGGGCACGCTGCAGCTCGGCCTTTGCGTCGTCGCGGATGTGCACGAGCAGGAAGCGCAGCCCGCCGAGCGAGACGCGCGCGCTCTTGCCTGCCGGCCCGCAGCGCCAGCCGTCGTTGTTGCCCGCGCAGGCCGTCACCTTCGCGATGGCGCCCAGCTCGGCGAGCACTTCCTCGCCGCCGATGTCGCCGGCGTGCAGGATGTGATCGACGCCTCGGAAGACGTCGTGCACCTGCGGCCGCAGGAGTCCGTGGGTATCCGAGATGACGCCGATGCGCACGCCTGCAGTATAAGGCGGCCGATGCGACTCCTCTGCGACACGGCCCGTGAATGGGTGGCACTGGCCCTGCGGCGATTCGACGAGGTGCTCGTCGACCATGCCCATTGCGAGAAGAAGGCGGCTGCGCACGCGCTCTCGATGCTCGCCGCGTTCCCCACGGTGGCGGGGCTGCCGCGCGCGATGGCCCGGCTCGCCCGCGAAGAGGCGGGCCACCTCGCGCAGGTGCTGTCGGTGATGGAGAAGCGCGGGCTGCCGCTCGGCCGCGACCCGGGGGATCCGTATGTCCAAGGACTGCAGGCGTTGGTGCGACAGCCTGCGCGGGAGCGGCTGCTCGATCGGCTGCTGGTTTCGGCGCTGATCGAGGCGCGAAGCGAGGAGCGGCTGGCCCTGCTCGGAGCGAATCTGCCGGACCCCGAGATGAGGCGGTTCTACTCCCGTCTCGCGGACGCCGAGAGCGGACATCGGGAGCTCTTCCTGCGCTTCGCGCGCCGGTGCGAGGGGTTCGAGGCGCGGCTGGGGCAGATGCTTCGCGCGGAGGCATCGCTGATCCGCGAGCTGCCGTTACGGCCGGCGATTCACTGACGGCGGCGAGGCGGTGGCGGCGTTCTCCGGCCAGGCGTGCTTCGGGTATTTTCGCATCAGCTCGCGGCGAATGGCCGGATAGTGGCGTTGCCAGAACCCGGCGAGATCCTGCGTCACCTGCTGCGCGCGTCCGCTCGGCGCCAGCAGGTGCAGCGTGAGAGGAACGCGGCCGTTGCAGATGGAAGGCCCGCGCTCGAGCCCGAAGAAGTCCTGCAGGCGCGAGCGCACGGCCGGCGGCTGTCCCTCGGCGTACTCGACGCGCAGCTTGCGTCCGCCGGGAAGTGCGACGTGGTCGGGCGCGAGCCGATCGAGGTGCGCAGGCGTCAGCGAGGAGAGGAGATCGGCCTCGCGCAGCTCCCGCAGCGAGGTGGCCCCGCGCGCCGCTTCCTCCAGGCGGGCGCGCAACCTCGCGTCGCTGAACGCCTCGATCCCCGCTTCCGGGCAATGGCGGGAAACGACTGCGATCCGCGCCCGCAGGCGGGCGAGCGCGTCCGGGTCCGGAATCCCGCCGGCGTGGTCGAGCAGAGCCGGCGGGTCTCCTCGAGCGCGAGCTGATCGTAGAGCAATCGGGAGACCACCTCGACGCGCTCGCGCGCAGGCTCCCAGACGAGATCGGTGTGCTCGCGCAGCGCCTGGGGTTGGAGATCGAGCAGCCACCCGGCCTCGATGGCGCTGGCGACGCGGATCAGGACGCGCGTGCGATTTCCCCTCTGCCGCTGCTCGGCATCGACGGCGACGAGGAGGTCCGCATCCCGGACGGCGCTCTCCGCCGACAGCTGCGCCGCGCCTCCAGACGCGAGCAGGAGCTCTGTTCCGCGGCGCTTGGCGACCCGATCGGGGAAGCCCGCCAGCACCGAGAGGAGGATCGCCTCCTCGCGCGGCCCGCTTCTCGGCCCCTGCGGCGGCGCGAGACGGAGCAGCTGCGCGCGGGCCTGTTCCGCGCGCGGCGAGCGGCGACGCTCGAGGAGATCGAGAACGTCGGAAGGGCCGGTCGGGGCAAGGCCGGGATCCCCGCGGGCGTCGCGCTCGTTCAGCAGGGCCGCCGCCGTGCATCCATCGTCGCGGTACCCGCGGCGTGCTGCTTCGACCGCGAGCCGCGCGAGCCGGGGATGCAGCGGCAGCTTCGCGCACGCGCGACCCAGCTCGGTCGCGTCGCCGCGCGCGTCCAGCGCTCCGATGCGGCGGAGCAGATCGGCGGCGACCTGCAATGGGGCCGCCGGCGGCGGATCGAGCCAGGGCAGCGAGCCCGGGTCGAGCGCGGCGGCGCGCAGCTCGAGCAAGAGGCCGGCGAGATCGAGCCGTTCGATCTCCGGCGCATGGTGCTCCGGGCGCGAGTCGAAATCGTGGCGCGTGTACAGCCGCAGGGCACGGCCTGGACCGAGCCGTCCGGCGCGGCCTGCGCGCTGCGCTGCGGAAGCGCGGCTGATCCGTGCGACGTTCAGCGTGGGCAGGCCAGACCAGGGCGAATGCGAGGCGATGCGCGCGAGTCCGCTGTCGACGACGGAGGTCACCCCGGGCACCGTCACGCTGGTCTCGGCGACGTTCGTGCTGAGGATCACTTTTCGCCGGGAGCCCGCCGCCAGCGCGCGATCCTGCTCCGCCGCGGACAGGTCGCCATGAAGCGGCGTGAGCAGCAGGTCGCGATGCCGGGCCAGCTCCGAGCACGCCGAAGCGGCCTGGCGGATCTCGGCCGCGCCCGGCAGGAAGACGAGGACGTCTCCCGTACTGCCGGGCACCGTGAGACGGCGGACCGCGGCAGCCACCTGCTGCTCGAGCCGGCGCTCGCCGGCCTTCTCCAGATGCTCGATCTCCACCGGGAAGCGGCGGCCCTCGCTTCGGATCACGGGGGCGCCCAGATGCCGGGCGAGCGGAGCGGTCTCGAGCGTGGCGGACATCACCACGAGCTTGATCGCGGGGAGCAATCGCTGCGCGAGCGCGAGGGCGAGGTCCCCGGGCAGATGGCGCTCGTGGAACTCGTCGAGGACGACCGCGCCGACGCCGCGGAGCTGCGGATCGGAGAGCATCCGCCTCGCGAGGATGCCTTCGGTGACGTACCAGAGCCGGGTCCGGGAAGTTCCCGATTGCTCGAATCGCACTTGCCAACCGACCACGTCGGGATCGCCGAGTTCCTGCGCGACGCGCCGGGCTGCCATGCGTGCTGCGATCCGCCGCGGTTCCAGCACGACGATCTCGCCTTCGACCCGATCGAGCAACGCGGGGGGAACGCGGGTGGTCTTGCCGGCCCCCGCAGGCGCCTCGAGCACGGCGGCAGGGTGCGTCCGCAGCGCTTCCAGCAATTCCGGCAGGGCGGCATCGACGGGCAGGGCTTCCTTCACGGCGGCCGACTATAAGGGCGCGCATGAAGAGCCTCCAGGATACCTATGGGCCGACCACCATCTGCTTCGGCTGTGGGGCCCGTTCCCCGCCGGGCGGCGTACACCTCCCCGCCGCCGGCCCCGACCAGCCGAACAAAGTTCACGTACCCGACGGCGATGTGAACAATGTTCACCTCTTGTATGCCGCTCGCGGTCCGAAGGGGATCACCATGCGGGCGATCGCGGCGGCCTTGGGGGTACGGGCCTCGGCGTTGTACCGGCATTTCGAAAGCATGTGGCCTCGCGGCGATGCGCGAGAGCGGGGAGATCGAGAGCAACGCGGCGCTCCGCAGCGCATGGGATCGTGCGACCGCGGAGCTGAAGCGGGCACTAGGAGCTCGCGGAGGTGTACCGCCGGATGGAGACGATCCAGATCCCCCGCGCTACCGCTGCGAAGAGGAGGGTACCTGCGACCGCGGCCACGGCGGTGCGCAGGTTCAGCTTGCCGAGCAGGGCGAGCGAGGGGTAGGTCGTCATCAGCGCCAGGGGCAGCACGAAGGTGAAAATGATCGCGAGGGCGCCGCGGAAGACGCTGCTTGGCCAGCGCGCGACGTCGAACACCGACTGGAACAGGTAGAGGAGATTGTCCACGCGAACCGCGACGAACGCGATGGACACCACCAGGATGGCGATCGAGTACAGGACGAGCACCGCGGAGCAGAGCAGGAGCGCCGCCAGGAGCAGGTCAGCGAACGCCGGAGGGTGGCCGATGTGCTGGAAAGCGACCACCAGGATGATCGCCGCGCCGGCGACGTCGATCATCCGCCACGGCTCGATCTTCGAGAGCGAGACCAGCAGCTGCGCGTCGGCGGGCTTGAGCAGGACGAAGTCGAGCGTTCCCTTCCGCACGTGCTCGATGACCTGAAGGAGCGATGGGCTCAGCGTACCCTCGAGGATCCCCTTGAGGGCGACGAACCAGCCGAGCACGACCAGCATCTCCGGAAACGTCCAGCCCGCCACCGACTCGCGCGTGCCGAACACGACGATCAGCGGAACCAGCGTCACGCCCATCCAGAGCAGCGCCAGCGCTCCTTCCACCGCGAACTCGAACCGGTACTGGAGGGCGGTCGCGATCGACGCGCGCAGCTGGGCGCGCACCACGCGCAGCGCGCGCATCACCCGCCGTACGCCGCGTAGTGGCGCAGACCCGACCGCCACGCGACCCTCGCCAGCCCGAGGAACAGCAGCACATAGGCCCACTGTGCGACGAGCAGTTCGAGCGCCTCGCCTCGCGACCAGCGCCCGAGCATCAGCTCCACCGGAAAGGAGAGTTGGAACCGGAACGGCAGGACCACCGCCACGGAGCGCACGGCGCGGGGAAAGAGGTCCAGCGGCACCAGGTATCCGGAGAGGATGTTCGAGAATCCCAGCCAGGCGTCGAAGAGGGAGGCGGCGCTCTCGAACCGCAGCGCGAATGTCCCGATGATCGCCTGCACCAGGAAGTAGAGCAGCCAGGCTCCGAGCAGCGCCGGGAAGAGCAGGAGCCAGGAGAACCAGTCGTGCGACAACTCCGAGCGCGCGACGTACAGCAGGATCGCCGCCACCGGGATCGCCACCACGCCGCGCATGGGGATCGCCGCCAGGTTGTCGGCGGACCACTGCAGCAGCGGATGGATCGGCCGCAGGAGGCGAAGGGCCAGGGTGCCCTGGCGGATCTCCATCGTCATTTCCCAGACCACCCACGCGCCGGTCATCAGCCGCACGAGCAGCGTGGCAAGGTAGTAGGCGGCGAACCCCTCTTGCGAATAACCGCTCACGGGCCCGGACCGCGCCGCCGCCGCCCAGATTGCGAGCATCACCAACGGCATGTTGGTGGAGAACATCCAGATGAGGAACTCGGCCCGATAGGCGACGGCCTCGGCGAATCCCGTGCGCAAGAGCTGCGGGTACAGCCGGAGCAGGCGCGTCACGCGGCGCGCCCCTGCGCGAAGAGATCGCGCATCACTTCCTCGAGCGGCGGATCCTCGACCGTGAGGTCGGTGAGCGGGAGCGAGGAGAGGGCGCGCGCCACGGCGGGCTGGAGCGCGTCCTGCGAGACCTGCACGATGGCTTCCGCGTCCCGATGCTCGATCACCGAGCCGAGCGCCTCCAGGTCGCGCCGCTCCACCGGGCGCGAGAGCCGCAGCAGCATCCGCTTGTCCGGCCGGACGCGGCGGACGAGGTCCGACAACCCTCCGTCGTAGATGAGGCGACCCTTGTCGATCACCATCACCCGCGGGCAGAGCGCGGCGACGTCCTCCATGTAGTGCGAGGTCAGGAGCACGGTCGCGCCGAAGCGCTCGTTGTAGGCGCGCACGAAGCCGCGCACGGTGGCCTGCATGGAGACGTCGAGCCCGATGGTCGGCTCGTCGAGAAAGAGCACCTTCGGCCGGTGCAGCAGCGCCACCGCCAGCTCGCACTTCATCCGCTCGCCGAGCGAGAGCTGCCGGGCGGGCTTCCCCAGGAGGGGCCCCAGCTCGAGCAGTTCGGTCAGCTCGGCCATCGTGGCGTCGTACTGCTTGCGCGGGATGTCGTAGATGGCCCGGTTGAGGAGGAACGTTTCCGAGGGCGGCAGGTCCCAAAGGAGCTGCTGCTTCTGACCCATCACCAGGGTGATCTGCGCCAGGAAACCGCGGGCGCGCTCCTGGGGGAGGAAACCGGCGACCGAGACCCGGCCCTCGGTCGGGTAGAGGAGGCCCGAGAGGACCTTCAAGGTCGTCGTCTTTCCCGCGCCGTTCGGCCCCAGGAAGCCGACCCGCTCGCCGGCCGAGATGGAGAACGAGACGTCCTCGACGGCCTTCACGTCCTCGTAGGCACGGTGGAAGAGGGACCGCAGCGCGGCCCCGAGACCGGGTGCGCGCCGATGCACGCGATACCATTTGCGCAGGCGGTCGACTTCGATCATGGCCGCGGGAGTGTACAGTTTAGAGGCGACAGCCGCATTCCCGCACCTCCGGTGCGGGAGCGGCTGGCGGCTACACCCTGAAGCGACCGACGACTTCCGACACCCGCTGCGAGAGGTCCTTCAGCGTGGACGCGGCCTGCGTGGTGCTCTCCAGCCGGCGCATCGTCTCGTCCATCATCCGCGTCTGATCGGTGACGGCGCTGAAGATCTGCGTGATGCCGGCGTTCTGCTGCGACACCGCCGCCGCGATCTGCCGCACCGCGGAGGAGTTGTCCTTCACGATGTTCGACAGCTCGCGCAGGTTCTCTCCGGATTGTTTCACTTGCAGCAGGCCCCCCTCGATCTTCTGCGATCCGCGCTCGGTGATGCTCACGGCCACCCGGATGGCGCCGGCGATGTCCTCGAGGATCTCGCGCACGCGATTGGTGGCCTGGATCGACTGGTCCGCCAGGGAGCGGATTTCGCGGGCGACCACCGCGAACCCCTTGCCGTGCTCGCCCGAGCGGACCGCCTCGATGGCGGCGTTCAGCGCCAGCATGTTCGATTGGTCCGCCAGGTCCTTGACCGTCTGGGTGATGCCGCCGATCTGCTGTGTCCGCTCGGAGAGCTGGGCGATCTTCTGCGCGATCTCGTCGACCTGCGCCCGGATGTCGGTGAGGCCGCCCAGCGACTTCTCGATGGCCTCTTCTCCTTGCGAGGAGACCTGGTCGGCCTTCTCGGTGAGCTTCAGCACCGTCTCGGCCTTCTGCGCCGCGAGCAGCGAAGTCTGCTTGATCTCCTGCGCCGTGACCTGCGTCTCCTGCAGCGCGGTGGCCTGACGGGTGATCGTCTGGCTCTGATCGTTGGTGCTCTGGCTCAGCTCGCCGCCGGCGTTGGCGAGGAGCTGCACAGACTCCTGCAGCGCGCGCAGCACCTCCTTCATCTTCTCCACCATCTGCGCGAATCCGGCCGCCAGCTGGCCCACCTCGTCGTTGGTCGTCACTTCGATCTCCTGCGTCAGATCGCCGTCGACGATGCGCCTGGCCGCATGCGTCAGGTTGCGCAGGGGCGCGACGAATCGCGCGACGAGCATCAGGGAGATGAAGGCGGCGGCGACCAGCGCTGCCAGGGTGATGGCGCCGAGCAGTTTCTGCGCCCGCAGCACCATGGCGTTCCCCGCCGCCGGATCGAGCCCGACGTGCACGACGGCGCCGGTGATCACCGCCGCCGGCACGTCGATGTAGCTGACGCCGTCGAGCACGACGTCCCGGATCTTCTCCGAGTCGCGCAGCACGGCGGTATCCTGCTGCGGAATCCGCCCGTCGAAGGTGTGCGCGATCACGTTCCCGTTGGGCCCCACCACCTCGACGTAGGCCAGATTCGCGTCCTTCTTCACCGAGGCGATGGTCGCGCCCACCGCGCTGTCCGGCATCTCGACCAGCGCGGAGGCGATGGTGGCCGAGATGGCCTTTCCCCGCGAGGTCGCCTCCACCTTGAGGACGCTGCGGAAGTAGAGATAGTTGCCGAGGCCGATCGCGATCGCGAGCGAGCCGAGCGCCACCACCACCAGCGCCGAAACCTTGATCTGCAGCGCCAAACCCCGCCGCCGTCCCCTGTCGTTCGGTCTCACGCTCGTCTCCATCGTCCGTCTCACCCGCGCGGTCGCGCCGCGGCGGTGGTCCCAGGTTTCGCCCTGCAAAGCTCGAGGATGGCGGGCGCGATGCTCTCCAGCGGAAGCAGCGCGCGCGCCGCGCCGCAGGCGTGGGCTGCCTGCGGCATGCCGAATACAACCGACGTCTGCTCGTCTTGCGCGTAGGTGGCGCCGCCCGCCTTCTTCAGCTCGAGCAGGCCCTGCGCGCCGTCATCGCCCATGCCGGTGAGCACGAAGCCGGCCGCGCGCGACCCGTAGACGCGCGCCAGCGATGCAAGCAGCTTGTTTCCGGAGGGACAGTGAAGCCCGCTCGATCGCGGAGCGTGGATGCGCCCCTCCCGGCCCAACTCCAGGTCGCAGCCGTCCGGCGGGAGATAGACGGTGCCGGGCACCGGCAGATCTCCGTCTTGCGCGATCACCACGCGCAGGCTGCAGACGCTTGCAAACCAGCGCACCAGTCCGGCGCTGAACCCGGTCGCGATGTGCTGCGCGAGCAGCAGCGGGACGGGAAGGTCGCGCGGCAGCGCCCCGAGCACGTGCGCAAGGGCAGGAGGACCGCCCGTCGACGCGGCCATTCCCACCACGTCCACCTGCGCGCCGTGCGCAAGCTGCGGCCGCGCCAGCGTCGGCCTCGAGCGATGCCGGCGCACCACCGGCACCTCGGCCATCAGCCGCACCGACTCGGCGACGCGGTGCGCCCAGTGGCGCATCTCCTCGGGACCACCTTCGGGCTTCGCGATCAGCTCCAGCGCCCCCGCGGCCATCGCCTTGAACGACAGCTCCAGCTGCCGGTGCTGCCGCACGGACGTGATCACCAGCACGCGCGAAGGCGCCTCCGCCATGATGGCAGCCGTCGCGCCCAGCCCGTCCAGCCGCGGCATGTTGACGTCCATGGTGATCACGTCGGGCCGAAGCGCGCGCGCCTTCTCCACTGCCTCGACGCCGTCGGCGGCCTGGCCGACGATGGCGAGGGAGGGGTCCTCGCTCAGCAGGGCGACGAGGGCCGTGCGCAGCGTGGTGGAGTCGTCGGCCACCAGCACGCGGATGGGCCGGCCGCTCACGCTGCCCCCTTCCGCCGCGCGATCACCGTGCTCACCTCGGAGAGCAGCCGTCCGGAGACGCACTCCTTCTTGGTGAGGAACCCATCCGCGCCTACCGCCATGCCGCGCTGCCGGTCGGAATCGGAATCGCGGGCGGACACGAGCAGGATGGGCATCGAGTCGGTCTCTGCGCGCTGCCGCACCGCCGCCGTCAGCTCGTACCCGTCCATCTCGTCCATGCCGATGTCGCAGACCATGACGTCGTAAGCGCTGTGCCGCAGCTGCTCGAGCGCCTGACGGCCGTTGGAGGCGGTGTGGACGAGATACCCTCCGGTCTCGAGCGCGGTCCGGTGCAGCGCGCGCGCGGTGAGGGAATCGTCGACCACCAGTGCGCGACGCGTGCTCGCAAGTCCGGACTCCGCGCGGCGCTCGCTGCTGACGAGGAAATCCGGTCTGAGGATGAGCACCAGCTCGCCGCGCGCCAGCGTCGCGGCTCCCTGGTAGGCGGGCAGCTCGCGCACGTCCGCGGGCAGCGGCCGGATCACCAGCTCCCGGTCCCCGAGGACCTCGTCGACGCTGAGCGCGAGCCGGCGGCCCTGCGCCTGCAGGATCAGCAGGGGCTGTCCGTCCGCCGGTACTTCCGGCTGGCGCAGCCCGACCACGGCGCCCAGGTCCTGCACGGGGATCAGCTGCTCGCGATGATCGAGCTGGACGCGGGATCGGCCGACGCGCAGGTCTTTGCTCCGCGCGGCGCGCGACGATTCCACCGCCGCCATCGGGACCCCGAGCTGGTGCTCGCCGCAGCGGACCACCAGCACCGGCGAGCTGCCCAGGTCGGCCGGGAGGGTGAGGACGAAGCGCGCCCCCTGCCCGGCGACGCTCTGCACCTCGACATGGCCCTGCAGCGCCTGGATCTGGTTGCGCACCACGTCGAGGCCTACCCCGCGGCCCGAGAACTCCGTCGCCTCCGTCCTGGTGGAGAACCCGGGCCGGAAGATCAGCTGGTGGAGTTGCTGGATCGACATGTTCGCCAGCTCCTCCGGGGCGACGAGCGCGCGCCGCAGGGCAGCCTCGCGGATCTGCTCCAGGTCCAGCCCCGCCCCGTCATCGCCCACCTCGATGAAGAGCATGTTGCCTTGCTGCTCGACCCGGATGGTGAGCGCGCCTTCGGGGTGCTTTCCGCGGGCCTCGCGCACGTCCGGCATCTCCAGGCCGTGATCCACCGCGTTGCGGACCAGGTGGATCAACGGACCGCGCAGCTGTTCGATCACGCGGCGGTCCAGAGACACCTCCGCGCCGACCACGGCCAACCTCGCTTGCTTCCCGGTCGCCTTGCACAGGTCGCGGACGGCGCGCCGCAGGGGATCGAGCACGGTGCGCACCGGCACCGTGGAGATCGCCTTGAGACCCTCCTCCATCGAGGCGACGATGTCCGCCGCCTCCTCGCCGTCCGCGCCCAGCGAGCGCCGCACTCCGAGCAGCAGCGCGCGCGCCTCCGCCGTCTCCGCCTGGATCCCCAGCCGGTCGAGCTGCAGGATGGCCTTTTCCAGCTCCCGCCGGCGCTCCTCCACGCGGAGCCGCACTTCGCGCAGCCGTTCCACTTCGTGCAGCAGCGCGATCACCTGCCGCGTGGTGACGCGCCAGCTGTCTCCCTGCGCCTCGTCGGGCGCAGCCGGAGCAGGCGCTGGCTCCGCCGGCGAGGTAGCCGGGGCCTGCGCCGGGGCAACTTCCGGCGGAGGAGGCACACTCGCGGCCGGCGTTTCCGGGGCGGTGCGGCCCTTGCCGTTCTTGCCCGCTCCGTTCTTCTTCTTCGGGGTTCCGGCGCCGGCCGGCTTGACCTTCTCCAGCAGCACGAAGCTGGGCCCGAGCTCGGGGAGCTCTCCTTTGGCTGCGATGGCCCGCAGGCGCGCCATCCAGACGTCCAGCGACTTGAGCACGGCGTCCGCCACCGTTGCCGGCAGCGGCTTCGCCGAGCCGCGCAGGGGAAGGATCACGTCCTCCATCCGATGGGCGAAGTCCGCCAGCTCCTCCAGTCCCAGCGTCGCCGCGCTTCCTTTGAGCGTGTGCAGACCGCGCGCAAGCTCGTCGAAGCTCGGCCCCTGCGCCGGCGACTTCTCCAGCTCCATCAGGCTGCGCGTGACGCGCTCGTAGATCTCCTGCGACTCGTCCACGAAACCGGCCAGCAGCTGCTCGAGAAGCGGATCCATCACCGCTTCTCCTGGGCGTGGCGGCGATCCATCAAGCGCAGCAGGTCGAGCAGGTTCACCTGCCGCATCCCGGGGAGCGTGATCTCGGAGATCGCGCTGGTCGATCGGGCACGCGCTTCCTCCACCAGGGCGTGCGGCAGCCCGGTGGGCTTGGGAATGCGCTCGCAGTCGAGCGCCACCAGGCGGCCGAAGCCAGGGTCCACCACCAGGAGCACCGCCGGGTCCTCGCGCCATCCGCGACCGCCGAGGAGCGAGGCGAGGGAAAGGGCGGTGACGATCTGCCCCTGGAAGCGGAGGATGCCGATCACGTGCGACGGCGACAGGGGCACCGCGGTCACCATCTTCAGGGGCACCGCGGCGCGCAGCGTCTCCAGCGGAAGCGCGTAGGTCTCCTCCCCGACCGGAAACTCGGCGACCCAGAGGACGTTCTCCTCGTCCGTCTCGGCTGGCTTCCGCCGGACGCGCTCGGCCCGCTGCACGAGCAACTCCTCCACCTCCGGGGTGAAGCCGTCGAGCTCGCGGGCCCGGAGCTTCATTCGAAGCCTCCGCGGCCGGAGCTGAGGAACGTCTGCGCCGAGTCACGGTAGAAGCTCACCGGCAGCGGCTCGGGTCCGGCCAGGACCTCGTCGCCGGGCAGCTTCTCGATGCGCTTGAGCACCTCCCGCATCAGCTTGCTCGCGGCGGACTTCTCGCCCATGCGCACGTGCAGGAGCGCGCGCTCGAGGATCCCGGGGACGTAATCGGGGACCTGCCGGGCGAGGTCCGTCAGCTCCTTCTCGGCCCGCTTCTTCTCGCCCCGGTCGATGTGCACCAGGGCCCGCAAATGAAGCGCGACCGGTTCGGGCGGGCGCACCCGAGGGACGTAGGGCGGCGCCGGCTCGGGCGAAGGCGCGACGGCCGGAGCGGGAGGCTTCGCCGCGGGCCTGGCATCGAGGCGCCGATAGATCTGCAGCTCGGGCGGGCTTGCGCGCAAAAGGTCCGGCGGCGGTTCGGAGACGTCCATCGAGCCGAAGAGGAGCGCTCCGCCGGGGAGGAGCGCTCGCGAGAGGTGGCGCACCACGGTGCGCACCGCGTGCTGCGAGAAGTACACCAGCACGTTGCGGCAGAAGATCAGATCGAACTGGCCGGGCGGCTCCTCGAGCAGGTTGTGCTCGCAGAAGCGGGTGACCGCGCGCACTGCCTCGTCGATCCGGACGCGGCCGTTCCCTGTGTCCTTGAAGATCGGATGCAGCACCGGGCCGGAGGGCCGCCGCGACCACGCCCCGTATTCGCCGACGCGCGCCGCGGCGAGGTTGCGCTCGAGCAGGTCGGTCCCCAGCACCTCGAGGGAAACGGTGCGCGGCCAGGGCATCAGATCGAGCAGGCATGCCGCGATGGAGTACGCTTCCTCCCCCGTCGCGCAACCCGCGCTCCACGCGCGGATGGAACTCCGTCCTGCGTTCAGCAGCTGGGGAAGGAAGGTGGTGGCCATCCAGCGGAAGTGCTCGGGATGACGGAAGAAGTACGTCTCGCCGACGGAGACCGCCTGGCAGAGGGCGTGCACGACCTCGAGTTCGCGCGCGGCCGCGCGCGGCAGCACTTCGTCGGGCGGACCGAGGCCGGCGGCCGCGCGCCGGACCGCGTCGGGAAGGATGGCATCGCGAGAGAAGCCGGTCCAGTCGGCCGCGTACGAGATCAGCTCGTCCAGGACGTGCTCGTCGTACCGCCTCATCGCGCCGCCTCCGCCCGCAGCCCGGAGGCGAGCTTGCGCAACAACTCGCGGGAGACGAGCGCGCGCGGATCGATGAGCGGCAGCGCGCCTCGCGCCGTCTTCGCTACCGCAAGCAGCGCCTGCCCGAGGGCCCCGTGTTGCGAGCCACCCAGGCGCTCGCGCGGCGTGACCTCGTCCTGCGCCAGTTCCTCGGGATCGCGCACCTCATCGACGCAGAGCGCGATGCGGACGCCGTCGCGCTCCACCACCACCAGCTTCCGCTCCACCACCGGCTGAGCGTGCTCCACGCCCAGGCGGTGGGCCAGGTCGAGCACCGCGACCGGCTCGCCGTGCAGCTCGAACATCTGCGTCAAGTAGGAGGGGCCGAGCGGCAGCGGCCGGGTCGCCGTCTGGTGCAGGACGTTGCGCACGCTCTCCAGCGGAAACCCCAGCTCGATCTTTCCCACGGTGACGAAGAGCACGGCGACGTTGCCGGCCCGCGCCTGGGCCCGCGTCTCCTCCAGCACGCGCTCGACGAGCGGCAGCAGCTCCTGGGCGCGGATCGGCTTGGGCAGGAAGGCCTTGGCGCCGTTTCGCAGGCAGGCCTCGGCGCGCAGCTTCTCGCTGGAGATGATGATCACCGGGATGTGGCGCAGGGCCGCATCATCTTGAAGGTGCGCGAGGACTTCGTCGCCGTCCATCTCCGGCATCGAGAGGTCGAGCAGGATGGCGGCAGGCTCGATCTGTGGGGCCTTCGCCAGCGCTTCCCGGCCCGTGGTCGCGGTGCTGATCGCGTAATGCCCGGAGAGCGCCGCCTTCTCGAACGCGAGCACGGCCTCCGAGTCGTCCACGAGCAGCAGGTGCGGGAGGCTCACGCCGCGGTCCTCAAGAACCTCTTCACCAGCTCCTGCAGCTCCGGGCCCTTCAACGGTTTGCCGAGGAAGTCGCTGGCGCCGGCGGCGCGGCACTTCTCGCGCAGCTCGGCGGTGCGGTCCCCGGTGAGCAGGACGACCGGGAGCGTCGCGATCTCGGCCCGCGCGTCGCCGCGGACCTCGCGGGTGAAGGCGAGCCCGTCCATGCCGGGCATGTTCACGTCGACGATCGCGAGCGCGGGCGGGCTCGCCCGGACCATCGCCAGGGCTTGCGCGCCGTCCTCCGCTTCTTTCACCTCGATCTGCAGAGGTTTGAGGAAGATCCTGGCGAAGCCCCGGATGGTCGGGCTGTCGTCGACGATCAACACGGTGCGCGGCAACGTGTTCCCCCTCGCAAGTTCGGCAAGAAGCGCGAGCCATTCTCGGCGAGGACACCGCACCCGACAAACTTCTCATTCTGCTCAGATCTACGGAATCAGGACGATTTTCCCTACAACCCGATCGCTCGCCAGATCCTCGTGTGCGCGCGCGGCTTCGGCCAGGGGGTACGTCTTCGCAACCACCGGGCGCAGCTCGCCGCGCTCGAACCGCGGCAGGGCGCGCGCGGAGAAGTCCGCGACCAGCCGCGCTTTCTGCTCGGCGCTGCGGGCGCGCAGCGTCGAGCCGAGCACCGTCAGGCGCCGGACCAACAGCGCCCCGATGTCCAGTGTCCCCTTGCTTCCCGACTGCGTCGAGATGCAGCACAGACGGCCGTGAAGCGCGAGCGCTGCGACGTTCGCTTCCAGATATGCCGCGCCCACCACGTCGAGGATGATGTCGGCCCCCTTCCCACCCGAGGCCGCCCGCACGGCTTCAGGCAGGCGCGAGGGGACCTCGCTGCGGGCGAGGAGGTGGGTAGCGCCGAGCGCGCGGCAATGATCGAGCTTGGCGGCGGATGCGGTAGCGAGCACCACGCTGGCGACGCCCCGGCAAAGCTGCAGGGCCGCGCTGCCCACACCGCTCGCCGCCGCATGCACGACCACGACGTGTCCTGGCTGCAGGGCGCCGAGCATCATGAGGTTCAACCAGGCGGTGAGGAATGCCTCCGGGATCGCGGCGGCCTCCTCGAACGAGAGCGTCTTCGGGATCGGCATCGCTTGCGCGGCCGGAACGCGCGCCTTTTCCGCGTAGCCGCCGCCGGCGAGCAGCGCCATCACACGGTCGCCGGGCTTGTACCCGCCGGCCGGGCGCTCGACTTCTCCGGCGATCTCGAGGCCGATGGTGTCCGGCTCGCCGGGCGGGGGCGGGTAGCGGCCGAGCCGCTGGTGCAGGTCGGCGCGGTTCACGCCGGCGGCGCGGACGCGGACGATCAGATCGCCCTCGCGCGGCTGGGGATCGGGCACTTCGCCGAGCTGCAGGACTTCCGGGCCGCCGGGTTGCTTCACGACGATGGCGCGCATGAGCGTCTCTTACTATGAAGGGTCGTCCCATGCCCGCCCTCCGGATCCTCGACGACCGCCAGCGCGAGCTGATCTTCCTGCGCCCGCCCCGCCGCATCGTCTCGCTGGTGCCCAGCGAGACCCAGAGCGTGCTCGCGCTGGGGGCCGGCGACCGCCTCCTCGGGCGAACTCGATACTGCGACGCCCCCGGGTCGGTGCCCTTGGTCGGCGGAACCAAGGACGTCGACGTGGACGCCGTGGCGCGGTTGCGCCCCGAGTTGATCCTCGCCAACCAGGAAGAGAACTCGCGCGTACACCTCGAGCAGCTCGCGCAGCTCGGGCTGCCGCTCTTCGTGTCGTTCCCGAAGACCGTGGCGGAAGGGCTGGCGCACCTAGGCCGGTTGGCGAAAGTGCTCGAAGTCGACGCGCGCGATCTCCTGCGCCGGGGCTATGCGGCGGTCCAGGAAGCGGAAGCTGCGCTCGGCAAGCGCGGGATGCTGCGCGCGTTCGTGCCCATCTGGATGGATCCGCTCATGACGGTCAACGGCCAGACGTACATGAGCGATGCGCTGCGGCTCGGCGGCGGCGAGAACGTATTCGCCGAGCGCCAGCGCTTGTACCCTCTGGCGGCGGACCTGGGACAGGCCGTGCCGCGGCCGGCGGGCACGCGCGACACCCGGTATCCGCGCGTGGCGCTCGACGAGGTGGTGAAGCGGGCGCCACGGATCGTCCTCCTCCCGGACGAGCCGCATCCGTTCTCCGAACGCGATGCCGAGGTATTCCGGGCGGCGCTTCCGCCGGGGACCAAGGTGGTCCGTTGCGGCGGGCGCGATTTCTCCTGGTACGGGGCGCAGAGCGTGGAAGGCGTGCCGAGGCTGCGCGCGCTGATCGATTCGCTGCGATGAAGCGCGCCCTCCTGCTCGCGGCGTTCCTGCCTCTGCCCGCGTTTGCCTACAACGAGGCGGTGCACGCGTTCATCACCCGCCACGCCTTGCCCCTCGAGCGGCCGGTGGTGCCGCCGACGCAGGACGATCTCGACGCGTTCCGCGCGCAGTTCTGGGTGCGCGCCTCCGAGCATCCCGGATTCGAGCGCCGCTATCCGACCATCCACGACTTCGATGCCTGGGCGTTCAAGGAATTCCTCATGCTGGACCCGGCGGCGCGGGTGCACGGATTCGAGCCGTTGCCGGACGACGACGCCGGCACGCTCCACCGACTGCTCGAGCTCGCCAGCCGATGGCCGGACGACGACGAGCGGAACCGCCATCGCTATCTGCACGATCCGCGCACGCGCCAGATCGTCCGCGGGCCAGACGGATCGCCCATCCCGTACGATCCCGCCACCCTCGATTTCGGCAGCCTGACCGGCACCACCAGCCAGGGGCACGCGCACTACGGTCTCGTCGACGGCCCGCTCAGCGACGACCCGGAAGTGCTGAAGAAGGAGCCTTGGCGCTTCGCCGTTCCGCCGACGGCGCATGCATACGGAGCGGAGTTCGTGCAGGTGTACACGGATCTGGCGGCCCTGGCCGCGCAGAGCCGCCTCCCTTCCGCCGTCTGGCTGCAGGCGGCGTTCGCGGGGGCGGCGTTCCATCACCTCGAGGATCTCTGCAACCAGATCCACACCGTGCAGGTGGGCATCTACGAATTCCTGGAGACCGCTTTTTTGCAGTCGAAGCTCAGGGACCTGCAGACGCTGGGAGGGCTGTTCGGCGAACGGCACTCGCTGGAGCAGGTCGGGCTCAGGCTGATCGCGAATCACCACCTGCTCTCCGAAGACCTGTTCGCGAAGCATCTCGGCGAGATGCAGCTTGCCGACATCGACCAGCCGGACGCGGAGATCGCGGCGGCGCCGGATCTCGCGCGCGCGATCGTCGAGCGGTCCAGCCGGGAGGCGCCGCAGGTGTACAGGCTCGCCTGGCGCTTCTCGACGAAGACGTTGCGCGACGGCGTGTCGGGGCACGAGTACGACGGGAGCAAGGGGGACGATCCGGATGCGTATGTCGAGCGCACGCCCGAGGCGCGGGCTGCGATCGAGGAATTCGATGTGATCGAGATCCGCGGACTGCGCCGCGCGGTGACGGCGGTCCGGGAATGGCAGCGCCGCTTTCCGGGCAAACCGCACGACCCGGTGCCGCAGCTGGTCGCGTACCACGAGCAGGCGGCGGCGCGCCGGGCGGCATACAAGCCGCCGGCCTCGGGCCATCCGGGGGTCGCCTGGGGATATCCGATCTCAGTGGTTGCGCTGCTCGGCGCGGCCGTAGCCTTCGCGCGGCGCAAGTCGCGGCCACCGAAGGCGGCTTAGGCCGCTCGCACAAATTACCTTGTCAACTGAAGCTGGCCGCCTCCGAGGGAGCCATAGTTGTCCAAGCCCAAAAGGTAATTTCGATCGGCGGCCTTAGCGACTACCGGCGGCGGTTCTTCTTCTTGTTCTGCCGCTCCTTCTTCCGCTTCTCCCGCAGCCGCCGCTTCTCCTCGTCGCTCATCTGCCGTGGCGGCGGCCCGCCCATCCCCATCAGGCGCTGCCGCGCCAGCGCCGCCGAGTGCGACCCCTTGCCGCCGGCGGCCGGCACTGCTCCCGCGCCCATGTCTTTCGGCAGCCCGAACAGCTTGGCCAGGTCCTCCGGCGGCATGCCCTTGAGCTGGTTCAGCTGCGCGAGCTGGCGGAACCCGGGCAGGCGCTGCAGGAGGTTCATCCCCGGCGCACCGGGCCCTCCCCCGAGCTGGCGCATCACTTTCTGCATCGCGAAGAACCGGTCGAGCAGCCCGCGGACGTGTTCCTTGCGCTGGCCGGACCCGCGGGCGATGCGCTCGATGCGCTCGACGCCGATCACCGACGGGTTCTTCCGCTCGGTCCGGGTCATCGAGGAGATGATGGCCTCGACCCGGTGCAGCTCCTTGTCGTCGAAGGTGACGCCCTCCGGCAGCTCGCCGAAGAGCGGGAACTTCTCGAGCAGCTCGTTGACGCTGCCCATCTTCTTCACCAGCTTGATCTGCTCGACGAAGTCGTGGAGGTCGAAGTTGCCGGTGAGGATCTTCTCCGCGTCCTCCTCGGCCTTCTTCTCGTCGACCACCCCCTCGAAGTCCTTCATCAGTCCGACGATGTCGCCGAATCCGAGGATGCGGGAGGCGAGCCCCTCGGGCCGGAACTCCTCGAGCTTGTCCAGCGCCTCGCCCATGCCGATGAACTTGATGGGCTTGCCCGTGACCTCCTTGATGGAGAGCGCGGCGCCGCCGCGGGCGTCGCCGTCCAGCTTGGTGAGAACGAAGCCGGAGAGATCCAGCCGCCGATCGAACTCGGCCGCCGTCTTCACCGCGTCCTGGCCGATCATCGCGTCGGCCACCAGCAGGATGTTCTCGGGCGCGACCCGCGACTTGAGCTGCTCCAGCTCGCCCATCATCTCTTCGTCGATGGCGAGGCGGCCGGCGGTATCGTAGAGCACGACATCGCGGTTCTTCTGCCCGGCGTACGCCAGGGCGTGCTGCGCCATGTCCGGCGGCTTGACGTTCTCCTCGTGGAAGACTTCGATGTCCAGCTTCTGCCCGAGCTGCTTCAGCTGCTCCACCGCGGCGGGGCGGTAGATGTCCGCCGCCACCATCAACGGCTTCATGCCGCGCTTGAGCAGGAGGTTCGCGAGCTTGGCGACGGAGGTGGTCTTTCCGGAGCCTTGCAGGCCGACCATCATCACCCCCGCCGGCCGCTCCCCCTTCTGCGCCAGCGCCAGCGAGGTGTCGACCGGCCCCATCAGCGCTTCCAGCTCGTCGTGGCAGATCTTGATGAAGTGGTCGCCCGGCGCGACCTGCAGCTTCTTGCCCTTCTTGTCGGTGACGCTGGTCGTCACCACCTCGCCGAGGGCCTTCTCCTTCACCCGGGCGAGGAAACGCTTGGCGACGTTGAACTCGACGTCCGCCTCCAGCAGCGCGACGCGGATGTCGCGCAGGGCGTCGTCGATGTTCGCTTCCGTCAGCTCGGCCTTGCCGGTGAGCTTGTGCTTGGCGGCGCGGAAGCCCTTGGTGACTGCGTCGAGCATGCGATGCTCCTCGAAAGAGGGCGGGTTTTAACATAGAGAGAAGGCCGTGGAGCACGCGCTCGCGCACTTGATTTCGAAGTTCACCTACATCGCCATCGTCGGCGTGCTCGCCGCGGCCGGGCTCGGGGTGCCGATCTCCGAGGATCTCACGCTTCTGGTCGGCGGCGGCCTGGCTGCCCGGGAGGTGACCGACTTCTGGCCGACGCTCGGCGCGGGCTACTTCGGCGTGCTTCTCGGGGACGTCCTCATCCACCACTGGGGAGCGAGGATTGGGCCCGCAGCGTACCGCCACCGCCTGGTGCAGAAACACCTCTCCCCGGAGCGACAGGAGAAGCTGCGGGCCCATTTCGCGCGGCATGGCTTTCTCACCATTGTGGTCGGCCGGCATACGCCCATGCTGCGGGCGCCGATCTTCTTCCTGGCCGGAGCGTCGAACGTCCCGCTCTGGAAATTCGCCCTCGCGGATGCGCTGTCGGCGGCGATCACCGTGCCGATCGTGGTGATGCTCGGCTTCTATTTCGGCGAGCACCTCGCCGACATCCGGGCGATCATCCACCGCGTTCAATGGAGCGTTTTCGCCGCCGTCCTCGCGGGCATCGCCCTGATCTGGTTCTTGCGCCGCCGGGCCAGGGCACGCGCGCGAGGTCCCACGACGCCGTGACGTCCAAGGCGTCTTGCGAATGAGTACCCGGGGCCGGACTCGAACCGGCACGAGCTTTTGGCTCAGGGCGTTTTAAGCGCTCCGCGTCTACCGTTCCGCCACCCGGGCATTGCTCTTCACAGCGGCGATCTTACCGCAGCGACTGTCTTCGCACGTCGTCTCCCGGCAGAAATGGCTTCCGCCGCCCGGTTTCGTTATCTTCCCCGGCCCCATGGACTTCGATCGCGATTTCGGCGTCAACCAGGTCTTCGTCGAGGATCAGTACGAGCGCTGGCGGAACAATCCCGCCGCGGTCTCACCGGAGTGGCAGCAGTACTTCGCGCGGCTGCACGGCCTGCCCACTCCTCCGACATTCCAGGCGAGCGCCTGGTCCCAGCCCGCGCCCACGCCCGCCCCGGGCGGCGACGGCAACGGCCATGCGGCGATCGCCTTTCCTCCCCAGACCGGATTCGAGCTCCTCTCCGTCCCCGCGCCCGCTCAAGAGCGGCTGCAGGCGGAGATCCTGCAGGAGAAAGTCGGAGAGCTGATCAACGCCTACCGCATCCGCGGTCACCTCTTCGCGAATCTCGACCCGCTCGGGCTGCTCCAGCCGCCCCCGCCCGAGCTCGAGATCGAGCACTTCGGCCTCTCTGAAGAGCAACTCGACAAGCCGTTCGCCACCGGCGACTTCGCCGCCGGCAAGGGCGAGATGACCCTGCGCGAGATCCTCGCCCACCTCAAGCGGACCTACTGCCGCACCATCGGCGTCGAGTACATGCACGGCGAGGATCCGGCCATCAAGCGCTGGCTGCAAGAACGCATGGAGGCGGCGCAGAACACGCCGACCCTCTCGCGCGAGCAGAAGCTGCGCATCCTCGCGCGCCTCACCGACGCCGAGACGCTCGAGACCTTCCTGCACCGCAAGTACATCGGCAAGAAGCGCTTCTCGCTCGAGGGCGCGGAGAGCTTGATCCCGCTGCTGGATTGGCTGGTCGAGGAGTTCGGCCGGCAAGGCGGAGAGGAAATCGTCCTCGGGATGGCCCACCGCGGCCGCCTCAACGTCCTCGTCAACGTGCTCGGCAAGGGCCTGCGCGAGCTGTTCGCCGAGTTCGAGGACACCGAGATCGAGACGATGATGGGCCGGGGCGACGTGAAGTACCACCTCGGATACTCCAGCGACCGGACGTTGCCCGACGGCCGCAGCATGCACCTGTCCCTGGCGTTCAACCCGAGCCATCTGGAGATCGTCGACCCGGTGGTGGAGGGCCGGGTCCGCGCCAAGCAGGATCGCACGTTGAACTGGGAGGGCGCCCCCGCGCCGCGCGACCCCGAGCGCCGCAAGGTGCTTCCGGTCCTCATCCATGGCGACGCGGCGTTCGCCGGGCAGGGCATCGTGGCGGAGGTGCTGAACCTCGCGAACCTCGAAGGGTACTCGACCGGCGGCACCATCCACGTCATCGTCAACAACCAGGTGGGCTTCACCACCAATCCGGAGGACGCGCGCTCGACGCCGTACGCGACCGACATCGGCCGCGTGCTGCGCGCCCCCGTCTTTCACGTCAACGGAGAGGACCCGGAAGCCGTGGTCTGGGCGGTGCAGCTCGCCGCCGACTACCGGCAGCAATTCCAGCAGGACGTGCTCATCGACCTCTACTGCTACCGCAAGTACGGCCATAACGAAGGCGACGAGCCCGCCTTCACGCAGCCGCGCATGTACGAGGTGATCCGGAAGAAGAAGCCGCTGCGCGAAGTCTACGCCCAGCGCCTCGCGCAGGAAGGCGTCGCCACCGGCGGCGAGGCCGACGAGCTGATGCGGGAGCGGATGGCGCGGCTGGAGGCCGAGCTGGAGCGCACGCGGAAGGAAGGCGCCAAGCGGACCTCCTCGGCGATGGCAGGGCTGTGGTCGAAATATCGCGGCGGGCCCGACGCGGCGACGCCGGATGTCCCGACGGCGGTCCCCGAGCCGAAGCTGCGCGAGCTGCTGATGAAGCTCTCGCGCGTTCCGGACGGATTCACCCTGAACGACAAGATAGCGAAGTTGCTCGAAGGCCGGCGCAAGCTCGCAGAGGGCGACGGGAGCGAGCCGTTCGACTGGGGCGTCGGCGAGCACCTCGCCTTCGCCACGCTGCTCGATGAGGGCGCCCCCATCCGTTTCTCCGGTCAAGACAGCCGGCGCGGAACCTTCAGCCACCGGCACGCGGTGCTGGCGGACATGCGCGACGGCAAGCGCTACACCCCGCTCGCGCACCTGCGCGAAGGCCAGGGTCGCTTCGACATCTTCGACTCGCCTCTGAGCGAAGCGGGCGTTCTCGGGTTCGACTACGGCTGGTCGCTGGACATGCCCGAGGCGCTCTGCTGCTGGGAGGCGCAGTTCGGCGACTTCACCAACGGCGCGCAGGTGGTCATCGACCAGTTCATCTCCTCCGCCGAGGACAAGTGGAACCGTCTCTCCAGCATCGTGCTGCTCTTGCCGCACGGGTTCGAAGGGCAGGGTCCCGAGCACAGCTCGGCACGGCTCGAGCGTTTCCTGCAGCTCTGCGCCGAAGACAACATGCAGGTCTGCTATCCCACGACCCCCGCGCAGTTCTTCCACCTCCTCCGGCGGCAGGTCCTTCGCTCCTGGCGCAAGCCGCTGGTGGTGATGACGCCGAAGAGCCTCTTGCGGCACAAGCTGGCGGTCTCGTCGCTGCGCGACCTCGCGCAGGGCTCCTTCCAGCGGATCATCGTGGATCCGCCGGCGAAGAAGGCGAAGCGCGTCCTGCTCTGCACCGGCAAGATCTACTACGACCTGATCACGGCGCGCGAAACGAAGAAGCGGGACGACGTCGCCATCGTGCGCTTCGAGCAACTCTACCCGCTGTCCGACGCCTCGTTGTCCGAGGCGGTGAAGCCGTTCAAGGATGCCGAGCTGGTCTGGGTCCAGGAGGAGCCGTTCAACATGGGCGCCTGGTACCACGTGCGAGCGCGCTGGCCTGAGGTGGTCGGGAGGGGAAGACTCATTCCCGTCGCGCGCGCGGAGAGCGCGAGCCCGGCGACCGGAAGCGAGAAGAGCCACAATCACGAGCAGAAGCTGCTGGTCGAGCAGGCTTTCGGCGACGCGAAGGCGTAGTCACTAGAGGAGTTGGGCCCAGCGGGCGAAGACGCCGTGAGCGATCGACCGCAGTCGCGGCAACTCGCGCACGGACTGCGACCGCAGATGCCCGGGATCGACGCCTGCTTCCCGCAGCTCGGCCTCCCCGGCCATCATGGCGGAAAAGACCTCCTCGTCCGTCTCCAGATGGAACTGCACGCCCCAGGCGCGCTCACCGAAGCGGAAGGCCTGCTGAGGCGTGAGCGTGCTGGAGGCGAGCGGGACCGCTCCGCGCGGGAGCGTGAACGCGTCTCCGTGCCAATGGAAGGCGACGAATCTTTCCGGAGCCGTTGCGAAGAGCGCGTCCTCGCGCGCCTGCGGCGTGAGGCGGACGCGATAGAAGCCGATCTCCTTCGCCTCCGCTTTCGCTACCTCCGCCCCCAGCGCCGCGGCGAGAAGCTGGCTGCCGAGGCAGATGCCGAGCACCGGCCGGCCGCGCTCGACGCAGCGGCGCAGCAGCCGGATCTCGTCGCGCAGGTGCGGCAGCCGATCCTGGTCGTACACGCCCATTCCGCCGCC
This sequence comes from Deltaproteobacteria bacterium 13_1_40CM_4_68_19, assembly GCA_001918155.1. Lineage (GTDB taxonomy): Bacteria > Myxococcota > Myxococcia > Myxococcales > 40CM-4-68-19 > 40CM-4-68-19. Next base: position 29,856 of record MNFJ01000031.1, read on the forward strand.
CAGCACCACCAGCGCCTCGCAATCCTGCGGCACCGGATCTGCGGCGAAGGTGCGGACGATGCGGGCATCGCGCAGGTAGGGCAGGAGGCTGCCGGGCCCCTCGCCAGGCTCGTGCTGGATGACGATCACGGCGGCGGAGAATACATCGCCGTCTTTTCCCCGGTGACGCGCGGACGGACCTGTGGGTAGAAGGTCGCTCCCTGATGGAGGTCCCCTCCGTGTCCCTCGGCAAGAACTTCCGCCTCCCGACCGACTGCAAGCCCGTCCGCTATAGCGCCCATCTCGCCCCGGACCTGGCGAAAGGGACGTTCGAAGGCCGGATGGAGCTGGAGGTGCGCCTCCAGGCGCCGCGACGCGAGATCCATTTGCACGGCATCGGACTGGACGTCAAACGCGCCCGGGCGCGCGTGCAGGATCGCGCCTTGAAGGCGGCCATCGCGGCAGACGCGGAGAGCGAGACGATCACCCTGCGCTTCGACGAGGAGTTGCCGCCGGGCAACGCGATGCTGGATCTTGCCTGGAGCGGGAACTTCAGCCCCGGATTGCGGGGTCTCTACCGCGCAGGCCCCTTGGCGGTGACGCAGTTCGAGGCGGCAGACGCCCGCCGCGTGTTTCCCTGCTTCGACGAGCCCGCCTTCAAAGCGCGGTGGAACCTGCAACTCGTCGGACTTCCCGACGGCCTCACCGCCTTGTCCAACGGCGCCGTGATCAAGGACCAGAAGGAGCCCGGCGGCGGCCGCACCGTGCAGTTCGCCGAGACTGCGCCCCTCAGCAGCTACCTGGTCGCCATCTGCGTCGGCGAGCTCGCCTCGAGCCCCGAGAGGAAGGCGCGCGCGTACCCGGTGCGCACCTGGGCGGTGCCGCAGAAGCAGGCGCTCACGGCGTTCGGCCAGGAAGTGGCCTGCGCGGTGCTGCCGCTCCTCGAGGACTACTTCGGCCAGCCGTATGCCTACGGAAAGGTCGATCAGGTCGGTGTTCCGGACTTCGAGGCCGGCGCGATGGAAAACGCGGCCTGCATCACCTACCGCGAGGTCGCGCTGCTGCTCGATCCGAAGACGGCGCCGCTGAACGTGCAGAAGCGCGTCGCGGAGGTGATCACGCACGAGCTGTCGCACCAGTGGTTCGGCAACCTGGTCACCATGGTCTGGTGGGACGACCTCTGGCTCAACGAAGCCTTCGCCACCTGGATGGCCTACAAGATCGTCGATCAATGGCGCCCGCAGTGGCGGGTGTGGATGGACTTCGAGGCCGGCAAAGGCGCGGCGCTCCACCTCGATGCGCTCAAGTCGAGCCATCCCATCCGCGCGGAGATCCACAACGCCGAGGAGGCGGGCGAGAGCTTCGACGCCATCACGTACGAGAAAGGCGGCGCGATCCTCCGCATGATCGAGGGGTACCTGGGCGAGGAGAAGTTTCGCGAAGGCATCCGGCTGTACATGCGCCGGCACCGGGAGGCGAACGCGACGGCCGACGACCTCTGGGGCGCGCTCGCGGAGGCGTCCGGCCAGCCGATCCTCGAGCTCGCGAACGGATGGATCCGGCAGACCGGATATCCGCTGGTGACGCTGGGGCTGCAAGAGGGGAAGATCCGGATCGCACAGAGGCGATTCTTCTCCGACCCGCAAGCGACCCCCGAACCGACGCAATGGCTGGTGCCGCTGGTCCTGAGGATCGACGGCCGCGAGCGCCGCGTCCTCCTCCAGTCGCAGGAGGAGACGCTCGACCCCGGCGGCAAGCCAGGCTGGGTGCTCGGGAATGCCGGCGCGCGCGGGTTCTACCGGACCGCGTACGACCCGGAGTTGCTGCGGCGGCTGGTGGCCGCGCTCCGGGAGCTTCGTCCGGAAGAGCGGATGGCGCTCGTCTCGGACCAGTGGGCGCTCGTGCGCGCCAACGCGGTGAAGCTCGAGGGCTTCCTGCACCTGCTCGCGGGCCTGAGGAGCGAAGAGGACCACACCGTGCTCGACGAGGTCGTCGGCCGGCTGGGATATCTCGAGCACCGCGGCGTCAGCGACGGGGACCGCCCCGCGTTCCACGCCTGGGTGCGCGGGCTCTTCGCCGGTCCAGGCGGGGAGCTCGGCTGGGACCCGGCGCCGGCCGAGGACGACGAGCGGCGGCTGCGGCGGGCAGCGGTGCTGCGCGCGCTCGCGCTGGTCGCTCGCGATCGGGCGGAGATCGCGCGCGCGAACGAACGCTTCCAGGAGCACCTGCAGCACCCGTTCGCGATCGATCCGAACCTGCTCGACATCGTGGTGGCCGCGGCGGCTCGCGATGCCGACGAGAAGGGGTTCGAAGAGCTGCGCGAGCGCGCCCGCAGCGAGCTCGATCCCGCTGCCAAGCGCCGCTACCTCCACGCGCTGGCCATGGTCGAGGAGCCGCGGCTCGTCGACCGCGCGGTGGCCCTCGCGCTGGATCCCCTCGTGCAGATGCAGGACTTCTCCAGCTACCTGGGGACCCTGCTCGGGAACCGCGCCGCGCGAGAAGCGGCCTGGCGCCTCGTGCAGACCCGGTGGGACGAGGTGCGCACGAAGGCCGACTCGCCGATGATCCTGCGCCGGCTGGTGGAAGCGCTGGGGAGCCTGCCGGAGCGCCGGCACCTGGAAGAGGTGGAGAAGTTCCTCGTCGCCCATGAGCTGCCCTCGGCGAAGCAGGCGGTGGCGCAGACGCTGGAGCGTCTGCGGGCGGACGTGGCGCTGCGCGATCGGCTGCTGCCGGAGATGGCGGCCTTCCTGCGCGGAAGTCAGAAGTTGAACGTGACGACCAGCGTGTCGGAGTAGCTGCCGACGGAGACGTCCTGCAGCGCGAACGCGCGCGCGTAGTACGGAACGGAGACGATGTTGCCGGCCGGCACCGACACGGGCGTGGAAGACCAGACCGTGTTCCGCGCCGCATCCACGAAGATGTCGTAGGACAGCCAGTCCGTGCCACCGGTGAGCGTCATGCGCCGGCGGCCGTTCGCGAACGCCTGCCCTGCGTCGATGGTCACCGTGGGTGTCGTCGGCGGCGGGCAGCTGTAGGAGATCGTCCCTGCCGAGTCCGTCGGCGTTGCGTTGTACACGTCATAGTTTCCGAACACGAGCGCGGTGACCGAGAGGTTCTTGCAGCTCGGCGCGGCCCGTGCCGAGGAGGCAGCGGCGACGGCGGCGATCGCCAGGAACCAGCGCTTCACGGTACCGATCCTGCTCCAGTCCGCGTTGCGGCTCCACAAAAAAATTGCAAATGCGTGCGTGTGGGCGAGCAGATGTATGCAAAACGTCCATGCCCCCCTCCAGATCGCCACTTATCTCTACGTTTTCTCTGTAATTTTCGATAACCAATCGCTTGACTGCAGGCTGGTGGGGCCCATAATCTGGCTACCGAAGCTTGGGGGATCGCCAATGATGGATCGACGCGGGAAATCCTGCCGCCGCACCGGGGCCGTGTGCCTTGCGGCCCTGTTCGCCATGGCCGCATGGACGCCGGATGCCGGCGCGGCGACCGCGACCTCCCCGTTCACGGTGACGGGCACGGTGACGGCCATGTGCACCATCGCCACGACGGGAATCAGCTTCACCTACGATCCGGTCGTCGCCAACGCGAGCGCGAACGCCCTCGCCATTGGCGGCACGGTGACGATCGCCTGCACCAAGGGGTCCGCGCCGAGCATCGGCCTCGACAACGGACTGCATCCGGGCGCGGCCTCGGCGGGCCCGCGCGCGATGCGACTGGGCGCCACCACCAACTACCTCGGCTACGACATCTACTGGCCGGGAACCACGACTTCCTGGACCATCGCCGCCCCGTACGTGCCTTCCGCGCCCGCCAGCAAGGCTGCGCGAACCTTCAACATGGACGGCGCCGCAATCGCGGGTCAGGACGTCGCCGTCGGCAGCTACACGGATACCGTCACTGCGACGGTGAACTTCTAAGCCCTAAAAGGAGGATTTGACATGCCTCGCCATTCTGTCCAGATGCTGGCCGCTGCAGTTGCGGCTGTCCTGCTCCTCGCCGATGCTCCAGCGCACGCGACGGCGATCAGCAAGAATTTCAATGCCACCGCGTCCGTCGCCGCGAAATGCGTGATGAGCAACGTCGGCGACCTGAACTTCGGCGCGTACGATCCCGTCGTGGCCAACGCGACCACTGGTCTGGCCGGCAACACCAGCTTCACGCTGACCTGCACGCGTGGCTCCTCGCCGATCATCTCGCTCTCCGTCGCCAACGCGAATTTCGGGCAGAACATCGCGGGCAAGCGGGCGATGAACAACACCACCTCGCCGGCTGCCGGCAACTTCCTCTCGTACGATCTGTTCGTGCCGAACGGCGTCGGAGACTCCTCCACGGCCGCCCCGAGCGTCGCGTTTTGGGGCGACAACACTTCCGGCACCTCGACCTTCTCGCCCTCCGTGCCGACCATCTCCGCGCAGACCATCACGATCTTCGGCTCGGTGCCTCCCGGGCAGGACGTGGCGGTCGGCAGCTACACCGACAGCGTGACGGCGACGGTCAACTTCTAAGTGATCCGCATCGGCAAGCGGCACATCGCGCTCGCGCTCGGCGTCCTCTGCGGGGCCGGGCGCGCGCGCGCTTCCGGTCTCAACATCTCGCCGGTCCAGGTCTGGCTGACGCCCGACGCCTCGAAATCGCTGCTCACGCTCCGCAACGAGGGGCCTGAGGACGCCCGGTACCAGGTCACCATCATGGCATGGGACGAGGACGGCCGGACCGGGATGAAGCTCGGGCCCACCGAGGACGTCCTCGTGTTTCCTACCGTCCTCGAGCTGAAGGTCGGGGAGACGCGAAGTCTGCGTCTGGGAGCCGTGATCCCCTTCGGGCCGGTGGAGAAGACCTACCGGATCTTCCTGGAGGAGCTGCCCGCCGCGGAGAAGCCGCAGACGCGCTCGACCGTACGGGTCCTGACCAGGGTGGGAATTCCGGTGTTCGTCGCACCGGTGAAGCTGCTCGAGGATCGCAAGCTCTCCACGCTCTCGATCGGCGCCGCCGGCGCCTCGCTCGACGTGCAGAACACGGGCAACGTCCACCTCCGCGTGGACACCGTGCGCCTGGAAGGCTTCGCCGAGGGGGGAGCGAAGCTGTTCGAGAAGGAGGCGCAGGGCTGGTACGTGCTGGCCGGCGGCCACAAGCGCTATGAAGTCGCGGTCCCGAAGGACGCGTGTACGAAGGTGCGCAGGCTCGTCATGTCCGTGAAGACGGACAAGGAGCAGGTGTTCCAGGAGCCGCTCGACACGCCGGGTGGGGCGTGCGGCACGTGACATATGCGGCGGGGGGTGGCAGCGCTGCTGCTCTTCTGGGCCCCGGCGCTGCTGGCGCAGCCCGGGCTCGAGCAGCGCGCCTACCTGGAGCTGTTCGTCAACGACGTCTCCAGGGACACCGTGCTGGTGTACCTGCGCGGCGCCGACACGCCCGATGACGCGCTGGTCGCGGTAGCCGACCTCGAGAACGGTGGCCTGCGCGGGCTGCGCGGCAACCGCGAGATGCACGACGGGCGCGAGTACGTCTCGCTGCGATCGCTCGCCCCGGAGGTCGAGTTCCGCTTCGATCCGCAGGCGCTTGCCATTCGCATCGTCGCCCAGCCGGCGATGCTGGAGACCACTGCGATCGACCTGCGTCCGGTGGTCCGTCCGACGGGGATGGTCCTGCACCGCGATACGAGCGGCTTCATGAATTACTCGCTCACCGCCGACGGGCGCGGCACCTTCAGCGGCTCGGGCGAGCTCGGCGCCAGCCTGCGCGGGAACCTCGCCTTCACCGGCTTCTCGGTCCTGCCCGATCACAGTTTCGTGCGCGGCCTTTCCTACCTGGTCCTGGACGATCCGTCCGAGATGCGGCGCATCCAGCTCGGCGACGCGATCGGGTTTTCTTCCGACCTGGGCGGCACCGCGCAGCTTTCCGGGATCAGCGTGACGCGCGAGTTCGCGCTGGATCCGTACTTCGTCCGGCAGCCGCTTCCGCGGCTCTCGGGAGCGATCCTCACTCCCTCGACCCTCGACGTGTACATGAACGGCACGCTGCTGCGGCACGAGCAGATCGCTCCCGGTCCGTTCGAGGTGCGCAACCTGCCCGTCGGCAGCGGCGTCGGACAGGTGAGCTACGTGGTGCGCGACGCGTTCGGCCGCACGCAGGAGTTCGCCTCGCCGTACTACGCCGCCTCCGGTGTGCTCGCCGACGGCATCAGCGAGTACGGCTATCACCTCGGGTTCCGGCGGCTTGGCTTCGGGCAGGAGTCGACCCACTATGGGTCTCCCGAGCTGCTGGCCCGTCACCGCATCGGAATCGGCGATCGGCTGACCGTCGGCTACCGGCTGGAGTCGGCGCTGCAGCGCACCGGGGGCACCTCGCTGCTGGCGAGCGGCGGTCCGAACCTCGCGCTCGCGCTTCCCGTCGGCGAGCTCGATCTGGAGGCCGCAGCCAGCACCGACGGCGCGGCGACGGGTGCTGCGGGCTCGCTTTCGTACACGGTGTTCACGCGCCGGCTCTCGGCGGGTGGTTCCATCCGGGCGATGAGCGCGAGCTACTCCAACTTGTCCTTGCCAGCCGCCGCCGACCGCCCTCTGCTGCAGCTGCGTGGGGCCGTCGGAGCGCCGGTGATGCCGCGGGTGAACGTCGCGCTGGAGGCCCAGCTCAACGCCATGCGCGACGTCGGCCTTTCCTCCGCGATCACGCTGCGGGGCGACCTGCACGTCTCGAACGACCTGGCGATCTCGCTGAGCGCCTCGCGCCAGCGCACGCCCGGAGAAGGCGCGGAGTGGCTCGCCTTTCTTACGTTGATGTACAGCTTCGGCAGCGGCGCCTCGGGCGACATCAGCGGCACGGCCGGCAGCCGTTCGGGCTCGGCGAGCGCGGGCGTGCAGAAGGCCCTGCCGCTCGGCGAGGGCTGGGGCTACCAGCTCCGCTCCACGCTCGACCGCGATCAGCCCGCGGGCGGCCTCGGGCAGGTCCAGTACCAAGGCGCGTACGGGACGTACCTGGTGAACTACGATCGCGTTGCCGGCAGCGACGGCGCGACGGCCACCGCCGCCGGCGCCCTCGTGCTGGTGGATGGAATCGTGATGGCCAGCCGGCCGGTGCGGGAAGGATACGCTCTCATCCAGGTGCCCGGCTTGGAAGGCGTGCGCGGATTCCTGAACAACCAGGAGATCGGGCGCACGAACGGGAGCGGCAATCTCCTCGTCCCGTCGCTGCAGCCGTACTACGGGAACCGACTGCGCATCGGAGACGCGGACATCCCGATCGATTACCAGATCGGGGCCGTCGAGCAGGTGGTGGCCACGACGGTGCGGGGTGGCGCCCTGGTGCCGTTCGACGTCCAGCGGGTGACCAGCGTCAAAGGGATGGTCCGCGTCGATCTGAACGGGCATCCGACGGTGCCGGCATTCGGCGAGCTGAGGCTCGATTCGAGGCTGAAGAGCCCTCTGGGCGCGGACGGGCAGTTCTGGTTCGAAGACCTGGGCGTTGGAACCCACCTGGCGGAGGTGGAGTTCCGCGAAGGGACGTGCAGGTTCGAGCTGGTGGTTCCGAAAGATCCCGGGACGTCGTTGAACCTGGGCACCGTCTCCTGCAGCGCGGGGCAGGTCGCGATCGGCGAGTAGTTCATCCGAGGTACTCGAGGATCGCGCGGATGGCCGCGAGCGCCCAGTCGTCGCGCCGGCCGAGCTCCGCTTCCAGCTCGTCGAGGGCCTTCTCGATGACGTGCGTATGCAGGAGCATCTCCAGCTCGGTGCGCGTCTCGGGGAGGAACGGAGACCCCTTGGCGGACTGCAAGTATGCCGCCAGAAATGCGGCCGGCGCCCAGGTGGACCAGAGCTTCGCCCACGGTTCCGCGCCGCCGCGCTCGCTCTCGCGCACCGTGGCGGTGTCGCGCAACGCCATGGTCGCCGCCAGGTCGAACGACCGGAGCATCGAGGCGATGTCGCGCAGGCCGCTGCGCTTGCGGCGCCGCTCGGGAAGCGGCTTGTTCGGGTTCTGCCCGAAGTCGACGATGACGAAGTCCTTGCCGGTCCAGAGCACGTTGCTCAGATGGTACTCGCCGTGGATCCGGCCCCGCTGCGCCGTCAAGCGCGCGCGCAGGAGCGGCTCGAAGCTCGCGTACAGATCGCTTTCGCGCGCGAGCAGCTGCTGCGCCAGCTCGGCGGGACGCCCTTCGAGCTTCGTCGAGCGGAGCTGCCGCAGGACTTTTCCGGTCAGGTTGCGCTTCGTCTGGTACACGGATCGCTGGTCGAGCGCGCTGTACGGTTCGGGGGCGAAGGCCGGGTCGTCGGGGATGACCAGAGCCGCGTGCAGCTGCGCGGTGCGCGCGCCGAGCAGATGTGCGGCGACCAGTGAGCTGCCGAGCATCTCGCGGGCGGCGGGCGGCACCTCTGCTTCCGCGAGATCGACCATCGACCCCGGCGGGCGGGCCGGCGGCTTCAGCTCGCGGCTGGTGGCCAGAGCGCGCTGGAAATAGCGGCGGAGCTCCTCGCGGAAGAAATGCCAGGCCGTCCCCTGGTTCTGCACCCAGCCGTGCAGCGTCGCGATGGTGATCGGTTCGCCGCGCCGGGGACGCAGCTCGATCGCTCCCCACAGCGGCGCAATGGGAGCGTTCGGAGCGCGCTCGGTGAGGGCGCGTCCGATCTCCAGCTCCGGGTTCATGCCTTCCCCGAGCCGGCGATAGAACTTGAGCAGCAGCGCGTCGCCGTACTGGACGGAAGCGGCGTGATGCTCCTGGCGGTACAGGCGCGCCTCGCCCGCCGGCAAGCCCGGACGCGCGGACGCCACCAGCAGGCCGGCGGCGGCGCGGCTGCGGGTGCCGGTGCGGACCGCGTCGAGGAGCGCGGCCGAGGCCGCCGAGTCGGAGAGCGCGTCCACCAGGTACAACTGCGAGTTGTCGCTGCGGCGCAGGACGGCGATCACCGCCTGCCCAGCAGCGGGCTTGTCGTCCGGCTGTATCGCCAAGGGAAGGACGTACTGCTCCGGCTCGCCCTGGCTGAATTCCACCTCGAGCATGGCGAAGCGCAGAGAGTCGACCGGAACGATGTCCTGGATGCGCACCTGCGAGATGTCCCTGGCTCGCCCGTGGAACCAGCGCCGGCCCTCCAGCCACGCCGGCAGCACCATCTCGAGCGACGACCGCTCGCCACCGCTGAGCGGGCCCTCCCACCCGCTCGGGACCTCGAGCAGCGGCGGCTGGTACGACGCCTCGCGCGCGTCCTGCGCGGCGGTCTTCGGCTCCTCCAGCGAGAACCAGTAGAACGCGTGCTCGCCGAGCGTGAGCAGGTAGGGCAGCTCGCCGATGGTTGGGAACCGGGTCTTTCCGATCAGCTCGATCGGGGCGTGGCCCTTGAAGGTGCGCAGATCCAGCTCGACGCATTGGGTGAAGCGCGAGAGATTCGCGACCACCAGCACGGTCTCTTCCTCGAACCGCCGGATGAACGCGAGCACCTTGGGGTTCTCCGGCGAGAGGAATTCGATGCTCCCCCGCCCGAACGCCTGGAACCGCTTGCGCAGCGCGATCAGGCGCTTCATCCACCAGAGCAGCGAGTTCGGATTGCCCTGCTGCGCCTCCACGTTCAAGGACTCGTAGTGGTATTCGGGATCGATGATCACCGGCAGCACCAGCCTCTGCGGATTGGCCCTGCTGAAGCCGGCGTTGCGGTCGGGGCTCCACTGCATCGGCGTGCGGACGCCGTTGCGATCCCCGAGGAAGACGTTGTCGCCCATGCCGATCTCGTCGCCGTAGTAGAGGACTGGCGTCCCCGGCAGCGACATGAGCAGGGCGTTCATCAGCTCCACCTGACGCCGGTCGTTGCCGACCAGCGGCGCGAGCCTCCGGCGGATGCCGAGGTTGATCCGCATGGTCGGCTCGTGCGCGAAGGCGCGGTACATGTAGTCGCGCTCCTCGTCGGTCACCATCTCCAGCGTCAGCTCGTCGTGGTTGCGCAGGAACAGCGCCCACTGGCAGTTCGCCGGGATCTGCGGCGTCTGCGCGAGGATGTCGGAGATCGGCAGCCGGTCCTCCATGTGAATGGACATGAAGATCCGCGGCATGATGGGGAAGTGGAAGTTCATCTGGCATTCGTCGCCGCGGCCGAAGTACGCGGCGGCGTCTTCCGGCCACTGGTTCGCTTCCGCCAGCAGCATCCGGTCCTTGAAGCGCGAATCGATGTGCGCGCGCAGCTTCTTCAGGAAGGTGTGCGTCTCGGCCAGGTTCTCGCAGTTGGTGCCGTCGCGCTCGTACAGGTACGGCACGGCGTCGAGCCGCAGGCCGTCCACGCCGAGGCCGCACCAGAAGTCGACCACGGAGAGCATCGCTTCGTGGACCGCCGGATTGTCGAAGTTCAGGTCGGGCTGGTGGGCGAAGAAGCGGTGCCAGAAGTACTGCTTCGCCACCGGATCCCACGACCAGTTCGACGGCTCGAAGTCCTTGAAGATGATGCGCGCGTCCTTGTATCGGTCCGGCTGATCGCTCCAGACGTAGAATTGCCGCTCGGGCGATCCGGGCGGCGCCCGCCGCGCGCGCTGGAACCACGCATGCTGGTCGCTGGTGTGGTTCATCACCAGCTCGGTGATCACCCGCAGCCCGCGCCGGTGCGCCTCATCCACGAAGAGACGGAAGTCGTCCACCGTGCCGAGGTCGGGATGCACGTCGGTGTACTCGGAGATGTCGTAGCCGTCGTCCTTGCCCGGCGAAGGGCAGATGGGCAAGAGCCAGAGGGCGTTCACCCCGAGGTCCTGCAGGTAGTCCAGCCTGGAGGTCAGGCCGGAAAAATCGCCGATCCCGTCGCCGTTCGAATCCACGAACGAGCGCACCCGCAGCTCGTAGATGATGGCGTCTTTGTACCACTGCGGATCCTCGCGCAGCTGCCCGCGGCGCATCTCCCAGGACTTTCGTTTCACCGGGCGCTCCTCCCGTAGAGGCCCGTCATCTCGCCGAGGCGGTCGAGCACTGCCACATCCGGCAGCGCCTCCAGCCTCCATTCCCAGTTCCCCTCGGCTGTGCCGGGCAGATTCATCCGCGCTTCCGATCCGAGACCGAGCAGGTCCTGGACCGGAGCGATCGCCAGATTCGCGACCGACCCCCAGACGCCGCGGATCATGTCCCAATGGATCTCGCGGCCGCCGTCCTTCACTCCCAGATACGCGAGCGCCATCCGGCGCTCCTCCTCGCACTGCTCCTCCGAACGCTGCGGGGAGCCGCAGTCGTGGAACCAGGCGGAGGTGGTGTCGTTGTCGTGCGTGCCGGTGTAGGCGACCGAGTTGCGCTCGTAGTTGTGCGGCATGAAGGCCCGCGCCTGGACGTCTGTGCCGAAGGCGAACTGCAGCACCCGCATCCCCGGAAACCCGAAGCGCTCGCGCAGCGCCGTCACTTCCGGGGTGACCTCGCCCAGATCCTCGGCGATCAGCTGCGCCGGTCCCAGCGCCTCGAACAGCCTGGCTCCGGGTCCCGGCCGCCAGCGGCCGTTCTTCGCGGTGGGCTCCCGGGCGGGGACTTCCCAGTATCGGGTGAAGCCGATGAAATGGTCGAGCCGCACGGCATCGAACCGCGCGAACGTCTGCGCGAATCGCTGGAGCCACCAATGGAAGCCGGTCCGCTCGAGCGCCTCCCAATCATAGAGAGGGTTCCCCCAGCGCTGGCCGGTCGCGCTGAAGTAGTCGGGAGGGACGCCGGCAACCACCGTGGGTTGACCTTGCGCGTCGAGGAAGAACAGCTCCCGGTGGGCCCAGACGTCGGCGCTGTCGTGGGCGACGAAGATGGGGAGGTCGCCGATCAGCCCGATGCCCAGCTGGTGGCACTCGTCGCGCAGCGCCTGCCAGTGGTCGTCGAAGAGGAACTGTTCGAATCGGTGCTGGTCGATCTCGGCGCGCAGGGCGCGACGGGCGCGATCGAGCGCAGCCCGATCGCGCGAGCGGAGCTCCGGCTCCCATTCCGTCCACGGGCGGTCGCCCCGGGATTGCTTGATCGCAGCGTAGAGCCCGAAGTCCTCCAGCCAGCCTGCGTTCGCGGCGCAGAAGGCTTCGAAGTGCAGATGATCGTCCGTCCGCCTGCCGTGCGCGGCGTAGGCATTGCGCAACTGCGGCATCCGCCAGGAGCGCGTCGCCGCGTAGTCCACGCGTCCGCGGCGAAAGCGCGGCGCGTCCGAGAGCGCGGCGCGGGAGAGAAGACCTTCCTCGGCCAGGCGCTCGAGGCTGATGAGCAGCGGGTTCCCCGCGAACGAGGAGTGCGCGCTGTACGGCGAGTTGCCGTACCCGAGCGGCCCGACCGGCAGCATCTGCCACCAGCGCTGCCCGGCATCGTGCAGCGAGCGCGCGAACGCGTGCGCTTGCGGCCCCAGGTCGCCGCACCCGTGAGGACCGGGGAGCGACGTCAGATGGAGCAGGATGCCGCTTGCCCGCTCGCTCAGATCGAAGGCCATCCTTGTCCCACCATGGAATACCGTCGCCAGGGACGACGGCCGGTGTTTGTACCGCGAATCCAGTCACCTTGGGGGGAATCGCCCCCGCCTGGATGGCTGGCGGAAGTGCCGGAGGGGCTTTCGGGATGAGATCTACCACGTCGAATGTTACATTCGCGTATCCGCACGTGGTTGCGGACAGGGCGGCAAGGTGCCGTCCAAACATCGAAAGAAGCGTTGGAATGGTTACAGGTACCGTGAAATGGTTCAATGACGCGAAGGGGTTCGGGTTCATCGTGCAGGACAACGGCGGCCCGGACGTCTTCTGCCATCACACCGCCATCCAGGCGGACGGCTTCCGCTCGCTGGCCGAAGGGCAGAAGGTCGAATTCGAGGTGCAGAAGGGGCCGAAGGGCCTGCAGGCCGCGAACGTCCGCCCCGTCGCCTAAAGCGGATCGGACGGTGTGAACGAGCCCGGCCTTCACAAAGGCCGGGCTTTTTCGTTATCTGGAGGACGCGTGCAGCCGAGATCCAACAAACGACAGAAGGAGCTGGCGCGCCTCGAGCGGCGCAAGGAGAAAGACGAGCGCCGCGAGCAGCGCAAGCGCGAGCGCGCCGAGCGCGTGGTTCCCGAAGGTGAGGATCCGGACATCGCGGGGATCGTCCCGGGGCCGCAGCCGAAGGAGGAAGAGGAGCTTTGATGTTCCTTGCTAAGAGACGGCCTCGCGCACCGGCGCCACCGCCGGATTCACGAGAAACTCCTCCAGCTCGTCCTTGCGCGCCGCCGCGTCGCGCTCGCCCAGTTGCAGCAGCTCGGTCGCATACTCCACATCGAACAGCAGGTAGCTGAGCATGTCGGACGGGTCCCCCCGTCCGGCGGCTTCTCCGAGCCTCCGCAGCAAGTATCCCGCCGGGCCCGAGAGCCGGGCGCGGACCGAGGGTCTCGAGAGGATGTGCTCGGCCAACGACCCCAGGTCGTGCGAGGGGCGGATGAACACGTCGGCCACCGGCCGTAGCCCGCCTCCCGCGTTCTGCAGGGCGACGGCGAGCGAGCTCGGCATCGCGTGCGAGACGCGAGCGAGCTCGTGCAGCGCGGCGTTCACCTGCCGCAGGTTCGCCAGGTCGTTTTCCACCCGGTCCAGCAGCAGCGCATCGAGGAGCTTGCCGAAGAGATAGAGCGGCGAGGAGAAGGCCCTCTGATCCTCGGCGTCCTGCCGTCCGGCGCGCGGCGCGGAGAGCGGCTTGGGCGTGCGCAGACCGACCACCAGCACCCGGCCGGCGCCCAGCTTCAGCGCGGGCGCGATCGGCGTATTCTGCCGCAGGCTGCCGTCGGAGTAGATGCGGCCGGCGACGCGCACGGTGGGAAAGATGATGGGGATGGCGGCACTGGCGAGCGCGTGCTGCGGCGTGAGCCGCACCGCGGTCCAGTCGATGGCGCGGTCGCCGGAGGATACCAGCCTGTGCGACTCGTCCTCGGTCTCGATGAACACGACCGTGTGACCGGTCTCGACGTCCGTGGCGGAGACGGTCACGCCGAGGACGCGGCGATCGGAGACGCCCTGGTGCAGGTTGCGCCAGGGGATCACGGAGCGGACCAGCTCCGCCAAGGGAGCGGCGTCGAGCAGGCTGCGCGGACCGGCGTCGCGCGCCGAACCGAAGATCCAGCGCATCAGGCCGCCCAGATCGCTCCAGCCGAGGCGGAAGATGTGCTCGAGGCTGAGCTGGCGCCACCGCTCCGCGAGCTGCCCGGCGGCGAAGTCGGGCAGGTCGTGGTGGGCGGCTACGGCGCAGGCGTTGATCGCGCCCACGCTGGTGCCCGAAAAGATCCGCGGCCGGGCCGAATCGCCCAGCCGCGGAATGAGCTTCCCCAGGACGTACCGGAGGACGCCGACCTCGTAAGCGCCGCGCGCGCCGCCTCCCGAGAGAACGAGCGCGAGCGGCGAGTCGACGTCAGTCATGAGATGATTTTAACAACGATGGCGTACCCTCTGAACCGACCCGCCCCGCAGGGTCGGCGCTAGAATCTGAAATCGAGCCCGCCGCCCACGAAGAAAGCCTGGCGGTTGAAGGCGCTGATGTTCGAGCCGGTGCCCGTGGTCTTCGAGGTGAGGGGGAAATCCGCGTCCGCCTCGAGGTAGACCTTGAACAGCAGCAGGGGGATGTTGAACCCGACGCCGAGGCGCGCGTCGAGAAGCTCGCGCTCGCCGCTCGCCGTTTCGACGTTGATGGGCAGCGCGCCGCGAATGTAGATGGGCAGAAGCGGGGGGCTGATGCGCACGCCGGGCCGGAACACGGTTCCGATGCGGCTGCTCGCGCCAGCCGGGGCGCTGAGGTAGAACTGCTCGGCGAGCTCGAGATCGAAGGAGAGGAACGACCCGGGCGTCCAGTAGCTCAGCATGACGTTTCCGGCGAACGGCCAGTTGTCGCTGATCCAGTGCGTGCCGGCGTCGTCATGCGTCGCGACGTTGGCTTCCACCCCTAATCGCAGTCCGACGTCGGCGCGGGCGGCGAGCGGTGCGGCGAGAAGCGCGGCGGCGAGAACGAGCTGTTTCACGATGGGCCTCCGTGACGGTCCCTATTCATTGGACCACCCCACGGCGGGTGCGGCCACTTTTCAGTCGCGGCCCTTCAAACCTACGCCGACAGCTCGAGCATGCGCTGCACCGGCGCCAGCGCGCGCACGCGCAGCTCCTCGGGCAGCGTGATCTCCGGCTTCCGATCGCGCATGCACAGGTAGAGCTTTTCCAGGGAGTTGAGGCGCATGTAAGGACAGATGCTGCAATTGCATCCGCTGCTCGGCGGAGCGGGGATCAGCTCGGCGTCGGGCCGCGCCTTGGACATCAGATGCAGGATTCCGACTTCCGTCGCGACGATGAAGCTCTTCGCGGGGCTCGTCTTCACGTATTCGAGCAGTCCCTTCGTCGACCCGACGAAGTCCGCGATGGCGAGCACGCTCGCCTCGCACTCGGGATGCGCGATGAGCTTCGCCTCGGGGTGACGCACCTTCAGTTTCAGCAACTGCTTTTCGGTGAACTGCTCGTGCACGATGCAGAACCCCGGCCACTTCACCATTTGCCGGCCGGTCTTCTTCTCCACCCAGGCGCCCAGGTGGCGATCGGGAGCGAAGACGATCTTCGCATCGCGGGGGAAGCTGTTGACGATCTTCTCCGCGTTGCTCGAGGTGCAGATGACGTCGCTCAGCGCCTTCACGCCGGCGGAGCAGTTGATGTAGCTGACGACCTTGTGGCCCGGATACCCTTGGAGCCACTTCGCGAACTGATCGGGCGGACAGCGGTCGGCGAGCGAGCAGCCGGCGTCCAGGTCCGGCAGCAGGACCTGCTTGTTCGGGTTGAGGATCTTGGCGGTCTCCGCCATGAAATGGACCCCGCAGAACACGATCACCTTCGCGCCGGTCTTCGCCGCCTGCTGCGAGAGCTGGAGGGAATCGCCCACGAAATCCGCGAGGTCCTGGATCTCCGAGTCCTGGTAGTAGTGGGCGAGGATCACCGCGTCGAGCTCCCGGCGGAGCCGCTCGATGCCGTCGAGCAGAGCCTGTCCCTGGGGCAGGTCGGCCATGGACCTATCTTAACGCTGCCTCGACCAGCTCGCCGAGGCGCGCGACCACCGCGCGTCCACCATCCTCCGCATGGCCGAACCGGTAATCGCTGCGGCCCGCGGGGAGCTCGTCGCACATCGAGAGATCGAGGCCCTCGCGGAACGTCGCCGCCGTCACGGCGCGACCTTCGATGACGACGGCGACGGGCGCGCGCTCCTCGAGGCGGGAGAGCAGGGCCTTCTTCACCGGGCGGGCGAGCGCCTTCGGCACGCGCGCGACGAGAACGCCGCGCGCTTCTTCGCGCGCCTGCGCGGCGAGCGCCTCCACCGGCGCCAGCGCTTCCTGATGCTTTCGCGCCAGCTCGTCGATGCGCCGCTGAAGCGCGGACGGGATCTGTCCGCGGACCAGCGCCTGGACGATCTGCTGCCGCAGCGACTCGCGCTGCGCGGTGCGAAGCTCGGCGGCTGCGTGATCGAGCGCATCGGATAGCCGCGCCGCACCGGGCGAGATGGCGTGCCCGCGCCCGGGGCTGTCGGCGGCTCGCGCGTCCTCGTCCGCTTCCGGCCAGGGAGGAACGCCGGCGCGGAGGAACTTCACCGCGGAGAGCAGGCCATCGAGGTCCGCGTGGGCAACGACCACGTCGACCGGCCCCGCCTTGCGCACCACCTCGGGCGTCACCAGCTCCGGGCAGGCATGCGCGATCCGATTCGGAACCAGCACGAACCGCGGGTCCTCGCGGAACCGCGCCCAGCCGAGAGGGTGCTCGTGGTGATCGATCCAGATGGCGAGGCGAGCTCCGAGCGCCTCGATGAACGGGCGCGTGCTCTTTTCGAAGTTCTCACCGGCCGCAAACGCCACGTCGACCACCGCCACCCGGCCCTGGGGCGGCGGGGCAGGCAGGTTCCCGGGCTGCTCGACGAACATCACTTCCACGCAGTTGTCTTAACGCCGGTCCCCCTTTGGCGTCCGCCGAATCGGCCTTTCGCCGCGATGAGTGCGAGGCTAAGCTGCGCTCCGCATGCAGAACCTGCGCGACAAGCTCCTGAAGGCCGGGCTGGTGACGGAGAAGCAGGCGCAGGAGGCCGCCAAGGAGCAGCGGCAGGGGTCCGCCAGGAAGCATCGCGAACGGGAGAAGCAGACCTCCGAAGAGGAGCGGCAGCGCCAGGAGGCGTTCGCGGCCCGCGAAACCGAGCTGGCCGAGGAGCGGCGGAAGGAAGCGGCGAAGCAGGCCGAGGCGCGCATGCAGTCGGAGCGCGCGCGGCGCCTGCGGCAGCTGGTGGAGACCCACCGCATCCGCGAAGCGGGCGAGATCTCGTTCCACTACGTCCGGCGCAGCGGAAAGATCGGGCGGTTGGACGTCTCGCTGCAGACGCAGAAGGACCTGGAGCAGGGCGCGGCCGCCGTCGTCGAGGATCCGGGGTCGCCGGACTGCGCGGTGGTGCCGGGAGAAGCCGCGAAGCGGATCTACCAGGTGGACCCGCAGGCGATCCGGTTCTGGTACGGCCCGGAGAAGCCCATCGGGTTCTCCGACGCCGGCGAATAGGTCACTTGCTGCGCCGGCGGTAGCGGACGATCGCGAGCAGGAACGTGATCACGGCCAGGATGATCGCGGCGCCGTAGCCGATGCGCGGAGGCAGCGACCCCGTCTGTCCCAATCCGGCAAAGAGCAGCACCATCAGGACGAGGAAGTTGATCAGCGTGCCCATCAGGCGTGACCGAACGGGTCGGCGCGCCGGAATATCTCGAGGATTTGCGGGTGCGGCCGGTCCTCGCTCATCGCCGCGATCAGCGCCGCGTGCCGCGCGGTGGACACCGAGCGCACCATTTTCAGGGTCGGCGTCAGCTCGCCCGTCTCCAGCGCGGGCGCCTCGGGGATGAGCGCGACCCGCCGGATCCGCTCGAAGTGCACCGATGCGAGCAGGTTGGCCGCCTGCAATGCCTCGACGATCGCGCGCCGCAGCTCCGGAACCTGGGTCAGGCCCGCGACGCTCTCGGGAACGTCGAGTTGCCGCTCTTCCAACCACCGCTGCGCCGCGACCGGCGAGATCCAGCAGAGGGCGGTCACGAACGGCTGCCCGGCACCGAGCACCACCGCCTGCTCGAGCAGTGGGGTAGCCGCGAGCATCCGCGCCTCCACCTCTCCCGCGGAGACCTTCTCGCCGTTCTCCAGCTTGAACACGCCGTCGATGCGGCCGCACAGCTTGAGGCCTTTCGCGGTCCATTCGCCCAGATCTCCGCTGCGCAGCCAACCGTCCTGGATCGCGGCCGCCGTGTCGGCGGGGCGGTTGTGGTATCCGCGCATGATCTGTGGCCCGCGCACGAGGATCTCGCCGCGCCCGGGGAACCCCTCGACGGGTTCGAGCTTCACGGTCGTTCCGGGCAACGGATGGCCGACCACGCCCGGAGCGCGCGGCTGCTCGCGCCGCGTGATGGTGGCGCAGGGCGACGTCTCGGTGAGTCCCCAGCCTTCCAGCACGGGCACGCCGTGCTCCTCGAACCAACGGAAGGCGGGCTCGCTGATCGGGGCGGCGGCGCTGAAGGCGAACCGCAGCGACCGCAGCGCGTCGCGCAATTTCGCGTCCTTCTTCGCCCGGCCGGTCAGCCCGTTGTAGACGCGGGAAACGGCGAAGTACACCGTCGGGCGCACGTCGGTGATGTTCCGCACCAGGCCGTCGAGGTCCCTCCCGCGTGAGTCGTCGATCACCAGCAGCGCGCGGTGCCAGAGCGCCATCAGACGCTCGAAGAGGGCGCCAAAGCAATGGTGCCAGGGCAGCCAGCTGAGGAAGACGTCGCGCTCGCTTACGTCCCAGACGGCGGCGATCCCGGTCTGCTGGGAGAGCGCGTTGTGGTGCGTCAACTCGACGCCCTTCGGGGCGCCGGTGGTGCCGCTGGTGTAGAGGAGGAACGCGGTATCCCTGGAACGCGCCTCGACGGCGGTCTGCCCGGCGGACTTCTCCAGTGAGCGAAGGGGAACGCCGCGGGCGTCGTCGAGCAGGGGACGATCATCGAGCACGACGACCTTTTCCAGCCGACGCGACCGCGCGAGCTGGTGCTGCTGTGCCGCCGTCCCGACGACCGCGACGCGGGCGCCGGAGTCGTTGAGGCAGTGGTGCAGGACCTCGGGCGAATAGCCGGGGAAAATGGGGGCGACGGCCGCTCCGAGCGTCTGCGCGGCGAATTCCCCGATCATCATCTCGGGGGAATTGTGGGCGACGAAGGCGACCACGTCGCCGCGCTTCACCCCCAGCGAGGCGAGCCCGGCCGCAACGGCGCGGCGGCGCGCGTCGAGCGCGGACCAGCTGAGGTCCTGCCAGCGGCCGGAGGGGCCGCGGTACCGGACCGCGGGGCGGGGTGGATCGGCAAGGGCGCGCGCCGCGATCAGCTCGGGGACGGTGTGGAAGGGAACCGCCGGCAGGGGCGGTCCGCTGATCTCTTCACCGAGCATCGGCGCGAAGTCTACGCTCCCGTGCCAGGGGAGCAAGGAGGGCCCCTGCGGCGATGTCTGCCCGAATCGATCCGTGCGCCGGGGTCGTGGCTCCTCGCGTCCGCGCGGCGGCGGCGGCGGCAGACGGTTCGCAGAGATGCGAGAACGGTTGAAATGGGCGGAGATCGCCGGCGGACCAAGGGCGTGTACGCGTTCGACTACGGCGATACCGTCGGCATCACGCCCATCGTGAAGATGCATACGCTGGGGCACGACTTCATGCCGCGGTATCCATGCCGGCGGGCTGCGCTATCACGGGGCCGCGCCGCTTGTCTCGCGCTTGCTCCACGACGGCGTGATCGAGGCGGTGGCCTATCCACAGCGCGCCTGCTTCGAGGCGGCGGTCACGTTCTCGCGCACGGAGGGGATCATTCCCGCGCCGGAGAGCTCGCATGCGATCAAGGCGGCCATCGACGAGGCGAAGAAGGCGGATGCGGAAGGAAAGTCTCGGGTGATCCTCTTCAACCTGTCCGGGCACGGGCACTTCGATCTGGGCGCGTACGACCAGTACTTCGCCGGCAAGCTGGAGGACTTCGAGTATCCGCGCGAGGCGGTGGCGCGGTCGATTGCGAACCTGCCGCGAGTGGAGATGTGAAGCCGGGAGGGCGTTACTTCTTCGCCGCCGCCTGCTTCTCGCGGAACTCCTTGATCATCTGCTCCTGCGTCGCCCGCGGCACCGGCTGGTACTTGGCGAACTCCATGGAGAACTCGCCCTTGCCCTGGGTCGCCGAGCGGAGATCGGTCGAGTACCCGAACATCTCCGAGAGCGGCACGTGCGCGCTCGCGATCAGGTACCCCTCCACCGTCTCCGTGTTCTGGATGATCCCCCGCCGCTGGTTCAGCTGGCCCACCACCGCTCCCTGGAACTCCTCCGGAGCCTGCACCTCTACGTTCATGATCGGCTCGAGGATGACCGGCTTCGCCTTCTCGTACGCCTCGCGGAAGCCCATCAGGGAGGCCGTCTTGAAGGCCTGCTCGCTGGAGTCCACGGCGTGGGAGAGGCCGTCGTTGATCACGCAGCGGACCTTCACCACCGGGAAGCCGATCAGCGAACCCTTCTTGATCGCCTCCTTGAACCCCTTGTCGCAGGCGGGGACGAACTCGCGCGGAATCGCGCCGCCGACCACGTCGTCGACGAACTCGTACTGCTCGACGGCGTCCTCCGGCAGCGGCTCGATGTACCCCGCGACGCGCGCGAACTGGCCGGAGCCGCCGGTCTGCTTCTTGTGGGTGTACGCGAATTCGCCGCGCTGCTGGATGGTCTCGCGGTACGCGACCTGGGGCTGGCCGACGACCACTTCGCAGCCGTACTCGCGCTTGATTCGCTCCATGTAGATCTCGAGGTGGAGCTCGCCCATCCCGGAGGCGATGGTCTGCGCCGATTCCTCGTCGCGGTGGACGCGGAAGGTCGGGTCCTCGCGGGTGAACCGGTTGAGCGCCTTGGAGAAGTTCGCCGCGCTGGACTTCTCCTTCGGCGCGATGGCCAGCGAGATGACGGCGTCGGGCACGTGCATCGAGGTCATCGTGTACTTCACGCTGCCGTCGGTGAACGTATCGCCGGAGGCGCAATCGACGCCGAACATGGCGATGATGTCGCCCGCCTGCGCCGAGTCGATGTCGTGCATCTCGTCGGCATGCATGCGCACCAGGCGCGGTACCTTCACCTTCTTGCCGTCGCGGGAATTGACGATGAAGTCGCCCTTGGCGACCTCGCCCTGGTACATGCGCAGATATGTGAGCTGGCCGTAGCGCCCGTCCTCGAGCTTGAAGGCGAGGCCGACGAACGGCTTGGACGGATCCGAGGCGAGCACCACCTTCTCTTCGTTCCTGCTCTGATCGTGCGCCTCGTTCACCACCTCCTTCGGGTTGGGGAGGTAGTAGACGACGCCGTCCAGCAGGTGCTGCACGCCCTTGTTCTTGTACGCCGAGCCGCAGAACACCGGCGTCAGCTTGAGCTGCAGGGTGCCGGCGCGCACGGCGCGGCGGATGTCCTCGACCGCGGGCTCCTTGTCCTCGAGGAACAGCTCGGTGAGCTTGTCGTCGTATTCGGCGGCCGCCGCGATCAGGTCGTGGCGCATCGTCTTCGCCTGCTCGAGCAGGTCGGCGGGGATCTCCTCGGTGCGGATCTTCTCGCCGTTCTCCCCGTCGTAGTAGTGCGCCTTCATGGTGACGAGGTCGATGACGCCCTGGAACTTGTCCTCGGCGCCGATCGGCAGCTCCATCAGCACCGCATTGTGGTTCAGCTTCTCGCGCAGCTGCAGCGTGACGCGGAAGGCGTTGGCGCCCGCGCGGTCCATCTTGTTGATGAAGGCCAGCCGGGGGACCTTGTAGCGCCGCATCTGCCGGTCGACGGTGATCGACTGCGACTGGACGCCGGAGACGGAGCAGAGCACGAGGATGGCGCCGTCGAGCACGCGCAGGGCGCGCTCCACCTCGATGGTGAAGTCGACGTGCCCGGGAGTGTCGATGATGTTGATGTTGTGCGTCGGGCGAGAGGCGTCCGTCGCGTCCCACTCGCAATACGTGGCCGCCGACTGGATGGTGATCCCCTTCTCGCGCTCCAGATCCATCGAGTCCATCTTGGCGCCGACCGCGTCCTTGCCCTTCACCTCGTGGATCTGGTGAATGCGGCCCGTGTAGTACAGGATGCGCTCCGACAGGGTCGTCTTGCCCGAATCGATGTGGGCGGAGATGCCGATGTTGCGGACGAAGTCGATGTTCGCCACGTCTGCCTTGCCTTCCTGAATGCCCCTCCGGAAAAGGGGCGCTGCCACTACCAAGAATCAGTGCGAAAAATCAAGCGCACGGACGCGCTGCTGGCGACCGAGTCTGCCATCGCGGGATGTGCCGGGCGACTTCTTAGATGCCTCCAGGCCCGTTTGGTTGCGGGAAACAACGCGCCGCGCCAGCGCAATCCCAGGCGGCGAGGTTACGGACAAGAAGGGCCGCTGGCAGTGCCGCTACAGCGAGGGTGCCGTCCGGATCCGGGAGCAGAAGAAGTACGACAGGGTGGTGGCGTTCGGTCGCGCGTTGCCTCGCATGCGCCAGGCCATCGATCGCGACATGCGGCTGCCAGGGCTGCCGCGCGAGAAGGTGATGGCGTGCATAATGCGCATTCTCTCCACCTGCTTCATGCGGCCGGGCAGCGAGGCCTACGCGAA